>NZ_CP029797.1:1807932-2128018 GCF_003268595.1 Paraliobacillus zengyii | reverse complement strand
AGCTAAAATGTCTGGAAGAGGTTTAGGACACACTGGTGGTACATTAGATAAATTAGAATCGATTCCTGGATTCACAATCGAATTAGATAAAGAAGCTTTTATTGAACAAGTAAATACATATAAATTAGCAGTTGCAGGTCAAACAGGTAATTTAGCTCCTGCAGATAAGAAATTATATGCATTACGTGATGTGACTGGAACAGTCGATTCAATTCCATTAATTGCAGGTTCAATTATGAGTAAAAAACTAGCATCTGGTGCCGATAGTATTGTCTTAGACGTAAAAACTGGTTCTGGTGCTTTTATGAAAACTATGAAAGAATCACAAGCTTTAGCACAACAAATGGTAACTATCGGAAAACATTTAGGTCGGAATACGATTGCAGTAATAAGTGATATGAACCAACCATTAGGCCATGAAATTGGCAATGCAAATGAGGTGAAGGAAGCGATTGACGTTCTTCAAGGAAAGAATATACCTGATTTGCGAAGATTATCGCTTGAATTAGCAGCACATATGACGGTATTAGCTGAAGTCTTTGATTCTTATGAAACGGCTTATATCGAGTTAGAGAAAAACCTTGATAATGGGAAAGCTTTTCAAGCATTTCGCTCATTTGTAGAAGCACAAGGTGGAGATATTAGTGTAATTGATGATCCTGATAAGCTTCCTAAAGCTTCATATGAGATAGAAATTAAAGCGAAAGAAACAGGTTATATATCCTCTATGGACGCTGAATTAATTGGAATAGCTGCTATGCATTTAGGAGCTGGGAGAGCTACCAAAGAAGATATTATTAATCATGGTGTTGGCATTAGACTTCTAAAAAAATTAGGCGATCACGTAGCTATTGATGACCCAATTGCTATATTATTTAGTGATACACAGGTTGCTGGGCAGTCCGAAGAAACGATGCAACAGGCATATACTATATCTGATAAAAAAGTAGCTGGACTTGATTTAATCTATCAGGTTATTAAATAATATCAAGAAAAAGACTACCTCCAATAGAATAGAGAACAGAAAAACACCTGAATTTTTAATTCAGGTGTTTTTTTTGTTATAAAAATCACGGTTTATGGAAAAAATATGAACATTACGTATTTGGAGGTTTACACATGATGAAAAGAACAGTCCTACTATTAACGATGTTACTATTATTATTTTATTTCCAACCAATGGTGACAAACGCAAATGAAAATGAATCGACAACAGATGAATTAGCACTAGCTGAAAACGCAAGTTCTGCTATTTTAATCGAAAGAGATACCGGTAAAATATTTTACGAAAAAAATGCACATGAACAATTACCACCAGCTAGTATGACAAAAATGATGACACTTATTTTAATAATGGAAGCATTGGATGATGAAAAAATAACATTGACTGAAAAAGTTCGAGTTAGTGAATATGCAGCTTCTATGGGTGGATCACAAATCTTCTTAGAAGAAGGGGAGGAGATGACGGTTGAAGATCTTTTAAAAGGAATTGCTATGGCCTCAGGTAATGATGCAAGTGTTGCTCTAGCAGAACGTATTGCTGGAAGTGAAGCGGCTTTTGTAACAATGATGAATGAAAAGGCTAAAGAACTAGGATTAGAAAATACACGTTTCCAAAATCCAACTGGTTTACCAGCAGAAGACCACTACTCAACTGCATATGATATGTCGATTATTGCAAAAGATCTTTTAAAGCATGAAGAAATTACAACGTATACAAGTGTTTACGAAGATTATTTACGTAAAGGTACAGAAGATGAGTTTTGGTTAGTAAACACAAATAAATTAGTTAAGTTTTATGATGGTGTGGACGGACTAAAAACTGGTTACACTTCAGAAGCAAAATATTGTTTAACTGCAACTGCAAAAAAAGATAATATGCGTGTGATTGCAGTTGCACTTGGAGCTGAATCGACTAAAGCAAGAAATCAAGCAGTTACACAGATGTTTGATTATGCTTTCTCTCAATATAAAACAGAACAACTGTATGAAGGACAGCAAGCAGTAACGAAAATTTCAATGGTTAAAGCTGATAAAGATGAAGTAGATGTTATTACAGAAGATGCTGTCTCAATTGTATTAGAAAAAGGGGAAAAACAATCTGGAATTGAAACAAATATAAAAATAAATCAAGATATTCAATTACCTTTAACTAAGGGGAGTCAAGTTGGCTTATTAGAAGTGAAGAAAGATGGGAAATTGTTGTCAGAAACCCCTTTACTATTAAAAGAAACACTTGAAGAAGCGAGTGTTTGGAAGTTATTTAAATACTCGATGAAGGAATTGGTGAAAAAAGAGGGATAAGTATCATTTTGTTTCGAATAAACACTAGTTTTGTCATGTTGCAGGAATTCAATTAAACAAAATAGAAAGAAACCAAAGAACAAAGGAATAAGAGGAGGAAAAACAGTGAGCTTGATAACAGATTGGAAGACGAAAGAAAATGTATTGCTGGTAAGGCTATCGGGTGAACTAGATCATCATGAAGCAGAACAATTCAAAAAAGAATGGCAGACTATGATTAAAGAGACAAAAACCGAGCATGTCATTATGAATTTAGAACAATTAACCTTCATGGATAGTTCAGGCTTAGGAGTTATCTTAGGCAGATATAAGGAAATAAAACAACGAGACGGAGAAATGGTAGTTTGTTCGATTTCTCCTGCTGTAAAACGCTTGTTTGAGTTATCTGGATTGTTTAAGATTATTCGATTGGAAGAAAATGAGTCATTTGCATTACTTCGTTTGGGGGTGGCATCGTGAAGAATGAGATGGACATTAAATTTTCTAGTATTAGTGCGAACGAATCATTCGCCAGAGTTACTATTGCGGCTTTTGTCTCCCAGCTAGATCCAACACTTGATGAATTAACAGAAATAAAGACAGTGGTTTCTGAAGCTGTTACGAATGCGATCATTCATGGTTATAACCATAATGCGAATGAAATGATTTATATGACTTGTTCGATTGATGACGATCAAGTAGAACTTGTTATTAGAGATACAGGTGTAGGTATTGCAGATATTGATCAAGCTATTGAACCACTTTACACTTCTAAACCGGAGTTAGAAAGATCGGGAATGGGTTTTACAATTATGGAAAATTTCATGGATAAAGTTGAAGTTGAATCAACAAGTGGTCAAGGAACAATAGTGAAATTGATCAAACATTTTAATAAAAGTCGAACCTTATGCAATTAAGGGGATGGACTAAAAAATGGAATTAAATAAAACTCATAATGTCAAACAGTTGCGTGATGAAGAGGTAAAGGAATATCTTCGTCTTAGCCAAGCGGGCGATCAAAATGCAAAAGACATTTTGGTTGAACGAAATGTAAGGTTGGTTTGGTCTGTTGTTCAACGCTTTATGAATCGTGGATATGATCCAGATGATTTATTTCAAATTGGCTGTATTGGTTTACTTAAATCAATTGATAAATTCGATCTATCTTATGATGTTAGATTTTCAACTTATGCAGTGCCAATGATTATTGGAGAAATCCAGCGATTTTTGCGTGATGATGGTAGCGTGAAAGTTAGTCGTTCTTTAAAAGAAACAGGTAATAAAATAAGGCGAAAAAAAGATGAATTAACAAAAATGTTAGGCAGATCGCCAACGATTTCTGAAATTGCAGAAGCGCTTGAGATATCTATTGAAGATGTTGTACATGCACAAGAAGCTGCCAAAACGCCACATTCAATCCATGAAACAGTATATGAGAATGATGGAGATCCAATTACACTTCTTGATCAGATTTCTGATCAAGAAACCAATTGGTTTGATAAAATTGCGCTTCAAGAAGTGATACGTGATTTGGATGAACGTGAACGATTAATCGTTTATTTACGTTACTATCAAGACCAAACACAGGCAGAAGTTGCACGAAGGTTAGGGATTTCACAAGTACAGGTATCACGATTAGAAAAGAAAATCTTAGACTGGATGAAAAACCAGATTGAGATATAAAAGTATTTTATAGAACTAACTGCAAGCCCTTTGTTAGATAATATCTAACAAAGGGCTTGCAGTTTTTTTGTTCAGGTCAAATTAATAATCAGTATTGGTAAGAGGCAAAAAAGCTACAACCGCTTAAAATAACTTTATCGTTTTTAAAATGCATGATTCCTTGTGATCTGATCCATACTAAAAAGAAGTTTTGGAGGTGTTCACTTGAATGGAATCATTTATTTAAGAATGAAAAAACATTACCAGACAACAGCAAAGAAAAAAGTCAGGTTAAAAGACATTGCCTTTATTTCAGGAAATGAAGCAATGGTTGCTAAATTAAACCAAATCGTTTTACGAGAAATAGTAAAAGAAGATTTAGAAGTTTGTGTAATAGAAGGATTTACTGTTATTAAAAAATTACAAGCGTATTTTCCTGAAATTGATCTACAGTTATTAGGTCCAAATCAAACAATTATACATATTACTAAAAAAAGAAGAGTACCTAGAGTAACATTTATCCTGTTTGTATGGTCCTTATTATTTGTTGGCTCAGCTATGACAATTATGAATTTTCATTATGATGTAAGCATGCAAAGTGTACAGCAACGCCTTCATTATTTGTTTACAGGAGAAAAGGAAAAATATCCTCTTTGGATGCAGGTTCCTTATTCACTAGGTCTAGGTCTTGGGATGATTTTATTTTTTAATCATATTTTTAAAAAGCGAATTAATGAAGAACCTAGTCCGTTAGAAATTGAAATTTATAAGTACCAACAAGATATCGATCAATATGTAAGTCATTATGAGAACAAATTGAATGATTCAAATGATAAATAAACTTGTTGATGTATGTATTGGTTTAGGTTCCGGATTGGTAGTAGGAACAGGTTTCGTTGCATTCTTAACAATGTTAGGGATCATACCAAGATTAGTTACATTAAGCAAAACAAAAAAATTCTTACATTATTATGAAATGGCAGTTATAGTGGGTGTTTTTTTTGGTACGTATCTCTCATTTAGCAATTACACCTTTTATCTTCCAAACTTTATCTTAGTAATTTGGGGATTACTGCATGGTATTTTTATTGGTATGTTAGCTGCAGCGTTGACAGAAGTACTAAATGTTTTTCCTATCTTGGCCAAGCGAATTCGGGTAGATCATCAAATTATTTGGCTTATGATGGCTATAGTTCTAGGGAAAATTATTGGTTCATTATTTCAATGGTTGGTGTTTGTTAAGTAACTAGATTAATCAGACGAAAGGATAATTACTATGGATAAAAAACAAGTTATTATCATTACAGATGGTGATCAATATGCGCAACACACGATTGATTACATAGCTAAAACTTTGGGTGGCACGTCACTTTCTGCATTTGCTGGTAATCCTAGTGTTTATACATCAGAAGATATCATTAAAGCTGTTTATGAAGCTAAAGTAAATCCTGTTTATGTCTTAGTTGATGATGCTGGTGTATTTGGTATAGGATCTGGTGAAGAAACTATCTTAGCCTTAGTGCATGATCCGATCATCACGATTTTAGGTGTTGTTGCAGTAGCTGCACATACGAAAAATATGGAGTGGTCACGTGTAGCACTTTCAATAGACCAAGATGGACAGATTAATGAGCATGGTGTTGATAAAGAAGGTGTCCCGATTGCTGAAGTAGGTAGAATAAACGGGGACACGGTTTACATATTGGATCAACTTAATCTACCTAATGTTATAGCAATTGGAGATATTGGGAAGATGCATGGGTATGATGATGAAAAGAAAGGTTGTCCAATTACTCGAAAGGCTGTTGAATTGATTTTAGAAAGAGGTGTCCCGATTGAGTAAAAAAAAAGATAAGAAACCAATTATGAATGATATAAATGAAATTCAAAGTTATATGAAAAGTAAATTAGGTGTGGGAACGTCTTTTGATATTGGTTTTCGAGAAATTATTTTATTAAAACAGAAAGTCCAATTGTATTATGTTACAGGATTATGTGAAACACCTGTGATTGTAGAATTATTAAAAAAACTTGTCTCCATTAACGAGGAAGAGACAAATAAAAGTCAACTTACAACAATTATTAAAAATCGTCTAGTTCATCAACAAGTGGAAGAATATGAATATTTAGATGATTTAATGACACAATTACTTTCTGGATTAATTGTTATTTTTATTGATGGACAAGATGTTGGTTTTACGGTAGATGTAAGAAGTTACCCTGGAAGAAGTCCTGAAGAACCAGATACAGAAAAGGTTGTTCGCGGTGCAAGGGATGGCTACACAGAGAATATTATCGAAAATACAGCCTTAACAAGAAGACGTGTACGTGATGAACGGCTACGTAATGAAATTTTACAAGTAGGAGAACGATCTAAAACCGATATTTGCATTTCCTATATTCAAGATATTGCTGATGATGGATTGGTCAGAAAGATTAAAAAGGAATTAGAGAGTATCGACATAGATGGTTTAGCAATGGCTGATAAAACAATAGAGGAATATTTGGTGAAACAAGGAGTTAATCCTTTTCCTTTGGTTCGATATACAGAACGTCCTGATGTTGCAGCCAATCATCTATTTGAAGGGCATGTACTAATCATGGTTGATACTTCACCAAGTATAATTATCACACCTACTACCTATTTTCATCATGTACAACATGCGGAGGAATATCGCCAATCACCAGCAATCGGAACATTTGTACGGTGGATACGTTTTACTGGTATTCTCGCTTCTATCTTCCTTCTGCCATTATGGTACATTATGGTGATGGAACAACAATTACTCCCTGATGCGTTGTCATTTATTGGTCCTAATGAATCAGGTAATATACCAATTATTTTACAAATTATATTAGCTGATATCGGTATAGAATTTCTACGAATGGCGGCGATCCATACGCCAACACCATTATCAACTGCCATGGGGTTAATTGCAGCTGTCTTAATTGGGCAAATAGCTATTGATGTTGGTCTTTTTACAGCTGAAGTTATTTTATATGTAGCAATAAGTGCAATCGGTTCGTTTGCAACCCCTAGTTATGAACTTAGTATTGCAAACAAGATGATTCGAGTTTTATTACTAATATTTACCGGGATCTTCGGTGTGAAAGGATTATTAATTGGTTTTTCACTCTATGTAATATTATTAGCTCGAACAAAGTCTTTAAATACACCATACCTATGGCCGTTTTTACCTTTTAATGGGAAAGCGTTAATTCAAATATTGTTTCGATTTGCAGTTCCACAATCGAAAGAACGACCAAGCATTGTACATCCAAAAAACAATTATAAACAACCATAATATAATTATTCAATTATAAAAGTTGAACGCGGACCTAACTTGTGGTAAATTAATTTTATCTAAAAAGAAAAAGAAGTTGGGAATATGTTAGGAATCCCTTCCATTATATGTTATGAATGCTATTTATTCATCGTATAAACTGGCAAGGGATTTTTATTTTTTTCAGCTAGATTGATGAAAAGAAGCATATTTTCTGAAGGATTGTGGAGGTGTATTTGATGCAAGAGCTTAAAGATATAGATATTCAAGGTCATTTAACAATCGGAGGCGTCGATACCACATATTTAGCGAAAAAATATGAAACCCCTCTTTTTGTATATGATGTTGAAAAAATCAGAGAGAATGCACGTGCTTTTGTCGACACTTTTGCTCGTTTAGGTGTAAATGCTCAGGTTGCATATGCAAGTAAAGCCTTTTCATCTATTGCTATGTTACAAGTTGCTAAACAAGAGAATTTAAGTTTAGACGTTGTATCACAAGGGGAATTGTATACAGCCTTACAAGCCGACTTTCCTACTGAGAAAATTCATATGCATGGGAATAATAAAAGTGTAGCTGAATTAGAAATGGCTGTTAAACATGACATCGGCTGTATTGTCATTGACAATTTTCATGAAATTGATTTGTTAAAAGAAATATTAGCAAACTATCAAAGTGAAATGGATGTACTTATTCGTGTGACGCCAGGTATTGAAGCACATACACATGACTATATTCTTACTGGTAACGAAGATTCAAAATTCGGATTTGATTTAGCAAATGGACAAGCGGAAGAGGCATTTAGAAAGTTACAAGAAATTGACAGTATGCATGTTAAAGGGCTACACTGTCATATAGGTTCGCAAATATTTGAAACAGATGGTTTTGTTATGGCAGTACGTCGTTTATTTGATTCATTAGCTAGCTGGAAAAAAAACTATGACTACACTCCAGAAGTATTAAATTTGGGTGGTGGTTTTGGAATTCGTTATACTGATGAAGATGAACCTCTACAACTAGATGGTTATGTTAATGCACTTGTTGATGAGATTAAACAACAAGTTGTCAAACATGACATGGACTTCCCAGAGATATGGATTGAACCAGGTCGTGCGATTGTTGGCAATACTGCAATAACACTTTATACAGTAGGTTCAAAAAAACAAATTCCAGGTGTGCGAGACTATATTGCAGTCGATGGAGGAATGACAGACAACATTCGACCTGCACTTTATCAAGCCAAGTATGATGCTATTCTTGCAAATAAAGCGAATGTACCAGCTTCTACAACCGCGTCCGTTGCAGGAAAGTGCTGTGAATCAGGCGATATGTTATTATGGGATGTTCCATTAGCAAATGCAGAACCAGGCGATCTTCTTGCTGTTTTTAGTACTGGTGCGTATGGCTATTCCATGTCAAGTAATTATAATCGTTTTCCAAAAGCAGCTGTAGTATTTATTGAAAATAAACAAGATAAACTTGTCATTCAGCGCGAGACCTATCAAGAAGTTAGTAAAAATGACTTATCTTACGAGGAGGAATAAAGATGAAACAAGCAACAATTGAATTTGAAAATGGCGAAAAAATAGTAATTGAAATGTATGAGGAAGCTGCTCCTAATACGGTAGCAAACTTCGAAAAATTAGCAACTAGTGGTTTTTATGATGGTGTTGTATTTCACCGCGTAATACCTGGTTTCGTTGCACAAGGTGGGGATCCAACAGGAACAGGATCAGGTGGACCTGGTTATGCTATTGCTTGTGAAACAGAAGGTAATCCGCATAAGCACAAAGCAGGATCGTTATCAATGGCTCACGCAGGCAAAGATACTGGTGGAAGTCAATTTTTCTTAGTACATGAGCCACAACCTCATTTAGACGGTGTTCATACTGTTTTTGGACAAGTAATAGAAGGTATGGATGTTGTTTTACGTATTAAACAAGGTGACGCTATGAAAACTGTCACATTTGCTGAAAAAGAGTAAGTTCTCGATTAAATAATTTTAAAAGACATATAAAGATATGATTTCCATTTTACTATGGGAATCATATCTTTTTTAAGTTCTTATTGGGGAGAATCAACTCCTTGTTCGATTAATAAATAAAACGTGCATAAAGACGTACTACTAGAGTTACAATTTAAACCATTCAGTTAAGAATTAGAAGCCTTTTTATTTGTATCGATAGACTTATCTTTGTTGGTTTTTCCTAAAGATAATAAAAGAATTGAAAGTATTAAAACTATTGCACCTAATACATTTTGAATGGTTATTTCAATTGGGAAAAACGGAAATGATATTGTAGCAAGTAATAACGGACTGAATGCTCTGGTTACATTAGCGATCGAGAAACGTAAGTGTTGCAAAGCTTTATATAAGAAAAGCGTTCCCAAAAATCCAGTTAAAAGTGAAGATGTAATTATAAAACTTACTCCTGTTATTGAATACTCAGAATTTAAAAGATCTCCTGTTATAGTTGCGTAAAGTAAAACAAATATGAGGGTAATACAATTGTTAGTAAATAAAATAGAATTTGAATCTCTTTCTTTAGACATAGTTTTTTTAATGAATATGTTTGTTAATGCGAAGAAGAACGTATATATAACTGCAAATAAACTACCTAATATATTTGAATCAAAATCTCCACCTCTATTAACAAATAAAAAAGCTCCTAAGATTGCCAGAGTTATAAATATTACTTCCTTTTTACTTAGTCTCTCTTTTAGTATTAAAACGGATAATATCACAGCAAATACAGTATAAAACCTTCCAATAAACCCTATTTCAACTGGAGAAAGTAAATTTGTACTTAAAAATAAAAAGATAACCCCTATTGAATTGAATAAAGCTAACATCATTATTTCCTTTTCAACATAGAAATTCACCTTCCTATGTTGTATTACTCCCAATAGATAACTTGCAATGATAAACAGTTATAGTGTTAATAACAGATGCTTGAGCAGGGGAAATCTCCAATAAACCAAATTTTGATAATAATGGCCCGACCGCCATCGTGATAACAGAAACTAGATTGAAAAAATGACCTTTTTGTAATCCTCCCATTCATCAAACCTCCCCCCAAATTTATATCTCACTAATGTATAAAATTTACAAAGTCCGTAATTATAATTATACTTACTAAAAGGAGAATAAAAAGTGAAAGTTAATGATTGCAATTTCACCTTTTATAGTAGGGGGAACGTATAATCATGAAGCTTATAGAACACTATTTTCATCTTTTTGCTAAGTACTCACAGTTCATAGCGTTTCAAGAGGTCAAATTAACCAGAAGTGAGATTAGTAAAGAGTTACAATGCTCAGAAAGAACTGTAACCAATATCTTGAATAAGATGGCTGATAAAAAGTGGATAAATAGAAATAAAGGAGAAGGAAGAGGGAATGCAACCACAATAATCTTTTTAGTAACTATTGAAGAAATGTTTGATTACTTTGAAGACCAGTCACCTGATTATGATGAAATTATTAGGCTAATATCTTTGTTTGAAAATAATGATTTATATAATGAGATTGAGCAAGTCTTTTATGGTATGATTCTCAAACTTTTTGGACTGAAAGTTGATAATGTAACAAAGGAGAATGAAAATAAAAATGATTATGAACACTTAAAAATCCCATATTTTCGTATTTATAACTCATTAGATCCTGCTGTTGTTGAAAGGGAATCGGAAAGGCACATTGTAGAACAAATTTTCAATACATTAGTTACTTACAGTAAGGAAAGTGAAAGCATAGTGCCAAGTATATCGCATTATTGGGAAGAAAATAATGAGGGGAAGGAATGGACTTTTTATATAAGGAAAGGGGTTAATTTCCACAACAATAAAAACCTTACTTCAAAAGATATAAAATTTAGTTTTGAGAGGCTTGGTAATACACCATCAAAATGGATAATTAGGCATCTGAAAAGTATAAGCTGTATAGGAAGTCACGTTATACGATTTGAATTTTCACAGTCGATGTATAATTGGGATATTCTTATATCCTCCCCCAAGTGCTCCATTGTTCCTGAAGATTATGGTGGTAAAACAAAAGAAATATTTGCTGAAGTTCCCATAGGTACTGGACCTTTTATGATAGAAAAACATGATGAGACATTATTAAATCTAAAAGTTCATCCTACTTATTTTAAGGGTAGGGCCTACCTTGATGAAATTACAATATTTATATTACCAACTATTGAGAAATATTTTAATGCTAATAAAATGAAGCGGGAACCTCTATTTTACATTCCATTTTCGTTAGAAAAAGATAGTGATGATGGATATAATCACGTTCGAAGAAATCATCTATCAACTAAGTATCTTATGTGGAATATGAATAAAAAAACTATTAGAATAAATCATTTATTAAGGAGAAGGGTATCATTAATGATCAACAAAGATAATATGGTTAGGGACTTGGGGTATCCAAGATTTAAAAAGGCAAATTCATTTATAGATCAAGAAAATGATGATTCTTCTAATTCTTGGATTTATCAAGACACTAAGTACGATGAATCTTTAACTTTAATGACATATGAATTGACTCCTAATGAAGATGATATTAATTGGATACAGACTGAATTAACCAAATACGGTATAAAACTTGATATTATTCAAGTGCCATATTCAAGTTTTATAGAAATGTCAAAACAAGCAGATTTAGTTCTATCTGGTTTTCTTTCTGAAAATTCAAGAGAGGTTTCTGTATATAATTTATTTCTATCTGAGAGTAGTGTGTTTTCTGAATTATATAATTTAGAAGAGAAGGTTTATAAGTTTTGTGATAAAGTTATGAGGGAAAAACGACAAGAAAAACGTTTTGA
The DNA here is from genome assembly GCF_003268595.1 of Paraliobacillus zengyii. Taxonomy (NCBI): domain Bacteria; kingdom Bacillati; phylum Bacillota; class Bacilli; order Caryophanales; family Bacillaceae; genus Paraliobacillus; species Paraliobacillus zengyii. The sequence goes on along the minus strand of NZ_CP029797.1, from coordinate 2,115,966 downwards.
ATTGCTAAAACAGTTAGAAGAAAAATTGATTGATCAAGATATAATTATACCGTTATATACTACGTTTCAAAAAGCTCTAATTCATAAAAAATTAATGGGGATATCTCTGAGTACAATTGGATTAGTTCCGTTTGATAGATTATTCTTCCGAAAGAATTAGTACATTGAATTTATAAAAAAAGTTACTAATTGACCACTATTGTTAAGCTGAAAGCTACTTCTTAAAGTGTTAATCACTCTATACTTAGTTTAGTCTTTGTCGTTTTATTTAAGCTTGAAATTATGGATATTTTATAACAATTGCTAGCAAAATCATGACAATCATTAAAAAAAGTAGTATGATCAATATGTGCAAAAAAATAATATATTAGAATAAAGTTTTGAAAACACTTTAAATAGCACAGATATAATAAAAGTTTTAAGAACTTATTGGAACCTTTTGAGGACTGGTAACGTTATACTATATAATAAGTTCTTAAATAATGAGGGGTATATATGTTAATTCGTTTTAAAAAATCACTAGAAAAGATTGCTATGGGACTATTGTCTTTTATGCCGGAAGAAAAAGATGTTAAAAAATTACAACAAACAATTAAGGAATACGAGAACAATGATAATTGGCATTTATATTTGTGGAAAGAAGAAGATGTTTTAGGAGCAATTGGCATATATGTGGATGAAGAATTTGGTAAGGTTATCATTCAGCATATATCAGTTAATCCTTCACACAGAAATACAGGAATAGGCAAGAAAATGGTGAATGGTATTAAAGAACAATATAGTGAGAAATATCAAGTATGTGCCAATGACTTAACAGAAGAGTTTTTAACCAAGTGTGATTCTTAAAGATTTGAAGCCAGCTCCTTATGAGCTGGTTTTTACTTTTTTTAGAGAGAATTTATAGAATCAGGCATTTTTAGTTGTACTATATGCTAAAATAATAATTTAAGATCAGTGTAAATACGGCGATATAGAAAAAAGGGGAAGGATTCTATGCAACAATCCTATCAAGTGAAATTGGATACTTTTGAGGGTCCATTGGATCTTCTTTTACATTTAATTAATCAATATGAAATAGATATCTATGATATTCCTGTTTCAAAAATAACAGAGCAATATATGCACTATATTCATACAATGCAACAGCTTGAATTAAATGTTGCTAGTGAATACTTGGTGATGGCTGCTACATTATTGGCAATGAAAAGTGGACTACTTTTACCAAATCAAGAATTAGATATAGAAGAGGATTATGAAGAAGATCCACGCGAGGAATTAATGCGTCGGTTAATTGAGTATCGGAAGTATAAGGAAGCTGCTAGTCAACTTCAAGATAAAGAATCAGATTTAAGTTATAGCTTTACAAGACCTGCTCAAGTTATAGCGTTTAAAAAGAACCAAGAAAAAGTTAATACGAAAGGTGATCTATCTATTTATGATATGCTTGCAGCAATGCAAAAAGTATTTGATCGCAAAAAATGGAACCGGCCTTTAGAAACAACAATTCAGCGAACGGAGATACCAATTAAACAGCGAATGGAAGAGGTTTTAACTCAATTACAAGATCATAGATTAGGTGTTTCATTTGATGCATTATTTGAATATCCATCACGTTCTCATATAGTTGTGACATTTATGGCTGTACTAGAGCTAATGAAAGATAAAAAAATCTATTGCAAACAAGAAACACATTTTGATGCATTGATTATTTATAGCATGGAGGATAACGCGTGAAACTTAGAAATTATAAAGCAATTTTAGAAGGATTATTATTTGCCACTGGAGATGAAGGTTTAAGTAAAAAACAAATAAAAGCTGTATTAGAAACTGATCTAGATACAGTAGAAGCTATCATTCTTGAATTAAAACAAGATTACGAGCAGATAGAACGTGGTATTATGCTTGTTGAGTCTAAAGATACATACCATTTGGCAACGAAACCAGAGCATACAATTTATTATCAAAAATTGCTGGAATCTCCACACACTTCAAAGCTTTCGCAAGCAGCACTTGAAACGTTGGCCATTATTGCTTACAACCAACCAATTACTCGTACGGAAATTGAGGACATACGCGGGGTTAAAAGTGATCGTGGTGTTCAAACTTTGCTATCTAGAGCACTAATTGAAGAGGTTGGACGAAAAGATGGAATTGGAAGACCAGTAATGTTTGGTACATCCGTTGACTTTTTAACTTACTTTGGATTAAAGTCAATAGAAGAATTACCACCATTACCAGAAAGTGTGAATGAATCAGATGTAAGTGAAGAAGCAGATCTATTTTTTGAGAATTTTGAAGCAAAAATGAATCAAATAGATTAAGAGAAGTAGCGCATTTATGTGCTACTTCTCTTTTTTTAAAGAATAAGAAAGCATATGTAGTTATTGTTGACACCAAAACTTTGTCTGTATCATAGGCTACGTTTGAGGTGATTTGATGGAGAAGAACACAAAAGCTTATCTAAATGACTTGTTACAGTGGTCTGATGAAGTGGAAGAATTGGCACTGCAAAGCAATGAAGATAGACAAGAATTATCAGGTTGGGAAGATTGGAAAATACAATTAGAAGAAGGATTGCAAGAGCGAAGTATTGCTGAACAAGAAATTATGTATTTAAGAGATCAAGCGGAAATTTTCGCACGACGTTTAGAGGGAAATACGAATAACGGTTCGGTTCCAATAGGAAAACATAAACTACCACCATTACCATATGATTATGATGCGCTTGAACCGTTTATTTCAGAAAAAATAATGCGATTACATCATGATCAGCACCATAAGTCTTATGTTGATGGATTAAATAAAGCGGAAGTAGCCATTTATCAAGGAGATTCCAATAATAAGATGTGGAAACATTGGTTTAGAGAGCAAGCCTTTCACGGTTCTGGTCATTATTTGCATACTATTTTTTGGTTTAACATGAAACCAAATGGAGGAGGAAAACCGAAAGATAACACGATGCTTGCTAAACAAATTAATAAAGATTTTGGTTCCTTTAAAAATTTCAAACGAATTTTCACAAGTGGTGCAGGGTCAGTTGAAGGAAGTGGTTGGACATTGCTTGTGTGGTCTCCTCGATCACAGAGATTAGGGATCCAAACAAGAGAAAAACATCAACATTATGCATTAGCGGATAGTATCCCTTTACTAGTACTTGATGTATGGGAACATGCTTATTATTTACAATATGAAAATGATCGCAATGCTTATATAAATGCATGGTGGAATGTAATTGATTGGGAGAACGTTAAAGAAAGGTTTGAAGAAGCGAAACAGATAACTTGGATGCCGCATTAAGAAGATCCTGTAATTGTTTCAAGTCATATGCTCGTCCTTTCTGCATAAGATTATAGAGAAAGTATGTAGAGAGGGTGTAAAAACTTGAAACCAATGCTGCTATTTATAATCGGTTGTATTTGCTTCATAACAATTATTCCTGAAAATGTTGAGGCTAATCCTAGTGTAACAGCTCGTAATGCTATTTTAATGGACCAATCAAATGGTGATGTTCTGTATGAAAAAGCCGCTACTGATCCAGAGTTGATTGCCAGTATAACGAAAATAATGACTGCCGTATTAGCTATTGAATCTGGCAAAATGGAAGAGACTGTGACAATTAGTCATGAAGCTGCTTTCACAGAGGGTTCCTCTATCTATTTGAAGGAAGGAGAGAAAATAAAATTAAAAGACCTTGTTTATGGATTAATGTTGCGTTCTGGAAATGATGCGGCAACAGCAATTGCTGAATACGTTGGTGGTAGCGTAGAAGGGTTTTCTTATTTAATGAATGAGAAAGCAGTTTGGTTAGGAATGGAACAATCACATTTTGATAATCCTCATGGTTTAGATTCGGAATCACACTATTCAACAGCATATGATATGGCTTTATTAACGAAACATGCTATGGAAAATGAACAATTTGTTACGATAACTGGTGCCCAAGCATATCATTCGGATCAACGTACTTATGCTTGGGGAAACAAAAATAAGTTACTAACCACTTATTACTCTTATACAATTGGTGGAAAGACTGGTTATACAAAGGCCGCTGGAAGAACACTGGTATCTGTCGCTAAAAAAAATGATGTAACATTAATAGTAGTGACTTTAGATGATCCAAATGATTGGCAGGATCATATTCGTTTATTTGATTGGGGATTTGAACAATATGATGTATCATCAAGTACCAGTTTATTGCAAGACCAATTAGCAGGAGGAGCGCAAAGTGAAAAACAGGAGAACTTCATAAAAACTGTTTTTACATTTTTTAATAAAATGGTCGGTGCGATGTAGATGGTTAATTACATTTGGGCTGGCATGTCGATTATTGGAATCATTTATGCAATGATTAACGGAACTATGGATCAGGTTAATGAGGCAATTTTTTCAAGTGCATCAGAAGCGGTGACATTATCAATTGGATTAATCAGTGTACTAGTCTTTTGGCTTGGCTTAATGCGCATTGCAGAGAAAGCAGGTATTTTAAGTAAACTATCTGCATTTTTCAAACCATTGGTAACAAGGCTATTTCCAGATATACCGAAAGACCATCCGGCAATGGGGTATATTCTTTCAAATTTTATTGCGAATTTATTTGGGCTAGGAAATGCGGCTACACCAATGGGAATAAAGGCAATGAAAGAAATGAAGTTACTTTCAAATTCGGATAAGGCAAGTCGTTCGATGATCACTTTTTTGGTGATAAACACATCCAGTTTAACGTTAATTCCGACCACTGTAATCGCGATTCGAATGCAGTACCAATCGGCTGCCCCAACAGAAATTGTGGGTACGACAATAATAGCTACGCTAATCACAACGTCATTCGCCATTATAATTGATCGATTATTTTATTTGAAAAGGGTGAGTAAAAACAAAAAATGAACACCATTACATTAATCAGTGCATGGATTATACCGAGTATGGTGATGATTGTGTTAATTACTGCTACAGTAAAAAAACTCCCTACATACGAACTATTTGTTGAAGGTGGAAAAGAAGGAGTTAAAACGGCGATTTCGTTACTACCATTCCTCTTAGGGATGATTGTATCAATTGCTATCTTCCGCAGTTCAGGAGCATTGGATGCATTTATTACCTTACTAGAACCAGTTTTATCATTTTTAGGCATCCCTAGTGAGATAGCACCTTTAGCATTTACAAGGCCAATATCTGGCACAGCAGCATTAGCGATTACTGCAGAACTAATCAAGATATATGGGCCGGATTCCTTTATTGGAAGACTTGCTTCTACGATGCAAGGCAGCACAGATACGACGTTTTATATTATCACTGTCTACTTTGGTGCAGTAGGTATTCATAAAATGGGTGATGCATTAAAAGTTGGACTAATAGCAGATTTTATTGGTATAATAACATCAATTATAGTTGTATCAATTGTATTTTCACAATAAAAGCGTTAACGCTACTGTTAACGCTATTGTTTTGTTGAGCTTTTTCTGTCAAAATAACAATACAAAACAAGTTATTAAAAATCGAATGAAATTATGGTGATATTATGTCAAATAAAGAAGAACGTTTACAAAAAGTGATTGCACACAGTGGAGTTACTTCAAGAAGAAAAGCAGAAAAACTTATCGAGGATGGAAAAGTAACAGTTAATGGAAAAAAAGTTAAGAAGCTTGGAACAAAAGTAACACCAGATGATCAAATTGAAGTAGAAGGTTTACCACTTGAAAAGGAACAGCCTGTCTATTATGTCGTATATAAACCTAGAGGCGTGATCTCTAGTCTGAAAGATGATAAAGATCGAAAAGTACTTACAGACCTCATTCCATTCTTAAAAGAACGTGTTTATCCTGTAGGTAGATTAGATTATGATACCTCTGGTATTATTTTGCTGACAAATGATGGAGATTTTGCTCAATTATTAATGCACCCGAGTCACGAAATGGATAAAGTATATGTTGCCAAAATCGAGGGTATACCATCAAGAGAAGCTATTAAAGAATTGAGAAAAGGTGTTAAATCTGAAGGTGAAGTTTTAAAAGCTATTCATGCTAAAATTTTATCAACCGATGAACAAAAAAACACAGCTATAATGGAACTAGTCCTGCATCAAGGTAAAAATCGCCAAGTAAGAAGAATGTTTGAGGGGATTAATCATCCAGTTAAAAAACTTAAACGAGAGCGTTATGGATTTTTGACGTTGCAAGGTTTACAGCCAGGTGATTACCGTGAATTAACTCCACATGAAGTCAAGCAGCTTCGTAACGAAGCAATGCAAGTAAAAACAAAAGAGTAACTTTATTTTAAAATTAGAAAAACCTATGTGTTTATTGCGAAATATGTTGAAATAATCACCTTTTTATTCAACTGACCAAATAAATAGAGAAGATTAATTAATGTAGGGGTAGGAGAAAGGGGTATTTGATATGGATGAAAACAATAAGATACTCGTGGTAGAAGATGAAGAAAGAATTAGGCGATTATTAAAAATGTATTTAGAAAGAGAAGGTTATATTGTCGACGAAGCCGATGATGGTTTTCGAGGTCTCGAATTTGCGATTGAAGAAGACTATACATTAATTATATTAGATTTAATGCTTCCAGGCCAAGATGGTATTGAAGTTTGTAAAGGTATACGTGAAAAGAAAACGACACCTATTATCATGTTGACAGCTAAAGGGGAAGAAGCAAATCGTATAGAAGGCTTTGAAGTTGGGGCAGATGATTATATTGTTAAACCATTTAGTCCTAGAGAAGTAGTACTACGAGTAAAAGCATTGTTAAGAAGGTCATCCTCCATACCGGTATCCAATCTAGATAAAACAGCAAAAGATATACTTGAATTTCAACATATCTTAATAGAAAATGATGCGCACCGTGTGTTAGTAGAAGGAATTGAAGTTGGATTAACGCCAAAGGAATATGAATTACTCCATTTCTTAGCTAGTTCACCTAATAAAGTCTTTGAACGTGAACAACTTTTAAAAGAAGTTTGGAAGTACGAATTCTTTGGTGATTTACGAACTGTAGACACACATGTAAAACGTTTACGTGAAAAGTTAAATAAGGTCTCAACAGATGCAGCGAAAATGATTGTGACGGTGTGGGGAGTAGGCTACAAATTTGAAGTAGCTGATGCCTAATGTTTTGGAGAAGTGTTGTATTTAAGCTTTGGGTAACTTTTTTAATTGTTATCTTTGTTGTGTTAGCAATTATTAGTTTTTTTCTTTTGGAGTTTTTTGAGGGTTATCATGTAAACCAAGCAGAAAAAGAATTATTGGATACTGCCAATAAAGTGTCAACATTGCTAAGTGAATATGAAGATCAAGAACTTATTGAAAAAATGATAACTACAATTAAAGATCCTGCAAGTAGGATTATTATTGTAGAAAATGAAGAAGAAAGTTGGATATCGGAAAGTACGGATGAAACACTTCCACTCATAACTAAAGAATGGTTATTTAACAAGGAGGATTATAGATCTGTTTACTTTAATAACAATGTGGTAAAGACAGAAACAACGCTAGATGATGGTACCCAAGTTTTGTTGGTAGGTACTAGGTTAACTGATCAAGTAGGAGCAGTTTATGCTTATCAATCAAGTAATGTTGTTGCTGCCACTACAGAACAGACTACACGTATCATTCTCTTAGCAGCTGCAATTGCTATCGTGTTAATGACTATTTTTGCATTTTTTCTATCAACACGAATAACAGCACCCTTAATTCAAATGCGTAAAGCAGCTTCAGAATTAACAAAAGGTGAATTTCGTACGAAGGTACCAATTTTAACACATGATGAAATTGGTGAATTAGCTATGGCATTTAATCGAATGGGTAGGCAACTCAATTATCATATTGATGCATTAAGTCAAGAAAAAGAACAATTGTATAGTATTTTACGATCAATGGCTGATGGTGTTATCACATTAAATCGAGTAGGAGATATTATTGTTTCTAATCCACCTGCTAATAAATTCTTAGAAGACTGGCGTTATGAGCTAGATATGGAAGATGAAGAAACATTACCACATGAAGTGAAAGATCTTATGCAAGAGGTAATAACAATTGAATCTGAGTCTATGCGTGAAGTGTTTATTCAAGGACGTAACTGGGTTATGATCATGTCTCCGTTATACGATCAGACAAAAGTACGTGGAGTCGTTGCTGTTATTCGTGATATGACAGAAGAACGAAAAATGGACAAGTTACGTGAAGAGTTTATTGCAAATGTATCGCATGAGTTACGTACGCCAATTTCCATGCTTCAAGGATACAGCGAGGCAATAGTGGATGATATTGCTGAATCGAAAGAAGAAAAAAATGAATTAGCGCACATTATCCGAGATGAATCGTTACGAATGGGTAGATTGGTCAATGAACTACTTGATCTTGCAAGGATAAAAGCAGGACAAATTCAATTAAATAAAGAACTAATAGAAGTAGAGTTATATTTAGATCGAATTATTCGAAAGTTTAAAGGTCTATCTAATGAAAAACAAATTACTTTAACATATTCTATTACTAATAAAGAATTGCTATTATTATTTGATCCGGATCGGATGGAACAAGTCTTAACTAATTTGATTGACAATGCAATTAATCATACACAAGAACAGGGTGAGATTGTTGTTGGTGTAGAAGAACAAAATAAGAAAGTACGTTTTACGATCAAGGATAACGGATCGGGTATTCCACAAGATGACTTACCGTTTGTATTTGAACGATTTTATAAAGCAGATAAATCAAGAAAAAGAAAAGCTGGAAAGAAAGGTACAGGTCTTGGTTTAGCGATTGCCAAAAATATCGTGGAAGCACACAGAGGGAATATATCTGTTCAAAGTAAGCAATCAGAAGGTACTACTTTTACTTTTGAGCTTCCCAAAAGTAATGGTGAAGAGTAAACTAATAAAATAGCGTGTTATTGGTGTATGTAACATAACAGGGAATCTGGTGTGAGACCAGAACTGTCCTCGCAACTGTAAGTACAGACGAAATGAATAAGTCCACTGTATCAATTTTCGGTATGGGAAGGGTTCAAAGTAGATAAATGTACAAGTCAGTAGACCTACCAATTTCACTTTATCAATGCTTCGAGGGTTGAGCGATTGATTTGTTTGTTAATGTTAATTTTTAATTTATTTCACAAATTATTGTTCAGTCCTCCAAAAAAATGGAGGAATTTATTATGAAAAATCACGTAAAGTTAATTATGGCCTTCTTACTTAGTACACTAATCTTATTTGGTTGTGGACAAACAGAGACACCAGATGAAACAACTAATGTAGAAGAGCAAGAACAAGTAGTTAATATAACTATTTCAACAGATAATGGAGAAGAAGTTATTTCTTCGGAAACGATTGAAATAGAAGAGAATGAAATATTGATGGATGTATTGGAAGAAAACTATGAAATTGAAGATGCTGATGGCTTTATAACTTCGATAGATGGTGTCGAGCAATCGGATGATAAGTATTGGTTGTATGAAGTAAATGGTGAACAAGCTAATGTTGGTGCAAGTGAATATGAGTTATCATCAGGTGATGAAGTTATTTTTGATTTACATGGAACGGAATAATTAATGAAGCAGACATATCGTTTAACACTCATTGCTGTGTTAGCTTCATTATGTGTTGTTGGACGAGTAGGCTTTCAATTTTTACCAAACATACAGCCCGTAACTGCAATTATTATTATTACGGGCTTTTTTTTAGGACCGTTTTCTGCTTTCTTTTTAGCAGTTATCACTACATATATATCCAATTTGTTCTTAGGCATGGGAATTTGGACGGTTTGGCAAATCATTGCTTGGTCGATTATCGGTATTTTTAGTGGTTTATTAGGAAAAATGTATCTTAAGAAGCCATTCATTTATTTATTGATTTATGCTCTAATAGCTGGTTTATTCTTTGGATTTACATTTGCTATTACGAACTATTTTATTACAGGTAAGTTTCTTGCTTATTATTTAGCAGGTCTGCCATTTGATATCTCTCATGCAATTGGTAATGTCGTGTTTCTATTCGTATTGTATGAACCTCTTTCGCTTATTTTTAAAAGATATTTGTAGATAAACGAAATTGTGTAACCTTTTGTCATAACTGACGACTAATATACTAGGACGGGAGGTCTTATAAATGAAGACCACGTTTGAAGACATATATAATAAATATCATCAAGATTTATTTCAATATATCTTTTATATGGTCAAAGATAAGTCTTTGGCTGAAGATCTTATTCAAGAAGTGTATATCAAAGTTCTAAAATCATATGATTCTTTTCGAGGTGAAAGTTCCGAAAAAACATGGTTGTTTTCTATTGCAAGACATACAACAATGGATTCTTTTAGAAAACAAACACGAAATAAACAGCGACTAATAGACTTTTTAAATTTCAATAAACAGGCGTCTGATTTTAAGGACACTTCCCGGTTACCTGAAGAGATTGTTATTCTTGATGAGGAATTAAAGGATATTTATTATCAGTTAGATAAGTGTAGTCTAGATCAAAAACAGGTATTAATATTACGTTATTTGCAATCTTTAACCATTCAAGAAACAGCTGATATTATGGGTTGTTCAACTAGTAAGGTGAAAACTACACAACATCGAGCGCTTAAAAAATTACAAACACTACTACGAGATCAACAAGAGAGGGGGTAATAATCATGGATCAACAGAGGTTAGGTGAAACAGATTTAGAACAAAAACTAAAAGAAATGCCAAAAATACATGATCATCAATCAAAAGAGCACTTGTATAGCAATATCCAACAAAAACTAAATTCAACGCCAAAATCTAAGCAAAATCGATCCTGGATTATTCCTTCTCTGGCTTTAATCGCCGCTTTTTCTTTAGTTTTTATTTTTATACGAAGTTCCAATACAACAGAGTTTGAACGTGCAGAACAAATAGAAGATAATGGAGATAAAGTAACCTCACAAGAAGAAGCTATTTCAGGGGATTCAAGTGAAAATAGTATGATCATAGATGATGCAGTGGTAGATATGGAAAGTATGTTATATTACAAAGAATTTGAACAAGAACAAATGTTTACACTAGCAGTAGCTGATCAAAATTATCAATATGCTATACCAATCACATTAGTTGATTCTACTTCAACAGGAGAACCAAATGATTATTATAACCGAATTAACAGTTTTGTTGGAGACTTAGTAGTAGATGCTGGAATAAAAACTTTCCCATTTGAAGATATTGTGTTTGAGTTTACTGATAATAATAAACAACTTTTTATGACGGTTTCAGATGCATATGAATTTCCTCCAGGCTCTAGTAACGCAAATATGTTTCAAAAAATGTTGAATCTCATGTTCACACCATATGGGATTACTAATATTATTACACAAACAGAATCTATGGATCCAGTAACCTTGGGGCCATTTGGAGAGCTAGATAAATTCCCTTTAAGTGAGATTAAAAACCAAGTTTATAAAATTTATCAGTATGAAGATCGAGATAAGTTACTTATACCTACTAGTGTTAATGAAATAGTATCTATAAACGAAGCATTAACTCTTATGCAAATGGATGAGGGACAGTATATCGAAGCAACTATTCCAAAAGATACCAGTTTTAACTTAGAAGAGAAGAGCACTGAGGACATACTGATTTCATTTTCAGAGTCAACTGACTTTGCTGATAATCAGCTAACCATGTCGATGATTGAAGCGATTCTAATAACAGCTAAAACATTTGGCTATAGAAGTGTGGAATTCGATATCCCAATTGATAGTGAAGTAGTAGGCGAATACAGACTTCAGGAAGCTATTCCGGTACCGGATGGGGTTAATCCCCTTGTCTTACACTGATCACCGAGAAGTATAAACATAAAAGTGAAGGTTCCAATTGATATTGGTACCTTCACTTTTTGAATGATAAGGAATTATTTTTCAAATTTGAATGGATCACGATCAAAGGAATCGTTAGCAATCTTTATCGAGTCAGTTGGACAACCTTCATGCGCATCCAACATATCTTCTTCTAATATTTCTGGTATTTTAACGTTTCCTGTATTATCATCTAAGAGAACGTAGGCAATTCCCTCATCATCATAATCGTATATTTCAGGAGCTGCTGCCCCGCATGCACCGCAGGCAATGCATGTATCTTTATCTACTATTGTGTAATGAGCCATGCTAATTCTCCCTTCTTGCTATTTCATGATCTATAAAAAGTATGTCTTCCTTTACTATTTTAAGTGGGAATACTTATTTTTGCAATGAGAGTGTAGGAGGAGATAAAGAATACATTCCCTGACTATTTTTAAAAAAGGAGTTAAAGTATATGTTCAGGTCAATCTTACTAGACTGTATAGCCAGTATAAGTATGGAACGAAGTACTGCTTCTATTTTTCATCTCTTAGTTGGAAAGCGTTCGATACAAACTTTACAAGATGCTAAACTCTATAAAATAACCAGATATTTCGGTATTTGTAAGCATTTAGATAGAAACTACTTTGAGCAGGAAATTAAATCCCTTATTATTGATAACTATATTACAGTGGATCAACAAAATAATGCAAGTATCACGCGAAGTGGTGAAACGTATTTAAATATAAGAATTGATAGCTACCCTATTCATCAATTAAATGGCTTTATCTTTGATCGAATCAGTGATTTATTTTGGCTACGACTACAATTGTGGATTCAAACCTATACAAATATGGCTCGGCAAAAGGGCTACTTTGTTGCCATTACCGATCAAAAAGACATACAAGCATGGGTGAAGAAACATTTTCAAATGCATAGAGATGAATCGGACCAATGGTTAGCTGGTGTGTATCGTGAATTATCTAGATTTCTCAAAACAATTAATCCAGAATTAGCACAATTATTTGTAGATCGATTAACAGGTTATCAAAAGATCGGCTTAACGTTGGATCAATTAGCAAGAAAGAATCAGACAACTCCTATCGATATGCATTTATATTTAACTATTACCCTACATAAATTACTAACTTATCTACAGGAACGAGAAAATGAATTGATATATTTACCGGTATTTTATCAATTTACAAAGACATCGAAGAAATTCATTACGAATTCAGCAGAAAAAACGTTTATTTTAGTAAAAAAAGGATTCGATGTTGAGCAAATTTCCCAAATTAGACAACTGAAAATAAATACTATAGAAGATCATATTGTTGAAATTGCTTATATTGATCCCGACTTTTCAATTAAGCCTTATGTTGATCAAGAGTCATTTACAATAATACTTGCTGCAATAAGAAATAATAAAACAGTAAAATTAAAACAAATCAAAGAAATGGCAGGAAATAATTTTAGTTATTTTCAAATTCGCCTCGTATTAACATATGCTGATCTTGTGCAGAAGGAGGATTTATTGAAATGAGTCAATTAGAAAAGCTATTACAAGAGTATTTTGGCTATAATGCTTTTCGAACTGGACAAAAGGAAATTATTGAAGATGTTTTAGCGGGGAATAATGTCTTAGGGGTTTTACCTACAGGTTCAGGGAAATCAATTTGTTATCAAATTCCTGCTATTAAGGGAGATAACACCGTCATTGTCGTATCGCCACTTCTATCTCTTATGTCAGACCAAGTAAAACAGTTAAAAGCAAGGGGATTTAAGCAGGTTGTAGCAATAAATAGTTTTGTTGACCACAAGGAAAGACACTTTTTATTTGATCAATTGGATTCTTATAAATTAATCTATCTTTCACCAGAAATGTTACAAAACGATCGTTTATTGGAGCGATTAAAAAGATTGAAAATATCGCTGTTTGTTATTGATGAAGCACATTGCATATCTCAATGGGGACATGAATTCAGACCTGATTACCTTAAACTAAACCCGGTTATAGAAGCGTTGAATAATCCACCGATATTAGCACTGAGCGCAACAGCAACACCTGAAGTTCAAAAGGATATTGCTAAACAATTGAATAACGCTCATTTAAATAAGCATGTCTATCCAATGGATCGAGATAATATTGCGTTTACAGTTCAAGCTCTTCAATCAAAACAAGAAAAAGTAAACTATTTAAAAAGATTATTAGGGAAATTCCCAGTTCCAACTATGATTTATTTCTCCAGTAAAAAGGAAGCTGAGTTTGTTGCAAGTCAGTTAAGAGATAGTCTAACGGAACTTCGTATTGCCTTTTATCACGGTGGGATGGAACAAGTAGATCGCATTTTAATTCAACAGCAATTTATGGAGAATCAATTAGATGTCATATGTTGTACGAGTGCATTTGGAATGGGTATTGATAAATCAAATGTACGTCTCGTAGTACACTATCATATTCCAACGCAAATTGAATCATTTATTCAAGAAATTGGTAGGGCAGGTAGAGATGGATTGTCTAGTGTCAGTCTAGTATTGCATGCACCTTACGATGATATTTTACCAAAGCGCTTAATTGAGTCAGAGTTGCCAACAACTGAACAAATTCCTATAATTATCAATAGACTTGATTCACTAGCAAGATCAGAAAAGTCTATTGATTTAGGTAGCCCATTATTATTAGAAGAGTTTCAAATAAATGAGACACAATGGCGATTTTTACATTATCAACTAGAAAAACATGATATGATTAAAGAAAATCGTATTTTGCCGATATATGATAAGAAGAGAGAAATAGTTGACGTAATAACACAAAGAATTATAGAAAGAACAAACTACAAAATAAACAAATTAGATGAAATGTTAACATGGGTTACCTGTGAGTCTTGTAGAAGAGAACGATTATATCAAGCGTTTCAACCTAATTGTTCAAAAGCAAAGTATCTCTGCTGTGATTACTGTGATTTTGAATTTAATAAATGGGAACCAATCATTGAATCAAAGCAACTTATAGAAAGTAGTTGGGAGATCGAATTAGCAAATTTGTTTTTTCGAGAGGGAAGTAAATGAAAAATAAACAAGCAGCTATTATTGCTACTATGACTAGTAAACAAGTCAGACAACAAGTTTATATATCACAAAGTCTCCTGCTTATTATAAGTCTTATCTGTGCTTGGTTTATTTATGGTTCATTTACCTTTTTTTCAGAACTGTTTGAGGGGTCTGTCACTGAAATAATGCTGTATGGTTTACTACCAGGTTTTATTGTTGTGATAATCGATATGGTTATGTATAAGACCCTGCCTAAACGCTATTGGGATGATGGCGGTATTAACGAAAAAATATTTAGAGGAAGTAATATCTACCAAATTATTATGTTAACAATGTTTGTTGCAATAGCAGAAGAGGTATTGTTTCGTGGGGTATTGCAGCCTAGTATTGGCTATATCGCAACGAGTTTACTATTTGCTTTTATTCATATCCGGTATTTGTTTAAGCCTGTTTTATTTATTAGTGTTGTTATGCTAAGTTTCTATATTGGTTTTATGTTTGAAATTACAAATAATCTTGGTGTAACGATCATCATGCATTTTGTTATTGACTGCAGTTTAGCTTTATACTTACGTTTTTTAGGAGGGGTTAAAGATGAGTGACTATAGAGAAGATCAAGCAATGAGACTACGCGAGCAAATGAATCAAATTCAACGTGACTCTACTGCTACTGAACAACCAAGTGCTACTCCTGAAAAATTAGAGGAAGATGAGCCAAACATTGATATTTTAGATTTACCACCACGGAGCTACGTACATGCAGATAAAAAAGCAAAAACAAAATGGAAGATAAATTTTTTGTTTATTCGTTTTTTAATGGTCTTATTTATTATTATTGTAGGTTTAGTTTTAACATATCAGGTATGGGGAGAAGAATGGTTTAAATCGGTTAATGAAGAGAATGCAGTCTATTCACTTCCTGGAGGGGAAACAGTTACGGTTATTCCGATAAATCAAGATTTATCGAACGAAGTGACTATTTCTATAGTGAAGGATACCAATGAGAACGAATTTGTTGAAGTGACTGGCAGATACTATCATGTAACAGAAAGTGATACATTAATTTCAATTGCAGAAAATTATTATCAAAGAACAAGCGTTGTTAGTTCTTTACGTGTATTGAATGAGTTAGATTCAAATGTTATCACACCGGGTCAAAAACTTTTTTTACCCAATGAAAAAGAACTGAAGATAGTAGAATGAAAACCTTCAGTTCTTTTTATTGATTACTAAGCATTATTGCCTTTCATCTATACTTGCCCTGTGCCTGTAGAAAGTGTAATATACTTTTTGAGCGCGTGAAACCTGTAATGTTTACGTCTATTATTTTAGTGAGGATTATTTAAAAAAATTGTTTTTTATCTTTTTCATCAATTAATATTTGAGCAGCTTCTCTAAAACGTTGAGAATGTACAATTTCTCGTTCACGTAAAAACTTCAAACTGTCATTTAATTGCGGATCATCCGATACATTGATAATCCATTGATATGTGGCACGTGCTTTTTCTTCTGCTGCAATATCTTCATAGATATCTGCAATCGGATCACCTTTTGCTTGAATATAGGAAGCAGTCCAAGGAGCACCAGCAGCATTTTGGTAATATAACGCGCTATCATGATTAACATAATGAGCGGCTAAACCAGCTTTTTCCATTTGCTCTGGGGTAGCATCTTTAGTTAATTTATATATCATAGTGGCTATCATTTCTAAATGAGCAAATTCCTCAGTACCAATATCATTTAAGAGACCTACTACTTTATCTGGAATGGTATAACGTTGGTTTAGGTATCGTAAAGCCGCGGATAATTCCCCATCAGCCCCCCCATATTGTTCGATAAGATATTTCGCTAAACGTGGATTACATTCGGTTACGCGAACTGGATATTGCAATTTCTTTTCATAATACCACAAATTGTTTTCCTCCTTTTACACTTGCCAAGGCCATGGTGCATCATCCCAATTCCATGGATAACCAGAGTAGCTTTTCCCAAAATGCATGAGTGGTCCAAACTGTTTTTCGAAATTTTTCTTTAATTTTTTGCTTTCTAATGTACATTGATTAAATTGTTGAATAGCATCTATATCTTCGGGATGCGTGTCTAAATATAAATTAAGTTCAACTAGAACAAAATCAATTGCTTGAATTTGTTCTAACAGATCATAGTATTGTTGAGGCATTTGTTTAGGGGTGCTCATGTTTGTTCTCTCCCTTTCTTAGGTGGATAAGGATCAAATAGTGCGGGCCATAAAGTACCTGCAAACAGTGCTTCACGCGCTGTAGGATATTGTGCAAGATTTGGCGGTTGAAATCCCATGTACAAGTTAGGGGGTGTCGAATAACTCTTTTTTATAATAGGGGGACAGGGGTCAAACGGACTGATATAAGGATAGTAATATTTAGTATTTGTTTGATTCATTTATAGAACCTCCTTCTCTAAAAAATAACTATGTTACAATGTATGGCATATAAGCGTGTCCTATGTGTATAATGATAAATATTACATCTTTTTATCGTAATAAACGGAATAAAATAGTAAATGAAAAATGAGGTGTTTAATGTGTTTGTAAGAAGTGCAATGAAACCAATTCATAAATGTTTTGTAATAGCTCCAAATAAATCATTAAAAAGTGCAATAGAAATGATGGATAAAGAAAGTATTCAAGCGATGCCTGTAGTTGATGAGAATAAAATTTTTATAGGAATGATCTCAAAACAAGATATTTATAAGGCGTTTTTCCAAGAAAATTCTGATCAAACTAATTTTCTGGAATCGAAAAAAGTAACAGATATTTTAACACAACATAATGTATATATTTCTGAAGATGAGGTATTTGAAAATACGTTAACAACTTTTAAAGGCTTTCCGATATTAGCTGTTGTTAATGATGATAGAAAATTTCTTGGCATAATCAGTCGTTTTGATGTAATTGAACAGTTTGAAAGTGTATTTGGAATGAAGAAACCGGGTGTTCGTATTGCGTTTACTTCTGAAGAATCAAAAGGTCGTTTTGCTAGATTAGCAGACATTTTAAAACAACTACAGGCTAATATTATTTCTATAACAACATTTGACGAAACAGACAAATTAGCAAGACGGATTGTTTTAAAAGTTAATGAGGAAGTAGATACGAGTAAACTGAAAAGTAAATTAGAAAGAGCGGGTTTTCGTGTTTTAGATATTAAGAATATGTAAAGGCATCTGTATTGAAATCTATTTGCTTTCAATCGTGCTACCTGTACTATATAATATAATTTCAAATAAGGTACTTTTAATTAAATGAAAGTACCTTATTTGCAAACAATTAAATTTTTTTGCTTATTAATGGGTTGGTATTCGTTACAAATTCGTATACAATAACATATTATGATATAAATTACGTATTACAATATAAAGGTATTTAATAAGGGGGGTAATTAACATGCGTTTAGAAAGACTTTCTTCTGATCAATTTAAAATTTTTCTGACTTTTGATGATTTAGTTGATAGAGGTTTAACAAAAGAAGATCTATGGAAAGATTTACCCAGAATGCAAGCTTTATTTCACGATATGATGTATGAAGCTAGTGATGAATTGGGATTTGAATTAGAAGGTGTATTATTGGTGCAAGTTCACGTAATGCAAGCACAGGGTATGTTAATTATCGTAACACAAAGTGATGTTGAAGATGAAGAAGATGAAGAAGATTTTATAGAAATGAAAGTAACGTTGGACGAAAGTAAAGAATTGATCTTTCTATTCCAATCGTTTGAGGATCTGATTCAATTAGCAATACATTTAGAACAAGTTGGCATAACAGGCGGTACGGTTTATTCATTTGACGGAAATTATTATATGGAATTGACGGATGAAGAGGTAGTTGATATGAACCGAGAACATGTTATAGCAATTTTGTCCGAGTTTGCTTCACCTAGTATTCTAACATCCCATCGTTTAATTGAATACGGCAATACAATTATGTCACAAAACGCGGTAGAACAATTAAACAAATACTTTGCTAACTAAAAGAAATAATTGCTAGGGGGATCTACTATGCAAGAAGAGCAAGCTATTATTATTGGGGCTGGTCCCTGTGGTATGTCAGCAGCTATAGCATTACAAGACAAAGGCATTAACCCTTTACTAATTGAAAAGGGGAATGTAGTGAATGCTATTTATCAATACCCAACACACCAAACATTTTTCAGTTCCAGTGATCGTTTAGAAATTGGAGAAATACCATTTATTACAGAATTTAAAAAGCCTGTCCGCAATCAAGCGTTAGCCTATTATCGTGAAGTAGCAAGAAGAAGAGAGCTACGTATTAATAGTTACGAACGAGTAGTAAAGGTAAAACATGAAGATGGCGCTTATCTTTTGTATACAGAAACTAATAATGGTTCACAAAATGTTTACAAAGCTGGTTTTGTTATTGCTGCAACTGGTTACTATGATCAACCAAATGAAATGGGTATAAAAGGGGAAGAACTTTCCCATGTAAGTCATTACTTCAAAGAAAGTCATCCTTATTACAATAAAAACGTTGTCGTCATTGGTGGAAAAAATTCTGCCGTTGATGCAGCGTTAGAGTTACATAAAGCTGGGGCGCATATTACTGTACTTTATCGGGGCAGTGATTACTCTGATAGCATTAAACCATGGATATTACCTGGATTTGTTGCACTAGCAAGTAAAGGAAGGATAACAATGGAATTTAATGCTATTATTACAGAAATTAAGAAAGATACGGTAGACTTTACTGTTCATACACAACGGAAACATGCAAAAGCAGATTTTGTCTTTGCAATGACTGGTTATCAACCTGATCAATCTTTCCTAAGAGAAATGGCTATTAAAGTAGATATTGCAACTGGAAGACCTGTATTTAATCAAGAAACAATGGAAACAAATGTTGAAAATATATATATTGCTGGTGTTATTGCAGCTGGGTTTAATAACAATGAGATATTTATTGAAAACGGTCGATTTCATGGGCCTCTAATCGCTGAAGATATAGCAAAAAAAATAAAAAAACGCATGAAATAAAGCAGCACAATTGTGCTGCTTTATTTCGCTTCAAATATCGTTTCTAACCGATCTAGTGAACAATTAGATTCAAGCAATAAAAGTAACTTGATTCTTGCCTTTTGACCAGTTAGACCTTTCGCAAATAAAACACCGGCATTTTTTAATTGTTTTCCACCGCCAGGGTAATCATATGTTGGTTGAACAATTCCCTTAAAACTTCGTGATACTAAAACAACTGGAATTGACTTTTTAATAAGTTGTTCGATGGAATCTACGATAGCTGGAGGTAAATTTCCTTGGCCAAACCCCTCTATAACTATTCCATCTAATGAAATCGAAGTTACTGCATTAAATAATGTTTGATCCATTCCAGCATAGGCCTTAATTAAGGGAACTTGTTTCGTTATTGATTCTACTTTATACGTTTCAAATGAAATCGATTTATGATAAAAATAAACTGTTTGTTTCGTTAGCATACCTATAGGTCCAAATTGCGGACTTTTAAAGGTTGCGATATTACTTGTTGAGGTCTTTGTTGCATATGCCGCAGTATGAATTTCATCATTCATTACAACAAGTACTCCTTTTTCCTCAGACTCTTCAGCACTTGCAACGCGGATAGCACTAATTAAATTATATAAACCATCTGATCCTATCTCATTGCTTGAACGCATTGCACCTGTTATAACAATTGGTTTATTTGTTTCCAAATACAGATCTAAGAAATAAGCGGTCTCCTCTAACGTATCTGTACCGTGTGTAATTACAATGCCATCGTATGTGTTGGTTTTTAAATTTCTTTCAATATGTTGACCTAGTTTTAACATATGAACTGGTGTAATGTGTGGAGAGGGTAAATCAAATAAATAGTCGTCATTTACTTTTGCGAATTGCTTTATTATTGCATCTTCACTTGCCAAGGGATGGCTATTGGTAGTGGAGACAGAACCAGTATTCGCATTCTCTGTCATTGCAATGGTTCCACCAGTATGGATGAGTAAAATATTTTTCATTATTTTGCACCAACTTTATTATTTGTATTTTCAAGTCTCATACTTTCATGATACGATGAAAGTAATTTTTATGGAAGAGGGTGCCGAATTATGGTAGCACTTTTATCTGCTGGTATTGCACCAGCACTTGCTCTAATGTCTTTTTTTTATTTGAAAGACCGTTTTAATACGGAGCCACTTTTACCGATAATTCGTAGTTTTATATATGGTGCTCTTCTTGTTTTCCCAATAATGTTTATTCAATATGCATTTTCAGTTGAAAATATTGGTCAGTCTCCATTAGTATCTTCTTTTATATTAACCGGTTTATTAGAAGAATTCTTTAAATGGTTTATATTTATATATACGATTTACAAGTTCACTGCTTTTGATTCCGTTTACGACGGAATAATATATGGTGTTGCAATTAGTTTAGGTTTCGCTACACTTGAGAATATCTTGTACTTATTTGCACATGGAATTGAATATGCTATCGGTAGAGCTATATTCCCCGTTTCCTCACATGCTTTATTTGGTGTGATCATGGGTTATTATTTAGGTAAGGCAAAGTTTAATTCAACACATTCCCGAGCTGTCATGATCAGTGCCCTCTTCATTCCAGTAACCTTACATGGCTTGTATGATTATATTTTACAAATTGTTCCTGGAGGTAGATGGATATATATATTAATACCATTTATGGTTATATTATGGTTAAATGGAATGAAAAAAGTGAAGGTGGCAAATCAACCATATATCCCAATTTGTAATCAAGTTAAAAGCGAGAATATGACTGATTTATAGCAAGTATTCCTTACGAGACCGTAATGAGAATACTTGCTTTTTTTATGGAATTAACGATGTAGTTAACTAAATTCAATGTATAAAATCATTATTTCGCACGAAAATACATAACAAGATAGAAATCATTACTTCTAAGAATCTAGGAGGAGCGCAGGATGAATATAGTTAAAAAAAGCATCTTCTTATTTAGTTTCGTAGGTATACTATTAAGTTTTACGAACGTTGTACCTATAAACACAAGTCATGCATTTAGCGACCAAGTAATTCAGCATGGTGCAACTGGTGAAGATGTTATAGAGTTACAAGCAAGATTACAGTATATCGGATTTTATAACGGAAAAATTGATGGTGTGTTCGGATGGAGCACGTATTGGGCATTACGCAATTTTCAGTACGAATTTGGAATGGAGATTGATGGTTTAGCAGGTACAGCTGCAAAGCAAAAGTTAGAAAAAGCAACTGAATATGATAGAGCATATGTAAAGCAACAAATTGAAGCAGGTAATAATTTTACGCATTATGGTGGTATGTCCAATGCGGATCAAGTAAAAAAGAAAAATAATGCCCAAGAAGCACAACCTGCACCTAAACAAGAAAAAACAGAAGAACCAAAGGCAGAAGAACAACCACAAGCACCAACTAAAGAACAACCACAACCACAAGCAGAAGAGGCAGAAGAAAGCCCAGATACCTCACTTGAACCAACTGCGGTAAATGTTCCTAATGGATTTTCACAAAATGATATTCAATTAATGGCAAATGCTGTTTATGGAGAAGCAAGAGGAGAGTCGTATGAAGGACAAGTTGCTGTAGCCGCAGTCATATTAAATAGGGTGAACAGCGCCACTTTTCCAAATACAGTTTCTGGAGTGATTTTTGAACCGAGAGCATTCACTGCTGTAGCAGATGGACAGATTTGGTTAACGCCAAATGATCGAGCTAAGGATGCTGTTGTTGATGCGATTAACGGGTGGGATCCAACTGGAGAAGCCATTTATTATTTTAATCCAGATACTGCTACATCTAGTTGGATTTGGTCAAGACCTCAAATCAAAAAAATAGGTAAACATGTTTTTTGTATGTAAGAAAGGAGTATGACTATTATGTTTAAATGGATTGCAATCGGTCTACTTACGATTGTTGTATTTGCAACCGGTGCATGGGGTTATCAAGAACATCAAGAGAAAAATGAAATTTTAGTACAAGCAGAGAATAATTATCAGCGGGCCTTTCACGATTTAAGTTATGAAATGGATTTATTACATGACAAGATAGGTACTACCTTAGCCATGAATTCAAAAGAAAGAATATCGCCACAATTGATTGAAATTTGGAGAATAACATCAGAGGCACAAAGCGACGTAGGCCAATTACCACTAGTATTAATGCCTTTTAATAAAACAGAAGAATTTTTATCTGACATCGGTGATTTTAGTTACCGTGCATCTGTTCGTAACCTTGAACAAGAACCTTTAACCGATGATGAAATAAATACATTAAACGAGTTGTATCAAACTGCAGGTGATATAAAAAATGAATTACGAAAAGTACAGCACGCTGTTCTAGAGGAAAATTTACGTTGGATGGATGTTCAATTAGCTTTAGCATCTGAAGATGAACCGATGGATAATACGATTATAGATGGTTTTGAGACTGTTGAAGAGACATTAGGAGGCTATTCTGAAAGTGATCTATCCGCAAGTTTAACAGGAATATCTAATGAAACACATGAATTTAAGTTTATTAATGGTAAAAATATCTCAGAAACAAAAGTTGAAGATCGAATTCGTGAATTATTTGATTTAGATCAGGATATTGATTTAACTGTTGCCAAAAGTGGAGATGGTGCAACGATTCCAATGTACAGTGCTTCCTTTGAAAAAGATGATGAGCATGGATATATTGATATTTCAACAAAAGGCGGTCACCCGTTATCCTTTATGTTGAATCGCGAAATTAAAGATCAAAAGTTAAGTTTAAATGACGCACAGTTAGAAGCGGAAAAATTTCTTGAAAAAAATGGCTTTGAAAACATGGAAATGTTCCAAAGTAGCCAATATGATCATGTTGGTGTTTTTCAATTCTTATACCAACAAGATGATGTGCGTATTTATCCAGATAAAATTCAAATGAAAGTTGCATTGGATAATGGTGAAGTATTAGGTTTTATTGGAACGGACTTTTATAGAAACCATGTTGAAAGAAAAATTGAAGAACCAACATTATCAATAGATGAAGCAAAAGAGAAGGTAAATCCTTCTGTAGCTATTCAAGATCAGCATTTAGCTATTGTCGATGATAGTGGTATGGAAGAGGTTTTAGCATATGCATTTCTAGGGACGAAGGATAATGAAACATTTCGCATATTTATTAATGCGATGTCCGGTGCGGAAATTCATGTAGAAAGGTTAAAAACAGCCGAAGCAAAATGGAATGTTGATTAGGAAGGGAAAAACTCCTTTCCTTTTTTATTTTTCTTGAAATCTCTAAAAAGTTTACTTGCGTATTCTATATGTTCTTTGCGATAATACATATAGACGTGTGTAGAATTACCTAGAGAGAAGGAAACATTTTGATAAAAATTGGAACAACGCTTACATTAGAAGCTGAAAATGAGGATGGAGAAACGCATCGGTATCGTTGCAAGGTTGTAGAGATGAAAGGATCTACAATTTATATAGATTATCCAATTAATGAACAGAGTGGTAGAACTAGTATCTTTCCAAAGGGAACTATTTTTCAAGCGAATTTTATTGGTAATGATCAATCTATTTATCAATTTGACACAGAAATAAAAGGAAAAAAAACAGCGAATCTCCCTATGTTGCTACTACATTTTCCAAAAGATGATCTAAAGAGAATTCAAAGAAGAGAGTATGTCCGTGTATTGACTACCCTTGATGTATCTATTCATCATGCTAATCAAATCGACCAACCCTTTACGACAATTACCTATGATATAAGTGGTGGAGGTTTAGCTATCATTCTTCCTTCAAATCATGCTGTAGAACCTGGGAAAACAGTTTATATGTGGCTTGTTTTACCTATGCAATCAGGTGAAACTATTTATGTAACTGCCGAAGCTGAAGCAATACGCACTTATCAAAAAAAAGAATCAGATAGGCAACTACTATCTATGAAATTTACCAATATAAATGAAAAAGACAGACAAAAAATTATCCGTTATTGTTTTGAAATACAATTAAGAGAAAGACGGAAAGATCTTTAATTTGAGCATGATGTTATTTAGCAGGATAAGCTAAGTCTTGTCATTATGGCAGAAATTCCATAGAGGGTCTACGATTAAGCGACCCATCATCAAATATTCACCTTAATAGCGGAAAAGAAAGGTTGGAATCCCCAACCTTTTGACGATAAAAATAATATTTTGAAGGAAGAATAACGTTGATTTAAAAAATATGTTATTCTTTTAGATATACTAATTTATGAAATGGTTTTGTTTAGAGAGGAAGAATAGAAATGGTTGAAGAGAAAATAGCTATTGCTATTGATGGTCCAGCTGCAGCTGGAAAGAGCACAGTTGCTAAGATTGTAGCATCTGAATTGGATTATATATACATAGATACGGGTGCGATGTACCGAGCGATAACATTTAAAGCATTGCAGCAGAATGTTAGCTTAGAGAATAGCGATGCATTACATGAATTAATCGTAACGACTTCGTTGGAGTTAGATCAAGGTCAAAACGGTCAAAAAGTTTATCTTGATCAAATAGATGTGACGGAATTAATAAGAACGCAAGAGGTTACTAACCTTGTCTCTATTGTTGCAAAACATGCTAGCGTTCGTAACGAAATGGTTAAGCGACAACAACAGATGGCTGCAAAACGCGGTGTTGTAATGGACGGAAGAGATATTGGTACCCATGTCATTCCAGATGCAGAGGTGAAAATTTTCCTGATTGCATCAGTAGAAGAAAGAGCAGAGCGAAGACAAAAAGAAAATGATAGAAAAGGAATTGCTTCAGAACTTGAGCAGTTAAAGTATGAAATCGCAAAAAGAGATAAGCTAGACACAGAACGAGAAGTTTCTCCTCTTCTAAAAGCAAATGATGCAGTAGAGATTGATACAACAGCTTTATCAATTAAAGCAGTTAGTAGTAAGATATTAGACATTGTTCAGCGTGTAAAGGAGCAAAGCAGATGAGTTTCTATAATTTTGCTAAAAATCTTGTCGGATTATATGTTAAACCAGTATATCGTATGCACGTTATTGGAAAAGAAAATGTTCCACAACAAGGTCCTGTTATTATTTGTTCTAACCATATATCAAATTGGGATCCATTAGTTGTAGGTATAACTTGTCCACGTAATATATACTTTATGGCTAAAGAGGAATTATTTTCTAATAAAATTATTGGTACATTATTAAGAAAAGTGCATGCTTTCCCAATTAAGCGTGGTATGAAGGACCGTAATGCACTAAGATCTGGACTAGAAATCCTTAAAGGTGGAAATACATTAGGATTATTTCCAGAAGGCACGAGAAGTAAAAATGGAGAAGTTAGAGAAGGATTTTCAGGCATTGGTTTTTTTGCTTTGCGCTCGGATGCCAGAGTAGTTCCATGTGCTATTGTTGGGCCATACCAAAAAGGAAAAAGACTTAAGGTTGTATATGGCAAACCAATTAATATGGAAGAATTACGTGAAAGAAAGGCATCAGCACGAGAAGTGACGGATGTAATTATGGAAGAAATAAGGCAAATAAGACAGGCTAATTTATAAGTTTTCACTGCCTAACACTTGACAAACAGCTTGAAATATTAGAAGTTAGAAAAAAGGACATTGCAGTTTTGAGTTTTGTCGTAAATTGAAGGAGGCCTCTTGTATGGATGAAATGAATAATGAAGTATCAAATTTCAAAGAATTAACAGAAGGCGAAACAATTACAGGTAAAGTTGTAAAAGTAGAAGAAAAACAAGTATTAGTTGACATTGGTTACAAGGTAGAAGGAATTGTTCCTATTAGTGAATTATCTAGTCTTCACGTAGAAAAGGCAAGTGATGTTGTTAGTGAAGGTGACGAACTAACATTAAAAATTAAAAAAGTAGATGATGAAGAAATTGTTCTTTCTAAACGTGCTATTGATGCAGACAAAGCATGGGATGACTTAGAAGGTAAATTTAATAATGGTGAAATATTTGAAGCGACAGTTAAAGACGTGGTAAAGGGTGGATTAGTTGTCGATGTTGGTTTAAGGGGGTTCATTCCTGCTTCTCTAATAGAGGATCATTACGTTGAGGATTTCTCTGACTATCAAGATAAGGTACTAGCTTTGAAAGTTGTGGAATTCGATCGAGATCAAAACCGCTTGATTCTATCTCATCGTGCAGTAGTTGAAGCTGATCAGAGTGAAAAAAAACAAAAAGTATTGGCTTCCATAACCGAAGGTCAAATACTAGAAGGAAAAGTTGCGCGAATTACCAATTTCGGTGTGTTTGTTGATCTAGGTGGAATTGATGGACTTGTACACATTTCTCAACTATCACATGATCACGTTGAAAAAGCATCGGATGTCGTTTCAGAAGGTGAAGCAATTAAAGTAAAAGTCCTTGCAATTAATAAAGAAAACGAACGAATTTCACTTTCCGTAAAAGAAACAAAACCAGGACCGTGGGAAAATATTGAAGAAAAATTACAATCTGGTAGCATAGCGGAAGGGACAGTAAAACGTTTAGTTAACTTTGGAGCCTTTGTGGAAGTTTTGCCTGGAGTTGAGGGACTTGTACACATTTCGCAAATATCTACTGAACATATTGGTACGCCTCAAGAAGTATTGTCTGAAGGGCAGTCAATAAAAGTGAAGGTGTTAGATGTAAATGAAAAGGATAAGCGTGTTTCATTGAGTATTAAAGAAATAGAAGCCGATCAGAATCAACAAGATTTAAAAGCTTATGTAAAGGAAAGTGATCACGCAGGTTTTCAACTTGGTGATATGATTGGTAACAAATTAGATAAATATAAATAAATTAAGAGGAATCCGTGCTTATACTCATAAGCATGGATTTTTTTGCGTTTCATTACCTTAACTAATTTGTGTTTAAAAGTACGTATCAATAGCTATAATGGTTACTGGTGGTGATTAGGATGGATGGGGTTTTATTTTATTGGCTTGGCTGGATATTTTGGATTATTACAACATTTTTAATGCAAAAGGGGAAATTTAGAACAACATTATCTTTCTTTATATTGCTTATCATATCCCTATCTTTAGTGAAATTCACTATTCTGGGTTACGAGATAGGTCTGTCTTTTTGTATCGTTGTTTTAGGTTCATTTTTTCTTCTTACTAGACAAACCCGTAAAGTATACATGCTTTTTGTTATTATATTGATTGGTTTCAGCTACGCTGGTTTACGTTTATGGGAAGTTGTCAGCCCTATATGGGTGATTATACCTCGTATGTATTTATATGCTTTTATTGTAATTACACTTACGATGTTATGTAATCGTAAATACTTACAACGTTATTTAGTCTGTTGCCTTGCAGTAAGTTTTGGTGAAGTAGTTTATATCATGATAGTTGGTGAAATTGGCTGGAATCTCACAATTGGAGATAGTAATATATTGGACTTAATATGTTTACAAACTGCTTCCTTGTTTATTTTATATTTATGGACGGAAATAAAATTAAAGTTCGAGGATATACTACAACAAGTAGAACTGCAAAAGAAGAGGTGGACAAATGAATGAATACACATTACCAATTATTTTTGGCGTAACATTTGGGACAATTTCTCGTGCTATTATGCTTCGAACAGACTATCGACAGTATCCCACATATTTGCATGGAAAAGTAATTCATCTTGCCTTAGGTTTTATTGCTGCCGCCCTAGGTGCTGTTGCAATACCAGCTATTATGGAAAAGGAATTTACTGCCGTTACCTTCCTTACAATTGCTGCATCACAATTTAGAGAAGTTCGAAATATGGAACGTAATACATTAGCAGAATTAGATAGTTATGAGTTAGTTCCTAGAGGGAATACATACATTGAAGGTATTGCTGTAGCGTTTGAGAGCAGAAATTATCTTGTTATTTTCGTATCTTTTTTAACTACATTAATCTACATTGTGTTTAATTGGTGGATAGCATCAATTTTTGCTGTTTTTAGTTTTATCGTAGTGCGAAAATTAATGAGTGGTTCGACTATGAAAGAAATTGTAAACATTGAAAAGAAAGAAGTTCATTTTGACGGTGCTGGACTGTATGTTGATAATATCTACATTATGAATATTGGCCTCCCGGCTAGACAAAAAGAAATATTGCAGTATGGAATGGGTTTTGTACTCACGCCCAAAAATTTTAACGTCCGCTCTACTATAGCAAATTTAGGACAGAGACAGGCTATTTTACATGATGTTTCTGTTTCTTTAGGTGTGTTTCGTGATTCTGGAACACCGGCCCTTGTCCCATTAATTAAACGAGATCTAGATGACGGAAGAATTGGTGTTTTCATTTTACCTCAGAATCAAGACGTTGAAAAAGCTGTGAATGTCATTGGAGCCGTTCCAGTATTAGAAAATGCAATACGAATGCCTTCTGAGTCTAAAGCTAATAAAAAGAATAGAGGGAAGTAGGATGGATATAGAGAAAGCAATTTTAGCTATCATTACAACAAATGAAGAAAAAGTATCTGGTGGTGCACCTATTTTTTTGTGTAATAATAAAGATGAATTGGAAAAGGTTGCTGCAAATCTAGAAGCAATTATTGATGGTATCTGTCATGCACTTAGCGATGAATTATATATCATTGTGAAACATTAACTAATTTTTATGAGGTGTAACGGAATTTAGAGGTTAGAAAATTACTATTTTTTGGATATATGCTTTGATAAAATCAATTGTTGTTTAAAGTTACCGCTTTTGTTAAAATGTATAAGTTAAGGTTATAGAAATAGATTATTATCTGATAAATTGTAATTTCTATCTACTATAAGTGAAACACATTATATGAATGTATGAAGAAAGGATGTACCTTTCATGAGAAAATCAGTAGTAGCAATTGTAGGAAGACCAAACGTAGGTAAATCAACGATATTTAATCGACTTGTGGGGGAAAGGATCTCCATTGTAGAAGATACGCCTGGTGTTACGAGAGATCGTATTTATGCGCCGGCAGAATGGTTGACAACTACATTTAATCTTATTGATACAGGTGGTATTGAATTAGGCGATGAACCATTACTTGTTCAAATGCGAGAACAAGCTGATGTAGCCATTCGAGAAGCCGATGTTATTATTTTCATGGTAAATGGACGAGAAGGAATTACAGCTGCTGATGAAGAAGTAGCTAAAATCTTATTTAAATCAAACAAACCAGTTGTCTTAGCTGTAAATAAAGTAGATAATCCAGAGATGCGTGAACAAATTTATGAATTCTACTCACTCGGTTTTGGTGAGCCATATTCTATTTCTGGTACGCACGGGCTAGGACTAGGGGACCTTTTAGATAAAGTGGTATCGTATTTCCCATCCTTAGAGCAGGATGATGTTGATCAAGATACTATTCACTTTAGTTTAATTGGTAGACCAAATGTAGGGAAATCGTCATTAGTTAACTCCTTATTACAACAGGAACGTGTGATTGTTAGTAATATTCCAGGAACGACACGTGATGCGATTGATTCTCCTTTTACAAAAGATGACCAGGATTTTGTGATAATTGATACTGCTGGTATGCGTAAACGTGGTAAAATCTATGAGTCGACAGAAAGATATAGTATTTTACGTGCATTAAAAGCAATTGAGCGTTCAGACGTTGTTTTGACATTAATTGATGCTGAAACAGGTATTATTGAACAAGATAAAAAAATTGCAGGTTATGCACATCAGGCAGGTAAAGCTGTTGTTATTGTAGTGAACAAATGGGATACAGTGGTGTCTGATGATAAGGCGATGAAGGAATTCGAAGAAAAGATTCGTGTTCACTTTCCGTTTTTAGATTATGCACCAATTGTGTTTTTATCAGCTAAAACGAAAAAGCGTACGCAAACGTTAATTCCACAAGTCTTAATAGCTAGTGAGAATCATTCAAAACGTGTAGAAACAAACGTTTTAAATGACGTTATTATGGATGCTATTGCAACAAATCCAACCAGTACATTTAAAGGCAAGAAACTTAAGATATTATATGCAACACAAGTAGCAGTTAAACCTCCTAGTTTTGCTGTGTTTGTTAATGATCCAGAACTGTTGCACTTTTCATACGAAAGATTCTTAGAGAATCGTATACGTGCTGCTTTTGGATTTGAAGGCACGCCTATCAAAATATTTGCAAGACGCAGAAGTTAAATTAGGAGGGAGAAATAGATGGATAGAATTGCAGTGTTAGGTGCTGGAAGTTGGGGAACAGCTTTAGCTTTGGTATTAAAAGAGAATGGTCATGATGTTCGCTTATGGACAAATAAACAAGCGCATGCGGACAAAATGAACAGTACACATAAAAATGACGACTACTTGCCAGATATCGAAATACCGGATGATTTAGTTATAACGAATCATTTAGCCACAGCATTAAAAGAAGTTACTACAATTGTATTTGTCTTACCTACGAAAGCTATTCGTGAGGTTTGTAGACAAGTGGCTAAAACAATTGATCATAAAGTGACTATTATCCATGGTACAAAAGGAATTGAACCTAAATCATTTAAACGTGTTTCAGAAATGATGGAGGAAGAACTTCCAAAGAATCTTTTTGAGGAAATAGTTGTTTTATCTGGACCAAGTCACGCTGAGGAAGTAGCTATAAAACATCCTACAACAGTAACTGCTTCATCAAAAAGTATTGCTGAAGCACAAAAAGCACAGGATCTGTTTATTAATAAGGATTTCCGTGTGTATACTAGTCCAGATATGATAGGTGTAGAATTAGGAGGCTCTTTAAAAAATATTATTGCTTTAGGAGCAGGTATATCTGACGGTCTAGGATATGGTGATAATGCAAAAGCAGCTTTAATGACGAGAGGTTTGGCTGAAATAGCACGGTTAGGTACAGCAATGGGGGCAGATCCGTTAACATTTATCGGACTTAGCGGTGTTGGTGACTTGATTGTTACGTGTACAAGCGTTCATAGTCGAAATTGGAAAGCGGGTAACCTTTTAGCTAAAGGTAATGTACTTGATCATGTGTTAGAAGAAATGGGAATGGTTGTGGAAGGCGTTTATACAACAGAGGCAGCATATCATCTTTCGATTTCCCAAAAGATCGACATGCCTATTACGACGGGCTTATATCACATTCTATTTGAAAATGCTGATCCGAAAAATGTTGTTGATGAATTAATGACACGAATGCGACGCCATGAAATGGAAGATTTATCAGCTATTTTAAGTAATCGTTATATAGATTAACATCATGATTCCTCCTTGCATATAGTATGTTGAAGCTATTTAGTCAAGGAGGAGAAGTTCGTGAGCGATTACAAAAACAATATGTTTGATCAGATCCAGAAAAAATCCAATATTAAATCAGATGAGATAATAAAGGTAGCTAATTCTGTTCAAAATGCTGATTTTTCAAATGAAACAACAGTACGAAACCTAGTTAGACAGTTAGCTAAGATGGCAAATAAGCCAATTTCAAAAGAGAAAGAAGATAAGTTAGTCGAATCTATTACAAAGAATAATGTTCCAACTGATATAAACTCATTGAGTCAACTTTTTAAAAAGTAGACAGAACTGGGCATATGAGGATGCAAAATAGGATCATTAGCATAATATAAAACGCACAAGCATTCATTTTAGAGTTGCTTTGGGTATTATTTAGTCATACCGAGATAGAAATTGCCCCTTCTATCTCGGTCTTTTTTATACTTTTTTTAAAAATGACATTCTTTTTAGCATAAAAAGTGATTCTCTGTAGTAATAATCTTAGGAGTGGACAATTAGTTCAACTGGGCTTCATCTACATAAGATTTGACATTTTCGAATTTTTATTTTCATTCGAGTCATATTACAGTAGGACAATGTCATAGACTGTAAATGTCAAAGATTCGTAATCGTTTATGGTGAAGTAGATCGGGAGGGGATCACTTGGAAAGAGTTGATATTTTTAAAGATATCTCGAAACGAACGAATGGAGATATTTATTTAGGTGTTGTAGGAGCAGTACGTACTGGGAAATCTACATTCATTAAAAAATTCATGGAACAGGTTGTCTTACCTAATATTGCAGATGAAGGCGATCGTGCACGTGCACAAGATGAACTACCACAAAGTGCAGCGGGTAAAACGATTATGACAACTGAACCGAAATTTGTGCCAAATCAAGCGGTGTCCATCCATGTTGATGATGGTTTGGATGTAAATGTAAGGCTTGTAGACTGCGTTGGTTATGCAGTTGAGGGTGCACAAGGTTTCGAAGATGAAAATGGTCCAAGGATGATTCATACGCCGTGGTATGAAGAGCCAATTCCGTTTCATGAAGCAGCAGAGATTGGAACAAGGAAAGTTATTCAAGAGCATTCTACCATGGGTGTTGTTGTAACAACTGATGGATCGATAGGGGATATACCTCGTATTGACTACGTCGAAGCAGAACAACGTGTGGTTGATGAATTAAAAGAGGTGGGTAAACCTTTTATCATGGTGGTAAACTCTGTTCAGCCTTACCATCAAGATACAGAGCTACTCAGACAACAGCTTGCAGATGAATATGATATTCCTGTATTAGCTATGAGTGTAGAAAGTATGAAAGAACATGATGTATATAATGTATTGAGAGAAGCATTGTATGAATTTCCTGTTTTAGAAGTGAATGTTAACTTACCTAGTTGGGTAATGGTTTTAGATGATGATCATTGGTTACGAGAGAGCTATCAATTGGCAATTCAGGAAACAGTGAGAGATATTAAACGTTTGCGAGATGTAGATCGCGTTGTTGGTCAATTCGATGATTATGATTACATTGACCGTGCACAGATTGCTGGGATCCAAATGGGTGAGGGTATTGCTGAAATTGATTTGCAAGCTCCAGACCACTTATATGATCAAGTTTTAAAAGAAATAGTGGGAGAAGAAATCAGAGGTAAAGATCACTTACTTGAATTAATGCAAGATTTTGCGAAAGCAAAACGAGAATATGATCAAATTGCTGATGCTTTACAAATGGTTAAACAAACCGGCTATGGTGTAGCTGCACCATCGATAGCTGATATGGTGTTAGACGAGCCGGAGATCATTCGTCAAGGTGCAAGGTTTGGAGTCAGGTTAAAGGCAGTAGCGCCGTCTATTCACATGATTAAAGTAGAGGTAGAATCCGAGTTCGCACCAATTATCGGTACAGAGAAACAAAGTGAAGAGTTAGTGCGATACTTAATGCAAGACTTTGAAGATGATCCATTATCGATTTGGCAATCTGATATATTTGGTCGATCATTAAGTTCCATCGTACGTGAAGGTATCCAAGCGAAGTTATCATTGATGCCAGAAAACGCTAGATATAAATTAAAAGAGACATTAGAACGAATTATTAATGAAGGTTCTGGTGGCTTAATAGCAATTATCCTTTAACGGCTTGAATTCCAAGTCGTTTTTTGGTTTTTAAATGACTGAAAAACCTATCACATAAGCATTTATTAAGATTTCTCTTTAATTATATTTTATAATGTATCCTAGTAAAAAGTGGGCTTATTACTAGGTATAAAGAACAAAATATTATAATTATTGCTGTTTTTTGTTGAATTTAAGCAGAAAGTCGTTTATTATAAGCTTTGTCATCATTTTATTGATGATTGGAAGTATAAGTTGGATGAAATTAGTGAACAAATGGAATATTGCCATTTTAGTTCGATGCTTCAACGTAAATGATTTTGGGAGGAGGTGAATATCATGAACAAAACAGATCTTATCAATTCAGTCGCTGAAAAAAGTGAACTATCCAAGAAAGATGCTACAAAAGCTGTAGATGCAGTTTTTGAATCTATCATGGATTCACTTAAAGATGGTGAAAAAGTACAATTGATCGGTTTCGGTAACTTTGAAGTGCGCGAACGTGCTGCACGTAAAGGACGTAACCCTCAAACAGGTGCTGAGATTGAAATTGCAGCAAGTAAAGTACCAGCTTTTAAAGCAGGTAAAGCCCTTAAAGATATTGTAAAATAATTTTTTACATACGGGCATGAGTGAAGGGTGCATATTGCACCCTTTTTCTTTTACAATTTTCTTCTTACATATTTAGGAGGTGCTTTTTATGCAGGATGTAAATAAAGGTGAATATTTCATTGTTAAAGCACTAGAAAATGGTGTTCAAGTAATCGGTTTGACTAGAGGTACTGATACACGGTTTCATCATGCTGAAAAATTAGATGAGGATGAAATTTTAGTTGTTCAATTTACAGAGCACACTTCAGCAATTAAAATTAAAGGTAAAGCAATTATTCAATCAAATGTTGGAGAAGTTAGAAATGATAATTAATTGTTACTACATACATAAAAAAAGCGGAATTATATATCTTATGTTATAATTATGTTTAGAAATTAAGGGGTTTTAAAGAAGGGTTTGGGTGAAAAGTATGTCGGGTTTGTCCATCAAACATATACAAGAGGAATTAGAGGATATCTTACAAGATTCTTATTTGCAAAAGCATCTACAAAAACCCGAGATCGATAATGATAAACTCATGATATTGTATACATTAATACAAAATACAAATTATACTGATATAAAGAAAAAGAATTATGTTATCACTACAATGTTAGTGCAAATTGCATTAGATACACATGACTTGGTAACTGAAAATAATATAGAAGAATCTGATACATATAAAAGAAACAGGCAATTAACGGTATTGGCTGGAGATTATTATAGTGGCCTATATTACTATATGCTCGCAAAGCTTGACGACATACCGATGATTCGCACACTAGCATCAGCGATTAAAGAAATTAATGAGTTAAAGATGATGATCTATTATGAAGTGCATGATTCAATCTCAGATCTCATGGAAAATATAAAAAGTCTAGAATCAATTTTGGTTATACGCGTAGCCGAACATTTTAACAGGTCAGCGATTAACGAGTTTGCGAAAAATTGGTTATTTACACGAAAATTAATTAAAGAGAAGCACCTTTTTATAACAGATCAAAGAGCACCATTAGTAGAATTTTTGATCCATGGCCAAGATTTTAATCTCACATATAATCAAGTAGACCAAACAATTGAATCATTTATCTATAAACATTTACTCGTCTCAAAAGAGCTTGTGGATTTTCTGCCTACACACTATCAAATGTTGAAAAATGATGTTCATAATCTATATGCAGAGAACTACACGCCTAACAAAATCGCGATGGAAGAAGGGTAATCAGTGGCCGAGCAATCAAAAGAAGAACGTGTACATCACGTATTTGAAAAAATATATAAACGATATGATTTTATGAATTCAGTTATATCTTTTAACAGGCATAAATCTTGGCGGAAAAATGTCATGAAAACCATGCAAGTAGAAGCTGGAAATCAAGCATTAGATGTATGCTGTGGAACTGGTGACTGGTCATTTGCTTTAGCTGATGCAACAGGGAAAAGTGGCAAAGTAATTGGATTAGATTTTAGTAAAAATATGTTATCTGTTGCAGGAAATAAATTAGATAAAAAAACGTATCCTCAACTGGAGTTTGTTGAAGGGAATGCAATGGCACTTCCTTTTGAGTCAAACTCATTTGACTATGTGACAATCGGTTTTGGGTTACGGAATGTACCTGATTACAAAAAAACACTTGAGGAAATGACAAGAGTTGTTAAACCAGGTGGAAAAGTTGTTTGTCTAGAAACATCACAACCAACTGCTCTAGGATTTCGTCAGTTGTATTACTTCTACTTTCGTTTCATTATGCCATTAGTTGGTAAACTTATAGCGAAAAGTCAAGATGAATATGCATGGTTACACGAATCAGCTAAAGCATTCCCAGGTAAAAAAGAATTAAAAGAGTTATTTGAAGAAGTTGGACTGAAGTCTGTGAAAGTAAAAGGATATACTGGTGGTGTTGCAGCTATGCATCTAGGTGAAAAACCAAACCATCTGTAAATTAAATCATAAAGGTGAACAGAATGAAATTAGCAATGACCTATGCGTATTTAAAACCAGATCTTCAATTAATTGAAAAGGCATTGGAAGAAACGGTTAAAGCGGATCATCCCGTTTTAGGAGAAGCTTCTACGCAACTTTTACATGCTGGAGGAAAACGGCTAAGACCAGTGTTTGTTTTACTAGCCGGCCAGTTTGGAGTATACGATTTAGAAAAAATAAAAGCTGTTGCTGTATCAGTTGAGATGATTCACATGGCTTCTTTGGTCCATGACGATGTAATTGATGAGTCTGAACTAAGGAGAGGTAAACCAACTGTTAAAGCTAAATGGGACAACCGAATTGCAATGTATACGGGTGATTATATCTTTGCTCGTTCCTTAGAATATCTGACTATAATAAATAACGCAAAAGCACATCAAATTCTATCTAAAACAATGGTTGAATTAACCATTGGTGAAATGGAACAAATAAAGAGTAAATTTAATGTAAATCAGAATGTACGGCACTATCTGAGAAGAGTAAAACGTAAAACTGCTTCCTTAATAGCTGCTAGTTGTCAATTAGGTGCAATTGCTGGAGAAGTTCCTAAGGAGCAAGAGATTTTATTATATCGATATGGTTATTATATTGGCATGTCTTATCAAATTATAGATGACATTTTAGATTTCACGGCTTCGGCACAACAATTAGGTAAACCAGCGGGTAGTGATTTAATGCAAGGTAATATAACATTACCTGTCCTATACGCGATGAGAGATCATTATTTTTATCAGCAGTTAAAAGAAGTATTTTCTGATCCGATGAATATCAATATGAAGATGCCAGCACTTATAAAACAAATTAAGAATTCAGATGCTATTGATGCTTCTTTTAGATTAAGCAATCTTTATTTAGAAAAAGCTTACCATGCATTAGATGCCCTACCTGATATAAAAGCAAAAGAAACGTTAAAAGACATCGCTACTTACATAGGAAATCGAAAAACATAATTACATTAGGAAAAGAGGATACTCATGGATAATACGTTTATTATGATAAAACCTGATGGTGTAAAAAGAGCTATAATTGGTGAACTCATTTCTAGATTTGAGAAAAAAGGTTATCGGATGATTACTGCTAGAATGTTAACAATGACGAGTGAAGTTGCAAACCAACATTATCAAGAACATCGAAATAAAGAATATTATCCTGGACTAAAAGAATATATAACCTCTGGACCTGTATTTGCAATGGTTTGGGCAGGAGAAGATATAGTAGAGCAATCGAGAATGATGATAGGTGCAACCGATCCTGCTCAAGCAGAGGCGGGAACGATAAGAGCTGATTATGGAACAGATAAAAGAAGAAACGTGATACACAGTTCGGATTCTTTGCAAAATGCAAGGCGAGAAATCAATTTATTTTTTCCAGACTTGTAAAGGTTTTTTAATTATATATTTAGTAAGAACGTTTCATTCCCTTTTAATGGGTGAGGCTTAGCTTATTATTATCTATGTTAGGGGATATTAAGATGACTGACTATCAAACGTTTAGCGATTCAATAAAGAAAAAAACAGGAATTGATTTATCATTGTATAAAGAAGTTCAAATGAAAAGAAGATTGACTTCGTTACGTGATAAAAAAGGGTTCTCTGATTTTAATTCATATTATAAAGCGTTAGTTTCAGATAAAGAATTAATGGAAGAATTTCTAGATAAAATGACTATTAATGTGTCAGAGTTTTATCGGAATTCAACAAGATGGAATGTATTAGAAAATAAGATTTTGCCGGATTTACTTAAAAAAAATAAAAAATTAAAAATTTGGAGTGCTGCCTGTTCGACTGGTGATGAGCCATATACGCTTGCGATGATGTTAAGTCAATACGTTGACTTGGCTAATGTTAGTATTTTAGCAACTGATATTGATGATAAAATTTTAGAACGTGCTAGAAAAGGTATATATACTGAACGTGCATTAAATGAAGTACCACCTAAATTAAAGAGCCAGTTTTTTAAACAAGAGGGAGCACTTTATGTTATTGATGATAAGATAAAGAAATCTATCACTTTTAAAAAACATAATCTTTTATCGGATCCGTACCAATCTAATTTTGATTTAATTGTTTGTCGTAATGTACTTATTTATTTTACAGAAGAGGCTAAAACAACTATTTATAATAAATTCAATAATGCTTTAGTTGAAAAAGGTGTGTTTTTTGTCGGAAGTACCGAACAAATTTTCACTCCTGAAAAATTTGGTTTTGAAGTTTTGGATACCTTTTTTTATCAAAAGAATTAGCATAGACAAATTAAATTAATCGTATATCAATCGTCCAGTAAATCACATTTATGGTAAAATATAAATGATTTGTATTGGACGATTCTAAACTTTTCGAAAAAAATGAATAATCTATTAATTGCAACCACACAGATGGTTCAAGGTATGGTATAGTAATACAAAATTGTAATCACACGGGGGGATTTTAATGCGTTACTTAACAGCAGGCGAGTCACATGGTAAACAACTAACAACAATAGTAGAAGGCTTACCAGCTTTAATGCCATTGACATCAGAAAATATTAATCATTCTTTATTACGTCGTCAAAAAGGGCATGGACGAGGTAAACGGATGCAAATTGAAAAGGATTTAGTTGACATTGCAGGTGGCGTTCGACATGGCTATACGTTGGGTTCGCCAATCGCGATGGTTATCAGCAATGATGATTTTGCACATTGGGAAGATATTATGGGAGAAGATCCAATCGAAAGTGATCAGGATATTAGAAGAAAAGTTACACGTCCACGCCCTGGACATGCTGATTTAAATGGTGCTTTAAAATATGGCCATCGTGATATGCGTAATATATTAGAACGTTCTTCTGCTAGAGAAACTGCAGCTAGAGTTGCTGCAGGTGCTGTAGCTAAAACAATGCTTACTCATTTAGGAATCGAAATAGTTGGATATGTAAAAGAAATTGCTGGCATTAAGGCAAAAGAAATCGAAACCTTGTCAATCAAAGAAAAAATGGAAGTTTCAGAAGCATCTCCTGTACGTTGTCTTGATGAAAATGCAGGACAGGAAATGATGGATGCTATTGATAAAGCCAAAAAAGACGGTGACTCAATTGGTGGAGTTTGTGAAGTATACATAGAAGGCATGCCAGCGGGTGTTGGTTCTTATGTGCACTATGATCGCAAATTAGACGCTAAAATTGCCGGAGCAGTTCAAAGTATTAACGCCTTTAAAGGTGTGGAATTTGGAATTGGTTTTGAAGCTGCTAGAAAAAATGGTAGTCAAGTTCACGATGAAATCGCTTGGGATAAAGAACAAGGGTATTATAGAAAAACCAATCGTTTAGGTGGATTTGAAGGTGGAATGTCTACTGGCATGCCAATCGTTGTAAAAGGTGTTATGAAACCTATACCAACACTTTATAAACCATTACAAAGTGTTGATATTGAAACAAAAGAAGTTTTTAATGCAAGTATAGAAAGATCTGACTCATGTGCAGTTCCGGCTGCTGCCGTTGTAATGGAACACGTTGTAGCATTCGAAGTTGCAAAAGCTATACTAGAACAATTTCCACATGATCAGTTTCCTAAATTACAAGAAGCGGTGAAACAATATCGTGAAGAATTAAGGTGCTTTTAATGGAAACCATAACAGTAAAGACGAGTACAAATAAGTATAATGTTACTATTGGAACCAAATTACGCTTTGATACGGACAAATTCATATCAAAGTCGTATAGCGGTATATTTATTATTTCAGATAGCAATGTAGAATCGTTATACTTACAAGACGTTCTAACGTCCTTACAAAAACATCAAGAAGTTAATTATACAATTGTACCTGCAGGTGAAAGTTCTAAAAGTGTTCGTGTATATTTCGATGTCATTACACAAGCGTTACAATATGGACTAGATCGACATGGATTAATAATCGCATTGGGTGGAGGTATGGTTGGTGATTTAGCTGGCTTTGTTTCTTCTACCTTTATGCGAGGGATAGATTATATTCAAATGCCAACAACTATTCTGGCACATGATAGTAGTGTAGGTGGTAAGGTAGCGATTAACCACCCAGAAGGGAAGAACTTAATCGGTAACTTTCACCCGCCACAAGCAGTCATTTATGATGTAGAAACATTACATACACTCACACAAACAGAAATTCGTTCTG
Source organism: Paraliobacillus zengyii (assembly GCF_003268595.1). Classification (NCBI taxonomy): domain Bacteria; kingdom Bacillati; phylum Bacillota; class Bacilli; order Caryophanales; family Bacillaceae; genus Paraliobacillus; species Paraliobacillus zengyii. Next base: position 2,075,101 of record NZ_CP029797.1, on the reverse strand, counting down.
GTTATGCAGAAATAGCTAAACATAGCTTAATTAGTCCTAAACCGTTTTGGGATAAAATTAGTTCTGTTAATGTAAAAGATGCTTTGTCTGAAGAAGTATTAATGGATCACTTGTTAAAAGGGATTGCAGTAAAAGCATCAATTGTGGAACAAGATGAAAGAGAGAGTAACATCCGTCAGTATTTAAATTTCGGACATACGTTAGGTCACGCTCTAGAAGCTGAGTTAGGTTATGGGGAAATTACACATGGAGAAGCAGTTGGAATTGGAATGCTATTTGCTATCCGTGTTAGTGAATATTTTTATGATAATAACAATAAGTTACCTTATCATGAATTATTGACATGGCTTAGAACAAATCAGTATCCATTCGATCTACCGCGGTTACAAATAAATAAGTTAATAGATCGTATGAAAAAAGACAAAAAGGCTAGAAATCATAACGTTCAGATGGTATTACTTAAATCAGTTGGTGAACCAGCAATTGAATTGATTGATGACCATAACTTAGCGATATTACTAGAGAAATTTTTACGAGAGTTGGTGGGCTATTGATACGTGGTGTTCGAGGTGCGACAACTGTTGTACATAACGAAGCGCAAGAAATATTAAGAAATACAAATGAATTAGTAAGCGAAATGATTAAAGCGAATCAGATTCAGCCAGAGAGCGTTTCAAATGTATTAGTATCCGTAACGTCCGACTTAAATGCAACCTTTCCTGCAAAACCAATTAGAGAACTTGATGGGTGGATGTATGTCCCCGTGATGTGCATGCAAGAAATAGATGTCCCAGGAAGTTTAGAAAAGTGTATTCGAATTATGATGACAGTTGACACAGAACAAACACAAAAAGAAATCAGACATGTCTATCATCACAATGCGACAAAACTTAGACCAGACCTATTGAATTAACGTTAGGAGCGAATTAAAATGAATGGAAAAAAAGTATTTGAAGAAATGACACCTTATAAACCGGGAAAGCAGACGGAAGAAGTAATGAAAGAATATGGTCTAAAGAACATAGTGAAACTGGCATCAAATGAGAATCCATTCGGTTATTCAGATAAAGTAAAAAATGCAATTCCATCTTTAGCTACTAATTTTGAAATTTATCCTGATGGCTATACAACAGAACTTAGAAAAGTGTTAGCAGCAAAATTACAAGTGGATAAAGACCAACTTGTATTTGGTTGTGGTTCTGATGAAGTTGTTGATATTATCTGCCGAACTTTTCTTGAAGAGGGTTCTAATACAATCATTGCTAATCCAACGTTTCCTCAATATAAACATAACGCACTTATTCAAGGCGCTACTGTTAAAGAAATACCACTACTTAATGGCTATCATGATCTACAAGGCATGTTAGATGCAGTTGATAATAAAACAAAAATAGTCTGGTTATGTACACCAAATAATCCAACAGGCTGTTTAATTAACGAGGAGTCTTTAACGATATTTATGGATGAATGTCCTAGTGATGTTCTAGTTGTTGTTGATGAAGCTTATTATGAGTATGTTACCGCTGAAAATGCTCCAGATGCGATTAAAGCATTAGATAAATATCCAAATTTAATTGTTTTACGTACCTTTTCAAAAGCATATGGACTTGCAGGTCTTCGTATAGGATACGGGGTAGCGAATGAAAAAGTTACTACTCTATTAAATATAACAAGAGGTCCTTTCAATACAACGAGTGTTGCACAAGGAGCTGCAGTTGTTGCTTTAGAAGATATTGACTTTCTTTCTTATTCATTAACAGAAACTGAGAAGAATAAACAAGCATTTTTGGATTTCTTAGATGAACTGAATTTAGAATATTATGATTCCGAAACCAATTTTGTTTTTGTTAAATTACCTACTAGCGGTGATATGTTATTTGAACACTTATTGAGTAAAGGATATATCATTCGTTCTGGAGAAGCATTAGGACATCCTAATGGTGTGCGGATAACTATTGGAAAGAAAGAAGACATGGAACAAATACAAGCACATATTCGCGCATTTTTGACTCCTATATTAAAAGGTATGGAATCGTGAAACAAACCGTTTTAGTTGCGGGATTGGGATTAATTGGCGGTTCTCTCGCTGTTAATATTAAAGATAATACGGACCATTATGTTATTGGTTACGATGTTAATTCCAACACATTGGACTATTCTATAATGAATGGAATAATAGATGAAGCTTATACTGTTTTTTCTGAAGCATTAAAACTAGCGGACTACTGTATTTTAGCAGCACCGGTTTCAAAGACGGTCGAATTAATTGAGCAATTAAATGAAATAGAGATTAAAAAACCTTTGCTTATTTCAGATGTTTCTTCCGTGAAATCCCCTGTTGTCGAAGCAGCTAAAGGAATTGAATCAAATCTGATCACTTTTATCGGCGGACATCCAATGGCGGGCTCACATAAAAAGGGTATACAAGCTGCAAAAGGACATCTTTTTGAAAATGCCATCTATATTTTAACACCAGAGAAATCATGTCCAAAGAAACATATAAACGCTTTAAAAATGCTGCTAGAAGGTACAAGAAGTAGTTTTTTGGTGTTAGAACCGACTGAACATGATGAAATGACAAGTGTGATCTCACATTTCCCACATTTAATTGCTTCTTCACTTGTCCATCAAGCAAAAAAATGGCAAAAAAAACACGTTAATATTCCTACATTAGCAGCTGGTGGATTTCGTGATATCACCCGAATTGCTTCTAGTAATCCAGCAATGTGGCAAGATATCTTTTTTCAAAATAAAAAAGTGATCGCCAATCTTTTAGAAGACTGGATCAAAGAAATGGATCAACTGAAAAACTTGTTGGATATGAATGAGAAAGATGTAATGTACCAATACTTGGAAGAAGCTAGAGAATACCGAGACGGTCTAGAAACAAAGAAAAAAGGAGCTATTCCATCTTTTTATGATTTATATATTGATATATTTGATCAAACAGGTGCGTTGTTAAAAGTTGTATCCTTATTAGCAGAACATGAAATCAGTATTAAAAACATTGAAATTCTTGAAATTAGAGAAGGTATTACTGGTGTACTTCGGTTAAGTTTTATTACCCAAGAAGATCAAATTGAAAGTCATCGATTATTAGTCAAAAAGGGCTATGAAACAATGCTTCAAGAATAGGAGGTCGTAATCATATGGATAGTAAAAAGTTATCTCCAATCACATCTGGTTTAAGTGGTGATATATACGTTCCAGGTGATAAATCAATTTCACATCGTGCCATTATATTTGGCTCACTTAGTTATGGTAAAACATCTATTACTAATTTTTTGGATGGCGAAGATTGTATGCGTTCCATTCATGCTTTTCAAGCAATGGGAGTAGTCATCAAGAAAGAAGCTCAGGAAGTTACAATAGAGGGTTCTGGTGTAGAAGGATTATTAGAGCCGCTAACACCAATTAATTTAGGGAATTCTGGGACAACAGCTCGCTTACTAATAGGGGTGTTAGCGGGATTACCTTTTCATGTCACGTTATATGGAGACGATTCTTTATCAGTAAGACCAATGGATCGTGTAACAGTTCCGTTAAGAGAAATGGGTGCCCATATTGATGGAAGAGAAAATGGTAAGTACCTTCCTTTAGCAATGCGTGGTGGGAATCTCCATTCGATTTCCTTTGAATCACCAGTTAAAAGTGCGCAAGTTAAATCTGCCATCTTATTAGCTGGTTTATTAGCAGAGGGTTCCACGGAAGTTATAGAAAAAACCACAACAAGAAACCACACTGAGAATATGTTGCAAGCATTTGGTGGAGATATTACGGTAGAGAATGAGAAAATAATAGTAGACGGAGAACAGAAATTAACGGGTACAACGATTCAAGTACCAGGCGATATTTCTTCAGCTGCATTCTTCCTTGTTGCTGCAGCAATTGTACCTAATAGTGAATTAACCATACGAGACGTTGGTTTAAATCATACTCGAACAGGTATTATAAATGTACTTCAGTTAATGGGTGTTGATATTGATGTAGTAGAAGAACGTCATATAGGTGGAGAGACGATTGGATCGATAACTGTTCGTTCGTCAGATGTGAAAGGAATTGAAATTGGTGGAGATTTAATTCCTAGAATGATTGATGAAATTCCAATTGTAGCATTGCTTGCGACCCAAGCAAAAGGAACTACGATTATTCGCGATGCAGAAGAATTGCGATATAAAGAAACAGATCGAATTGCTTCCGTTGTCAATACATTACAAGCACTAGGTGCGTCGGTTACAGCAACAAATGATGGTATGATAATAGAAGGACAATCAAAATTAACTGGTGGTTCAGTAGACTCATTAGGAGATCATCGTATTGGAATGATGATTGCAATCGCATCGTTAATCACTACTGATCAGGTAACATTAAATAACCCAGACTGTATAAACATATCTTATCCAACATTTTTTGAACACTTGGATAAAAGTATAAAAAAATAATTACTTTATAATTAATCAGACACCCTCTGCGTATGTAACAATAAATTTAAAAATGGGGGTGTTTTTTTGTTTGGCTATGTTAAAGGAATTCATTGATAGTTGGATAAAAACAAATAGAATGCTTTATATTAAATGAATTAACTTTCTAACTTGAAAAATAAGCGCTTATCATTGGTTGTCATTCGTTTGGATTATAGCTGTTCTATTACTTGATATTCTTTAAACAGCTCTGCATTCTAAAAAAGTTGTCAATAACGGATTAAGCCTAGACTCCAACGTAACGTTCCTTACATCGGAATCATCATCAACTACGACTTAACTCACCAGATTACTTCGCTCTGAAAATCCACTACGCTTTCCGCAGGCACGTCTTCAGCTAACTTGGAAGAAAGACACTTCCAAGTGGATCTTCAGATCGCGCTGTTCCTGCAGGAGTCGTAGTGGATTTTCATCGCTGGTCGGTAATATGTTTATTGATGAAGTTACAATATCAACAATTACAGACTTTTTCGGACTTTAAGTTCTTTCTAGCGAAGGAAGCAAATGGATGACACTCCTGTGCCCAAGGAAAGGGCATCCATTTGCTGACGTAGCGGATTAAAAAGCTCCACTACGTAGCAGTTTCTCTCAAGTGTGAAGTCAAATTCTAATTTGAATTGAGAAATTTAAGTTAACTACTATTAAATAAATAACAGTGGCGACTACTAATTAATTGCTGTTAAAACACTTTTTAGTTATTATGGAGCTATCGATAGTTATATTTTATGACAGAGAGGTTGGACGTGAAAATGGAAGAAATACATCGAGCTATTAAATTAATGGAACAATATAAAACAGAAGAGGCAATTAAGGTTCTAGAAGAATTCTTACCACAAGCGAATGAGGATGAAAAATATACCATTGCAGAATTATATAAACAATGGGGCATGCTAGAAGAAGCGAAGATGATTTTGCTAGGTATTGTACAACAATATCCAGATGAAACGGATTTAAAGTTAATGTTAGCTGACATACATATTGACTTACAAGAGGATCAAGAAGCAATTGAATTGCTAAACAAATTCAATCCACAAGATGAAGAATACTTAGCTGTTTTATTGCAATTAGCTGATCTTTACCAAACCCAAGGTCTATTTGAAGTTGCTGAACAAAAGTTACTAGAGGCAAAGCAACTTGATCCTGCTGAAACGTTACTTGATTTTGCATTAGGTGAGCTTTCTTTTTCAAATGGTGAATATCTAAAAGCGATTCCCTATTATGAGAAAGTCTATGCCATGCAACAAGTAATGGCGGAAGTGGAAATTCCTGTAAGACTTGCTGAATGCTATGCAGCAACTGGTGAATTTGAGAAAGCGATAGAATATTTTCAACTCGTTGAAACAGATGATGTGGATGTGCTATTCCGCTATGGTTTTATTGGCTATCGCGCAGATCGGTATGATATTGCTAAACAGGCATGGGAACAAGTAATAGAATTAGATCCCGAATATCAATCTGTCTATCTATATTTAGCAGAAGTATACGAAGCGGAAGGGCTTATTCAAGAGGCCTATGAAACGGCAAAAAAAGGCTTAGATATGGATGAATTAAACAAGGACTTATATCTTGTAGCAGGTTCATTAGCACGGAAAATGGGTGATCATGCGGCAGGTTATCAGCTAGCAAGAGAAGCGGTTAGTATTGATCCAGGATTTAAAGAGGCTGTTCTGTTTTTAGTTGAAAGTTATAAACACGATCAAGATCAAGAGGCAATAATAGACCTGTTAACGCATAGTATTGAACAAGGGGAAGAAGAAGGTTATTATAAATGGGAACTTGCGAAAGCATATAAAGAAGAAGAATCCTTCTCTGAAGCACTAAAATTTTATCAAGATGCATATAATACTTTTAAGGATGATGAGGATTTCCTTAAAGAATATGGTTACTTTCTAGTAGAAGAGGGGAGGAGAAACGAAGCGATTACGATATTAGAACGTTACTTAGGTTTGGAACCAAGTGATACAGAATTAGAAGAATATATTGCAAGGTTAAAAGACCAAGCTGAAGATTATTAATATAGCTATGTTGTATTGAACTAGCACATAATGACGATTATAATACTTTTCTTACATCTGGTGTTTTACTTTCCTATAGTCGGTTTAGGAGGGATATAATTTGGATACATCTGTTTCTGTACAAGATAAAAAACTATTTATTCGTTGGTTTTTGCAAAATTACCAATTAAAAAAAAGAGAAAGCGTCTGGATATTGAACTATTTAACAAACCATGATGCTTTATTAGCGCATGTTCACTTTATTAGAGAAGCACGCTATTGCCCAAGAGGGATTGTTATATCTACGCATTGCTCGAATGATGTACCTTTTCGTTTTTATAAAAATCATATTGTTACAACCGATGCTGAGAAATCTTTTCATGATATAAGGTTGAATCGAAGTGACCCCATTTATGTACAATTAAGTTTTGAAAATGCCCATCAAAATGCTAATTATGTAGCGGTTTTAGAGGATAATCCATATTTATCTGAAGACTTTTTTATTACGAAAAGGGAAAAGGAAATAGCTAAAGAGGTTCTAGAATATACAATTTATCAATCACAAAAGAAACGATTAGAAGACAAAATTGATGAAGCGCTAGATAAACGAGATCAGATTGCTTTTACAATGTATATTGATCAATTAAATGGGTTAATAGACCCAAATAAGAAATAGCTTTTACGCTTGATATGTAGGCACGTACATGCTATGTTTAATTTTAATCAGTAAATAGTGTATAATCAGGAAACTCCTTCCTTATTGGTTGGGGTTTCTTATTTGAGTGGAGAGGAATAAATGATGAATTACCTAAGGTTGATATTAAAGAACAGAACTTTCTTGATTCTTTTATGGATGATTAATTTTTTTGGAACGATTTACGGTTATATGTGGTATGAAGGCCAACTAGCGAACACACCTGCTAAGTTTTTGATTTTTGTGCCGGATAGTCCAACAGCCAGTTTATTTTTCACCATATTTTTAACGTTTTTTATTTTTGGTAAAAACATTCCATATATTGAAGCATTAGCAATAGTCACTTTGTTTAAGTATGGTGTTTGGGCAGTTGTGATGAATCTTCTTATGTTACTAGTGAATGGTTCTCTCTCTTGGGCAGGGTATATGTTAATAGCTTCCCATGGCGCAATGGCTATACAAGGACTTTTATATGCGCCTCATTATAAAATAAAGATTCGCCATTTAGTTGTGGCTGCAGTTTGGACATTTCATAATGATTTTATTGATTATGTTTATAATATGATGCCCAGATATAGTAGTTTAGATCTGTATATGAATGAGATTGGTTATTTCACCTTCTGGTTAAGTGTATTTTCGGTAGCGTTGGCATATTATTTAACGATTCGAAGCAGAAATCAAATAGATTTATCCTAATTCATCTGGTCTAAGCTCGTCCTTCTTCTCATACATTAAGTATTAAGTAAGGAAGAATGAATGAGAGAAGGGGATCTCGAGTGAAACACTGGAAATTTCAAAAAAAAGCCATTATTACTAGCCTGACAATACTTTTATGTATTGTTTTATATCAGTTATTCTCCGAATTAGATGCAGATGAAATAGAGGCTTCTTCTATTGCATATCAATATGAACGGTATATAACAGAAGAAAGATATCAAATGGCAAATAATTGGTTAAAAGAAAATCAGGAAGTAATTCGCCTTGCTGCGAATACAGATCATGAAAAATCACAAGCTGTCATCGGAGAGTTAATTCATGAAAATCTTGAAATAGTAAATGATACATCAATAGGTCGGGTGGAAAAACTACATACTGCCATGTCGCTTGTTATTGCATTAGATGCACTTGAGCATAATCAACAACCAATTTGGGTAAAAACGAAGGAGTCATTGCACCAAACCGTCGAATCTGTGCTTGCAGAAGGACTGGCATCTGACAGTAAAAGAAAAGAGATTATTTCACAATGGGAAATAATTCAACCAACATTATCGATCATGTTAGAAGAAGAAGATTATTATGAACTCGTTTCTTCCTACAATCGATTGTATGATGTGCGTAGCGAAACAAATATGGAACCCTTTCAAGTAGTATTTAGACAGGCTGAATTAATGGACATTACGATTCCCGCTCAACAAAGTGCTTATTTATCTTTTTATTGGATTATTCTAATCGTAGGTGGCGCCATTATTTTAACGCTAACGTATGTTGCGTGGAGAAAATACAAAGGTCAGAAAAAGAAAAAACAGAAACAACATAACAGTTGACTATTTGACCATTATTGACTAAAATTAATCGTAAGTAGTTGAAGAAAATTTATGGAGGAATGGAAATGGACTGGGTTTCTTACCTAATTTATATTGCGTTATTAATGATTATTCCTATATGGGCGCAATCAAAGGTAAAAAGTACGTATAAAAAATATGCCAAAATTGCAACTTCATCTTATATGACAGGTGCACAAGTTGCTAGAAAAATATTAGATGATAATGGTTTATATAATGTAACGATAGAAGAAACAAGAGGAACTTTATCGGATCATTATGATCCACGTAAAAAAGTTGTTCGCTTATCAAGTGATAATTTTCATGGCCATTCTATGGCAGCAGCTGCAATTGCAGCACACGAGGTGGGACACGCTATTCAGGATGCTGAAGCATACGCATTCTTGCGTTTTAGACACTCTTTATTTCCAATCGCTAGTTTTGGGGATAAGACGTCGTTTATTCTGATCATTGCAGGTGTAATCTTGCAAGCATCAAATTTAATCTTGATTGGTGTTATTTTTATGGCTTTTGCTGTTTTATTCCAATTAGTAACGTTACCAGTTGAGTTTAATGCATCTAGTCGAGCGATGACCCAGCTAGTTTCATCTGGTGTCATTCGAAATAATGAGGAAAGACAAACTAAAAAAGTATTAAATGCAGCTGCACTAACATATGTAGCCGCAGCAATGGTTGCTGTAGCGGAATTAATTCGTTTTGTACTGATGTTTGTGCTAGGTGACGAGTAATTAGATAAAAAACAAGCTGGTGTCTTTAGACGCCAGCTTGTTTTTTTAATCTGGATAGGGCTTTTTATTCTCATCCAACGTAAAACCTTCTCCTAAAACATCATGTACCGCAGAAACAGCTACAAAAGCATGCGGATCAATCTGATGAATGATTGATTTTAAGCGTACAATTTCATTTCTACCAACGACACAATATAATATTTCTTTATTTTCTCCAGAGAATCGGCCTTTTCCTTGCAAGACAGTTACGCCTCTGTCCATCTCTATTAGGATTTTCTCTGAAATTTGATGACTATAATTGGAGATAATCGTTGTACCTCTTGCAGAATAAGCACCTTCTTGTATAAAATCAATCACACGTGAAGCAAGATAAACGGCGACTAGTGTATACATACCTTCAACTAATTCTAAATACAGAACAAGAGATGTTGCTATTACGGCTGCGTCAAAAATGAACATCGTCTTCCCCATGCTCCAGCCAACATATTTATGAACGATCCGAGCAATAATATCGACCCCACCTGTAGTCCCGCCATAGCGAAAGATAATTCCAAGACCAACACCAATAAACACACCTGCAAATAATGCGACAAGTGTCATGTCGGATTCTAAATGAAGTTGATAAGGACTAATCTGAAAAATATATAAGAACACAGATACTGCTAAAGTTCCAATAATCGAATATAGAAACGTATTTCGACCCAAGAAACGCCAACCTATAATAAATGCCGGTATATTTAGAATGATGTTTAAAATAGCTGGGTCCCAATTCCATAAGAAATAGAAAAGTAACGTAATCCCTGTAAATCCACCTTCCCCCAAATTGTTTTGCATATTAAAGTGAACTATACCAAACGAAAAAATAGCTGAACCAATTAAAATAAAGAAAATATTTTTCAATTTTAAACCAAATAATGACAAACTATTCGACCTCCTGTTAAAAGCACCTTATCTATTATAGTCAAACAGAAGCGTATTCTCAACTAACGAATCAATTTAAAAATTATTTTGTCCTAAATAGATTAAAAAATTTGTCAAACTGAGTTGTTTTCGCTAACATTAGAAGAGAATTTGAATAGGAAATGTTATACTTATAAGAAAAAGAAGGAGTTTCCTTTATGTCAATTGAAGATAAACATAATACAGTGGAAATGCAAAAACGTGTCGATACATACATAGCGCAATTTAAAGAAGGATATTTTAGTCCCTTAAGTATGTTAGCTCGCTTTACAGAAGAAATTGGGGAGTTAGCAAGAGAAGTTAATCATGTGCATGGAGAAAAAACTAAAAAGGATACAGAAGATTCAAATACAATTGAAGATGAATTAGGTGATTTGATGTTTGTTGTACTTTCATTTGCTAATTCGTTAGATATTGACATTAGTCAAGCTTTTGATAAAGCGATGACAAAAATTGAAACAAGAGACAAAGACAGATGGACAAAAATAGATTTGGAGCGTGATCAAGATGAGTAAAGTTAAAGTAGTAGTGGCAGGACCTCGTGGACGAATGGGTAGTGAAGCGCTTCGTATGATTGAAAAACATGATGATTTAGAATTAGTGGCTTGTTTAGATACGAAAAATGACCAAAAAAAAGTTAAAGATGTTGAAGATTTACCAAGCTTTAATGCACTAATCTATACGGATATTGATCAATGTTTTAGTGAGTCACAAGCAGATGTATTAGTAGATCTTACTACACCAGAAGTAGGTTTTTTACATACAAAAACGGCTATTTCATATGGTGTACGTCCAGTTGTGGGAACAACGGGTTTTACATCTGAACAATTAGAGGAATTAACTGATTTAGCAGAAGAGAAGGGAATAGGCGTAGTAATTGCACCAAACTTTGCGATTGGGGCAGTATTAATGATGGAATTCTCGAAGTGGGCAGCTAAGTATTTTCCTGACGTTGAAATCATTGAAAAACATCATGATAAAAAACTTGATGCCCCTTCCGGCACAGCGGTGAAGACAGCTGAATTAATAAAGCAAGAACGGGAAGCGAAACAACAGGGACATCCAAATGAAAAAGAAACAATAGCTGGTGCAAGAGGTGCTAATATTGATGGTATGCACATTCATAGTGTAAGATTACCGGGACTAGTTGCTCATCAAGAAGTCATATTCGGTGGACCTGGTGAGAATTTAACTATTAAACATGATTCATTTCATCGGGAATCATTTATGTCTGGAATTAAGTTTTCAATTGATCATGTAATGAAGCTAGATGTACTTGTATATGGTTTAGAAAATCTATTGGAGTAGAGTTAGAAATTAAACGAGGAGTGTTTGTTAAATGAAAATTGCATTGGTAGCGCATGATAAAAAGAAAGAAGCAATTATTCAATTCTCTATGTCTTATAAACATATATTAGAAAAACACGAGCTTTTTGCTACAGGAACAACAGGAACTAAAATCAGTGAAGGAACTGGTCTTTCTATCACACGCTTTCTGTCTGGACCACTAGGTGGCGATCAGCAAATTGGCGCGAAGATAGCAACAGATGAAATGGATTTAATAATTTTTTTCAGAGATCCATTAACTGCACAGCCCCATGAACCTGATATTAGTGCATTAATGCGTTTATGTGATGTGCATCAAATTCCTTTAGTTACTAATTTAGCGGGAGCAGAGATTGTCATACGTGCTTTAGAAGCTGGTTTTTTTGATTGGAGAAATCTAAATAAAAAGGATAATTAATGATGAATATTAAAAAAATTGGAATAACATGTTACCCATCTGTAGGTGGTTCTGGCATCGTTGCTACTGAATTAGGGAAATTTTTAGCAAAAAAAGGACATGAAGTTCATTTTATAACATCAAGCATACCATTTCGATTAAATAGCGTTCATAAGAATATATACTTTCATGAGGTAGAGGTAAACCATTATCCAGTTTTTCAATACCCACCGTATGATCTAGCTCTTGCAAATAAAATGGCTGAAGTAATTGATACAGAAGAATTAGACATCTTACATGTTCATTATGCGATGCCTCATGCTATTTGTGCCTTACTGGCTAAACAAATGGCTAGACGTGATATAAAGATTGTTACGACATTGCATGGAACAGATATTACTGTACTTGGTATTGATCGAAGTTTAAAACGAATGATCACGCACGGAATTGAGAATTCAGATGCTGTTACGGCTGTCTCAAACAGTCTAGTTAAGCAAACACAAGATATGTTAGCAGTTAACAAGAAAATTAATGTTGTCTATAATTTTGTCGATGAAAGTGAATATTATTATCAAGATACGAGTGATCTTCGTAATCATTATGGTATCAAGTCTGATGAAAAAGTACTATTACATATTTCTAATTTTCGTAAAGTGAAAAGAATACAAGATGTTATCTATGCTTTTCGTGACATAAATGAGAAAATTCCTTCTAAATTAATACTGATTGGCGATGGACCAGAGTACGCTGAAATGTTCCAACTAGTGGAATCGTTGCAATTACAAGACCGCGTTCTATTTTTAGGTAAGCAAAATAATATCGCTTCAATATTATCGTTAGCTGATCTAAAGTTATTGTTATCTGAAAAAGAAAGTTTTGGCCTTGTTTTAATAGAAGCAATGGCGTGTGGTGTCCCTTGTATTGGTACAAATATTGGTGGTATTCCTGAAGTAATTGAGGATGGAATAAATGGCTATATTGTGGAATTAGGAGATAACGAAGCGATCGTTTCCAAGGCACTTCATTTATTAACAAATAAAGATGAATGGAAAGCATTTTCTCAAGCGGCAATAGCTCACGTAAAGCAAGAATTCTCGGCTGATAAAATAGTTGATGAATATGAACAAATCTATGATCGACTTTTAGAGGGTGAAAATAATGCTTGATGCCTTATTTTCACAAGCTGTAATTGTATTAGAAAAATTAGAAGCGAAAGGGCATCAGGCATTTTTTGTTGGTGGTGCAGTTCGCGATTATCTATTAAAGAACCCGGTTAAAGATATTGATATTGCAACATCTGCAACTCCGACAGAAGTTCAAGCCATTTTCCCGAAAGTTATCCCAGTTGGAATTGAGCATGGGACTGTCATTGTACGTCTAAAGAAACAATCTTTTGAAGTTACTACATTTCGAACAGAAGGCAATTATTCGGATTTTAGACATCCAGATCAAGTGCAATTCGTTAATCAAATCGGTGAAGATCTTAGTCGTAGAGATTTTACTATTAATGCGATAGCAATGGATAAAAGTGGAGACTTATATGATCCGTTTAAAGGTCAATTGGACATAAGGAAACAGATTATTTCAACAGTAGGAAATGCTCGTGATCGATTTCATGAAGACCCACTGCGAATGATGCGTGCATTACGGTTTGTCAGTCAATTAAATTTCACGCTAGAAGTAGAGACATTAGTTGCAATTAAAGAAAAAGTAGCATGGATAGAAGAGATTGCAGTAGAACGTTTAGCAGTTGAATTTGAGAAAACCCTTGCAGGTCAAGCAGTTTCAGATGCTATGGTACTTTGGTCAACTGTACAAATGTGGGATAAATTGCCTGTATTTAAGCACGATCCAATCTTAGTGCAAAGTATGGAAACTATACAGACCCCACTTTTATCGCTACATGAAGTATTTGCATTTTTAAAAATGGAAGCATCACATGTATCGATTAAAGATGTGGTCCGAGAATGGAAACAATCAAATCGAACTTTTTTAATGGCTGATAAGTTAGTGCGAATTTTACATTTATATAAACAAGATGGTATACATAACTGGCTTTTATATCAATTACCTGAAACATTATATGAAGCGTTTATACGTTTAAGCCGAATCCTTTATCAAGTTGAAATAAAAAAAACAGATTTGTTAGCAGTTGTAGATAGCTTACCTATTCAATCTCGTAAGGAAGTCGAATTATCTGGTACAGAGCTAATTGCGTTGTATCCGAATCGAGAAAAAGGTGATTGGATTGCAACTTATCTTAATGAAATTGAAAAGGCGATTGTTGATGGTGAGTTATTAAATAAAAAGATAGAAATTAAGGAGTGGGTTATTACATGTCATCCACCCAAGAACAATTAATGGAGTTATTAGCATTAAGTGGTACTGCATTTATTTCTGGACAAGCTATTTCTGAAAGACTTGACATATCACGCACAGCAGTATGGAAGCAGATGAAACGTTTAGAAGAAGAAGGTTACCAAATAGAAGCCGTTCCAAATAAAGGCTATCGGATTGTTGCATTCCCTTTGAAAATGAGTAAAAACACACTCCAATGGGGATTGAAGACAAAGTGGTTAGGGAAAAGTATGGTCTACCAAGAGAAAATGCCCTCCACTCAAACGAAAGCAAATAAATTAGCTCAAGATGGATATGCCCATGGAACCGTGGTAATAGCGGATCGACAAGAAAGCGGAAGAGGACGTATGAATCGGTCATGGTTCTCTAACAATGATTTAGGTGCGTGGTTGAGTATTATTTTACGTCCTGATGTTCCGCCATTACAGGCGCCACAATTCACTTTAGTAGCAGCAACAGTATTAGCTGAACTGATTGAAGAAGAGGTAGGTGTTACACCTACAATTAAATGGCCAAATGATATACTTATTCATGGTAAGAAAGTAGCAGGAATTTTAACTGAAATGCAAGCAGAACAAGATAATATCAATCACATTGTAATAGGAATTGGTCTGAATGTAAATCAAACCGCAGATAGTTTTGAAGAGGAGATAAGTCAATTTGCCACTTCTTTAAAAATAGAAGTTGAAAAGACACTTAAAAAACAAGAATTGATTCAAGCACTATTACAACGCTTTGAAGAAGCGTATGATCGCTATCTATTAATGGGGTTTTCAGAAACAAAAAGTAAATGGGAATCCTTTGGTTATAAAATAAATAAAGAAATAGTTTATAAAGCAGGAAATGTTGAAAAGCAAGGAATTATTAGAGGGATTAGTGCTGATGGTGCATTACGGATAGAAAACGAGCAAAATCAAATTGAAGTCTTGTATTCAGCAGAAATAAAGTGGTAAAGGAGCGTCAACGTTGAAAACTAGTAGAACATTTCAGACAATGAAACATGAAAATGAGAAGATTGCAATGGTAACTGCATATGACTATCCTGCAGCGAAACTAGCACAACAGGCAAATGTTGATATGATTTTAGTCGGTGATTCCTTAGGGATGGTTGTACTAGGTTATAATTCAACCATCCAAGTAACAGTAGATGACATGATTCACCATGCAAAAGCAGTAACAAGAGCTGCAAATGATACATATGTTGTAGTAGACATGCCTTTTATGTCGTATCATATTTCATTAGAAGATGGATTAAAAAATGCAAAACGTATTTTTCAAGAAACAAATGCACAAAGTTTAAAAATTGAGGGTGCATCACCTGAGATTCTAACTTTAGTCACACATTTAACAAATGCTGGAATTCCAGTCGTTGCTCATATAGGCTTGACTCCACAAACAGTCAATGTCCTTGGCGGATATCGTGTTCAGGGTAAAGACCAGGCTAGTGCTGAAAAAATCATTGCAGATGCCAAGGCATTACAAGCAAGCGGTGCAATTGCTTTAGTATTAGAATGTGTACCAAAAGAAGTCACTAAAATAATAACGAATCAACTAGAAATTCCGACAATTGGTATTGGAGCAGGTAGTTCATGTGATGGTCAAGTGCTTGTCTATCATGATTTGATCCAATACGGTGACAATCATCTTCCGAAATTCGTAAAAACATATGAAAATGTTACGGAACCTATTTTTAAAGCATTATCAACATATGTCGAAGAAGTTAAAACTGCGAGCTTTCCGGAAGAAAAACATAGCTACACGATTAATGCAGATACAATACTACCGGAGGAATAAGCATGCAGATTATAAAAACAGTTAGCTCCATGCAGGAGTATACATTGAAAAACAAGAGAATTGGGAAGAAGATTGGATTTGTTCCGACAATGGGCTATTTGCATGAAGGACATGAATCTTTACTTAAGAAAGCCCGTCAAGAAAATGATATTTTGGTTGCAAGTATCTTTGTCAATCCCTTACAGTTTGGTCCTAATGAAGATTTCGAAAAGTATCCACGAAACGAACAACATGATATAGAAATTGCGAAAAAGAATGGCGTGGATGCTCTTTATATGCCTACAGTAGAAGAAATGTACCCAACAGATTTAGGTATAACAATTCAAGTGGTTGATCGTGTTGATGTCTTATGCGCTAAATCACGACCAGGTCATTTTGATGGTGTTGTCACTGTATTAACGAAATTATTCCATACAACCTCACCAGATCATGTATATTTTGGAATCAAGGATGCGCAACAAGTTGCGGTTGTTGATCAACTTATTAAAGATTACAATTTTCCAATACAATTGCACATGTTAGAGACAATAAGAGAAGTAGATGGTTTAGCTAAAAGCAGTAGAAACGTCTATCTAACAGAACAAGAACGCACTGAAGCTCCTTCATTATTTATGAGTTTACAAGTAGCGCAACAAAAAATATTTGACGGTGAAAAAAATCCTGCTATTATAGTGAATGAAGTAAAAAAATATATCAATACGCACACAACTGGTAATATAGATTATGTTGAAATATTACGATTTCCATCGTTAAAGCCTTTAACTAGAGTAGATCAGCAAGTGATCATTGCAGTTGCTGTACAATTTAGTCAAGCTAGGCTTATTGATAATATTATCTTAATGCCTGATGGCACAAGTTCAAACGTATTAGGCTAGGAGGAAAGCGTATGTATCGCACGATGATGAAAGGGAAGATCCATCGAGCTCGTGTTACCGAAGCAAATTTAGATTATGTTGGTAGTATTACAATTGATCAGGATATACTAGATAAAGTCGATATTTTACCGCACGAAAAGGTGCAGATCGTTAATAATAATAATGGAGCTAGATTAGAAACATATGTGATTCCAGGAGAAAGAGGAAGTAAAGTTATTTGTCTAAATGGTGCTGCCGCAAGACTTGTTCAAAAAAACGATATAGTGATAATCGTTTCATATGCGCTAGTATCTGATGAAGAGTTTTCAACTTATAAACCTAAAGTTGCCATTATGAACGAAAAAAATGACGTGGTTGAGATGCTTGAACAGGAGACACCACTTACGTCACTTCAGTCTTAACTCTTATCAACAGTATGTTTGGTAGGAGTTTTCTTTTTATATATCCTACATACTGGAAGAAATATAAATAACTTCTTATAAGTTATCATATGGGGATGGGTTAATGAACAAATATGTAATTATTGATTTGGAAACTACTGGACATACACCATCTAAAGGTGATCGAATTATAGAAGTGGGCATAATTGTTTGGTCAAATGGCGAAATAATTGAAGAATATTCTACTTTAGTAAATCCAGAAGTCAACATATCAACTTTTATAACAAATTTAACAGGTATTACGGATGAAGATGTTTCCGGTCAACCAATATTCGAGGATATAGCAGAACAAATCAGAATACTCTTTGATGATGCATATTTTGTCGCGCATAATGTACCGTTTGATTTAGGGTTTTTAAATGATGAGTTTAAACGGGTAGGTCTTGCTCCCTTAATACAACCGGTGATTGATACGGTAGAACTATCACGTATATTATTACCTCAAGCACCAGGTTTTAAATTGGGTCAGTTAGCTACGTTTTTAGAATTAAGCCATGTAGACCCACATCGAGCGCTGTCTGATGCGCATGTAACATCTTATTTACTTGCGCATTTATTAAATAAAATATATGCATTACCATACGAAACAATTGTTCAACTTAGGCAAATGGAACCAAGAATAAAAAGTGATCTAGGAGAAGTTTTAAAAGAACGAGAAAATCAATTAGCTTTTCTAACAGAAGAACCTGAAGGTATTGAAATTTTTCGAGGGTTAGCTTTAAAGAAACACGTAACAAAAGCAAAGTCGACTAACAACACAACTATTTCTTTTGGTGAAATCATGGAGCGATTTTATCAAAAAGATGGTGACTTGGCGAAGGCGATGAGTCAGTTTGAAATGCGAAGTGGACAGCGTGAAATGACTGAACTAATCTATGATGCATTTCAGTCAAAACAACATGCTATTATTGAAGCAGAAACGGGTACAGGTAAATCATTAGCTTACTTAATCGTGGCTTTATTTCAGGCAGTTCATGATAATGAACGAGTGGTAGTTAGTACGCATCTAACGCAGTTACAGACGCAGTTAATCGAGAAAGAAATACCTTTACTAGAAAAAGTACTGTCTTTTCCATTCCAAACAGCTATCTTAAAAGGAAAACAACATTATCTTAGTTTGGCTAAATTTGAACAAACACTCCGTTCATCTGAATTTGACAACTACGATATTACGTTAACAAAAGCAATTATCCTAATTTGGCTAACGGAAACTACTACTGGTGATATAGATGAAATTCAATTACCATCAAGTGGACAACAATTCTTTCGTAAAGTTTCTACTGAAGCAGAAGGTGGTTTAGATGTTAGCTCTCCTTGGTTCACACGTTCTTTTTATTATAGGGCTAAAACAAATGCTCAAAAATCGGATGTAATCATTACGAATCACGCATTATTATGTGCTAATATGACAAGCGAGATTCCTTTATTGCCATCATTTCAGAAGATAATTATCGATGAAGCACATCATTTAGAAGCAACTGCTTCTAAACATTTTGGACTGAGTTTAGATTACGTTTCCGTTCAACGAACATTACAAGCGATTGGAAGTATGGAAGATGGAGCTTGGATTCAAAAATTAATGAAGTATGACAATGACATTGCTCTTATTTGTAAAGAATACGAATGGGATAAATGGTGGTTAGAGGCTAAAGAAGAAACGGATACCTTATTTCGCTTTTTATTTCAATATGTTAAAGAAAAACAAGTAAATGACATTGCAATTAACGATATAGGTCGTTATCAATATCGTATACCAGAGGGAACAGATCAAGGTTGGGACACAATTATTGAGATGGTAAACCGATTGTCTTTTCAATTACGTGACCTCATTCATATTTTATCACGAATCTTACATTTGATGCGGGAAAGTGACATGGCTGTAGATTTAATGGAAGAAGTTAAATGGCATATGAAACGCATTCAGACTATTATCGATGAATTGGAAAATTATTTTATTCACCAATTGAAAATGGAAGAAGTTAAATGGATTGAAATTGATGCATTTGGAGCTCAAAATGCAGTGTATTTATACCAAGAACCAATTGATGTTGCCGATCTGTTACAGGAGAAACTATTCCAAGAAAAACAGAGCGTTATCATGACGAGTGCAACGTTAACAATGAAAAATTCATTCTCTGTTTTTAAGGAAAGAGTCGGTCTTCTAAAAGAAGATGTTTTAGAAAAGAAAATCATTTCACCATACGCATACGAAGATCAAGTTCAGTTATTAATTCCAACTGATTTCCCCTATGCAAAATACGGTAAAATGGATGATTTTATTGAAGCAACGTGTGAAGCGATTTTATCATTAGCTCATATTACAAAGGGTAGGATGCTCGTTTTATTTACATCTTATGATATGTTAAAAAAAGCGTATATTTTATTACGTGAGATAATCGATGAAGAAGAATATATGTTAATTGCTCAGGGGGTTTCAAGCGGAAGTCGATCTAGATTAAAAAAGAATTTTCAAACATTTGATCAGGCTATCTTGTTAGGTACGAATTCTTTTTGGGAAGGAATTGATATTCCAGGAAGTGATTTATCTTGTGTTGTGATCGTGCGATTACCATTTCAACCACCTAATCATCCGGTATATCAAGCAAAAGCAAACTATCTAAAAAAGTCGGGAAAAAACCCGTTTGCCACACTAGCCTTACCTAATGCAATTATTCGTTTTAAACAAGGATTTGGTCGATTAATTCGTTCCAGTACTGATCGAGGTATTGTATTTGTTTGTGATGATCGAATAATGACTGCTAAATACAGTAATTACTTTATTGATTCGATACCAGAAATACCTATCCATCATAAAACAACAAAAGAATTAATGGAAATAGCTCAAGATTGGTTATGATCTGTTAACATTTACGCATCCTAAGCCTACAATATTGTGAAGTAGGTGATTAGATGAATCGATTTATTCATGTTTTTACGCTTTTATTAGCGTTGTTCTTCTTTCCAGTAACTGGTATAATTAATGTGATTGCCTCAACATCGCCGGTCGAGGAAAACGAATTATATGTTTCATTTCTGAATATACCAGATGGTGAAGCAACTATTATTCAAACACCTGATGGTAAGAATTTTTTGATTAATACTGGTTCAAAAGAGAGTAGATTAGAGCTTTGGAAACAGTTAAAGGAACTACATGTAGAGAAGTTGGATGGCTTAATACTAACGAAGCAAACAGAAGAATACTGTGGTAATATAGATCAAATACACGAGAATTTTGATGTGCAAAATGTTTATTATGCAAATTCAGAAAAACAGTTATTAACAGGTATCACTAATAAAACAATGTGGAAAAAAGATGACCAAATCAAACTTGGTAGTGCTTTAAACATTCATGTATTACAAACAAATACTGCGGGAGAAATGACGTTTTTAATTGAATTTGGAAAAAACAGCATTTTGTATATGAGTGTCAATGATCCAGATAGTGATAAAGGATTGGAAGCTTACAATTTGCAGTCTGAAATAATTAAAATTGCTGATTATGGTCAAAGTAATTCCCCCAGCGCAAAATTGTTACAGAAAATGGATCCACATATTAGTATAGTTTTTAATCAAGAGGCTGGTACACCTAATAAAGATTTAATGGAGAGACTTAATGAATCTTGGATTGATGTCTACCAACTAAAACAAGTAGGAACGACAATTATCCGAATGGACTTGAATGATTACGAAATAATTTCATAAAAAAACCTGTGTACAGTAAACTGTACACAGTAAATATGGTGGGTTGGGATAAATTTAGTTGAAAAATTATAATTGTCTATCAATTTTTGTCATAAAACCTGTTATAATATATAGACATATTACATATTTCTTTTCAACATATCATTAGTATACAAATGAATTAGTTATCTATGTGTAACAATTTTTTGTAATAAAAACACTTTAATTCTCAGTTAATTAAAAATTCACATTTAGGAGATATTTATGAAGGATAAAATAGAAACATTATCAACAGTAAAATTAACACATTCAACAGACATGTATAAAATAGTTGACAGTTTAAATCGTACATTGAAAGAAGATGATTTAATGTTTGGATTAGCATTGGATGAGGATGATCATGAAAAAGCAATCTTTACTATTTACCGTACCTAATTGGCTAAGTTGGATTCTAGTTGGATTTATTCTGCTTATTATTGGAATCTTTGTTTACAGTGTCATCTTGTATCAAACTGTAGAAGCGAATAAAACGTCCGACTTTTCAACTTCAGAAGAACGTGTGCTAGAAGAAACAGCGATCATTGAAATAGATGATATTTCTCGCTATCACGGTGAGATTTATTATAATGTGGTAGAGGGACAGACAGAAACTGGTGACAGTATCCTTGCCTTTGTAGAGGTTTCAAATCAAGAAGTTGAGATAAAAACTTTTGAGTTATCTAATTTTTTGGATAAGAATACGTTATTATCACAATGGCAAAATTCCTGTAGTACATCATGTGAGCTATTACAATCACAATACGGGATCAGAGGGGATACCCCATTGTTAGAATTAAGTTACTTTGATGCAGAAGATCGATTAAGTTATGCATACTACCGCTTAGATGATGGGTCTTATGATAGTGGTGTATCGTTTTCAAATGATTATTAAAAAAAGAAGGGTGATCAAATGGAATTAGCACATCGAGTACAAGCATTGACGCCATCCTCAACATTAGCAATTACTGTTAAAGCAAAAGAGCTAAAAGATGCAGGACATGATGTTATCGGATTAGGCGCAGGTGAACCAGATTTTAATACACCATCATATATTCTAGATGCAGCAACAAATGCAATGAGAAGTGGATTTACAAAGTACACTCCTGCAGGTGGTATAGTAGAGTTAAAAGATGCAATTATTGAGAAAATGAGAAACGATCAACATTTAGACTATGATCGAGATCAAATCATCGTTACTACTGGTGCTAAACATGCACTATATACTTTATTTCAAGTTTTGTTAAATCCTGACGATGAAGTAATTGTTCCTTCGCCTTATTGGGTAAGCTATCCAGAACAAATTAAGTTAGCCCAAGGTACACCTATTTATGTAGAAGCGGATGAAAAGAGCCAGTTTAAATTAACACCTGATCAACTAAAGAATGCGATAACAGATAAAACAAAAGCTGTTATTATTAATTCACCAAGTAACCCAACAGGTTCTATGTATACTAAATCGGAATTAAACGACCTTGGTAAAATTTGTTTGGAGAATAATGTTTTGATTGTCTCAGATGAAATTTATGAGAAGCTAATCTATACAGAAGAAGCACATGTATCAATAGCTGAGATTTCCGACGCATTAAAAGAACAAACCATCATTATTAATGGTGTATCAAAATCTCACTCTATGACAGGCTGGCGAATTGGTTATGCGATTGGCAACAAACAAATTATTAAAGCAATGACGGGACTAGCATCACATTCAACGTCAAACCCAACATCAATTGCACAATATGCTGCATTGGCTGCCTATTCAAACGGAGATGAAGAAATTGAACAGATGCGTGTAGCGTTCCAAGATAGATTAGAGAAAACCTATCAATGGCTCACTGCAATACCTGGTATTACATGTGTTAAACCAAAAGGTGCTTTTTATTTATTTCCAAATGTAAAAGAAGCAGTTAAGATGACAGGTTATAAAACAGTTGATGATTGGGTAGAAGCAATATTAGAAGAGGAAAAGGTAGCATTGGTTCCTGGAACTGGTTTTGGTGCAGCAGAAAATGTCAGACTTTCCTATGCGATTTCGTTAGAGCAACTAGAGGAAGCAATGAAGAGAATTAAACGATTTGTAATTAATCATCAATCATAAGTATTGAGATTTTTGGAGGAATTAAGGATGAAAACAACAATAGATCAAGTAGCAAAACATGTAGGGGAAGAAGTGAGAATTGGCACATGGTTAGCCAATAAAAGATCAAGTGGTAAAATTGCTTTTCTTCAACTTAGAGATGGAACAGGTTTTATCCAAGGTGTCGTTGCAAAAGCTGATGTAGAAGAGGAAATCTTTCAATTGGCTAAAAATATAACGCAAGAAACATCATTGTATGTTACTGGGACTGTTGTAGAAGATACACGTTCAGCGTTTGGTTATGAACTACAAGTCAAAGAAATTGAAATTATTCATGCTGCAGTTGATTTTCCGATAACACCAAAAGAGCATGGTACTGAGTTTTTAATGGATCATCGTCATTTATGGTTACGTTCTAAAAAACAGCATGCAATTATGAAAATCCGTAACGAAATAATTCGTGCAACTTACCAATTTTTCAATGAAAATGGCTATATGAAAATTGATCCACCGATTTTAACTGGAGCTGCTGCAGAAGGTACGACAGAATTGTTTCACACACAATACTTCGATGAAGAGGCATATCTTTCACAAAGTGGCCAATTATACATGGAAGCAGCAGCAATGGCGTTTGGTAAAGTATTTTCTTTTGGACCAACTTTCAGAGCAGAAAAGTCTAAAACACGAAGACATTTAATTGAGTTCTGGATGATTGAACCAGAAATGGCATTTATGAATCATGAGGAAAGTTTAGAAGTTCAAGAAAATTATGTTAGTTATTTAGCGCAAGCAGTTTTAGATAATTGTCAATTAGAATTAAAAACACTTGAACGTGATGTATCTAAATTAGAAAAAATTAAAGCGCCATTTCCACGGATTACATATGATAAAGCGGTGGAACTCCTTAAAGAAAAAGGTTTCACAGATATTGAGTGGGGCGAAGATTTTGGATCTCCTCATGAAACGGCGATTGCAGAAAGTTTTGACTTACCAGTATTTATTACGAATTACCCAGCCGACATTAAAGCCTTCTACATGAAGCCTGATCCAAATCGGCCAGAAGTAGTCTTATGTGCTGACTTGATTGCACCAGAAGGCTATGGTGAGGTTATAGGCGGGTCACAAAGAATAGATGACCTGGAATTATTGAAGCAGCGTTATGATGAACATAAATTATCAGGTGATGCTTACAAATGGTATTTAGAATTACGTCAATTTGGAAGTGTTCCACATGCAGGATTCGGATTAGGTTTAGAAAGAACGGTTGCATGGTTCTCAGGTGTTGAACACGTACGTGAGACAATTCCTTTTCCACGTCTGTTAAATCGACTATATCCATAATAGGTTTATTTAATGTAGAACCCTTGACATATTTGATGTTGTCAGGGGTTTTACTATCAATTTCTAAAGATGTTCAGACTATTTTGAGGTGACTTACATGAAAAATAAACATTCTTATCAAACCTTTTTGAGGGATCAATTAACGATTCCTGCAAAACTATTAGGAGAATATCATACACTTGGATTAACAGAAAAAGATGTCATTGTTCTTTTGCAAATTCATCGCTTTAGTATATCTGCGGTTTATTTTCCAACACCTGATGAAATAGCTGACTGTGTCTCGTTTGATCAACAAGAGTGTTCGACGATATTACGCAAATTAATACAAAAAAATATGTTAGCAATTGAACAAAATGAAGCAGAACAAGTTTTGATGGGTGAACAATATTCCCTCGAACCTTTGTGGGAGAAGTTATATCAGGAAGCTCAACCAAAAAAAGATGACACGGATCATGAGCTTGCAATGAATATCTTTCTTTTATTTGAACAAGAATTCGGACGAGCATTATCACCATTTGAAATTGAGACGATTAATATTTGGATTGATGAAGATGAACAAAAACCTGCACTTATTAAAGCAGCCTTACGTGAAGCTGTATTAATGAGTAAACTCAATTTTAAATATATAGATCGAATCTTACGAGAGTGGAAGAAGAAAGGAATTCGATCTGTTGAACAAGCAAGAGAACAGAGTAAATCATTCCATAGTAATCAATCAAATTCAAACTTAGAACGAGAAGAGCCAAAACGGGATGTCTCCTTGTATTACAATTGGTTAGAAGATGAATAAGGAGAGAAAGTATTATGCTTAATAAAAAAGATATTGCTTACGTTTTAGATAGTTTAAAGGAAATGTATCCAAACGCAGAATGTGAACTCGTGCATAAAAATCCATTTGAACTTGTAATTGCTGTTCTTTTATCAGCGCAGTGTACAGATAATTTGGTTAATAAAGTAACTAAAAATCTCTTCCAAAAATACCAAACTCCGGAAGATTTTTTAGCTGTAACAGTTGAAGAATTAGAGCAAGATATACGATCTATTGGTTTATATCGTAATAAAGCAAAAAATATACAAAAGCTTTGCCAATCATTATTGGATAACTTTAATGGAGAGGTTCCAGAAAGTAAAGCAGATTTAGAAACATTAGCTGGTGTTGGCCGTAAAACAGCAAATGTTGTTGCATCAGTAGCTTTTAAAGAACCAGCAATTGCTGTAGATACACATGTTGAACGTGTATCTAAACGATTGGCTTTGTGTCGTTGGAAAGATTCTGTCTTAGAAGTGGAGAAGACATTAATGCGCAAGGTCCCCAAAGAGGAGTGGAGTGATACACACCACCGCTTGATTTTCTTTGGTCGCTATCATTGTAAAGCAAGAAATCCTAATTGTCCTGCATGCCCCTTGTTAACTATTTGTCGAGAAGGTAAGAAAAGAATGAAACAAAAGGAACGTGAGGAATATGCAAACTGAAGGGATAGAATTGTTGAACGAATGGAAAGATAAATCAGGAAATATTTCAAATCTATTTCATGAAAGAAAATTTCAAGAAGCTTCTTTTCCTATGCAACAGTTTATTAAAAACTATATTCACTTGTTATTTTTATTAAATAAAGAGAAGTGGGATGAAGAACTAGATGGTGTTGACAAACTGGAAAACTTCACCTACAAACCATTAAATATAAAAGAAAGAATTCAATTTATACAGTCATACCCACATCAATATCACTCTTATATTCATTTGAATGAATTGTATAAAGAAACAGAGAAACTGTATGCAAAAGCGGAAATATTAGAGCAATAAAAAAAGGCAGCAGATGCTGCCTTTTTTTATCTATATTATTCTTGTGTCGTTTCTTCTTCTTCTTCTGGTGGAGTAACTACAGGAGTTTCTGGATCTTCTGTCGTTTCTTCATCTTCGGTCGAATCATCACTAGCTGGATCGTCTTGTTCTTCACTATTTTCATCAGTATCTTCAGGTTCTGCGGGTTCCTCGGGTTCTTCCGTTTCCTCAGGCTCCACAGGTTCTTCTTCTTCTATTTCTTCTTCAGGTTCTTCTTCTTCAACTTCTTCCTCTGGAACAGTGACTTCAACAGTTTTTACTTCACTTACATTACTTTCATCAGTATTACTGATCGCAATAACTTCAATGGTGTAAGAAGTGCCTCTTTCCACGTTACTTATTTCAAGTTCGTTATTATCAGTAGTTGTACTATTTGAACCGGTACTAACTTGGAATGTAACATCTTCGTCACCATTATAACTCCAGGAGACATCAATCAGATTCGATTCTTCATCATAACTTGCACGTAAGCTTGAAACAGGATCAATTTGTTCAAACTTTTCGGATGTCGCTTCTGGTTCATAACCTTTTTTAAATAATTCAGTAACTATCTGTGATGACGGGGTGTATGAACTTGCTAATTTAGCAGGGTTTGAACCTTTTTCAACCTTCACTTCAACAACAGAACTAGGTCTCTCAAAGTCCGGTGTCTCAACGCCTGCTGATATAGTTGACATAACATGATTAAATAAATTTTGTGAAATCTTTGTATCAGGTACTGCTCTTTCATTACCTTCTGGGTAACCAGACCATACAGAAACAGTGTAATTTGTGCTATAACCTGCAAACCAAATATCTGCATCGTTATCAGTTGTTCCCGTTTTCCCTGCCATTGGAATACTAGATACATTTGCAACTGTACCTGTACCACTTTGAACTACCGATTTCAACATATCTGTTATCATGTAAGCAGTTGAGTCAGACATAGCAGCTACTGGCTCTGATTTCAAATCTTCTGAGCTACCGTCATCATAAACAATCTTTGTTACAGCATATGGTTCATTGTAAATACCTTCATTACCAAATGCACTATAAGCTCCAGCCATTACTAGTGGAGTGACATCTGATTCAGCTCCTCCAATCGCCTCTGTAATACCTAAATTATTTTCATCATAATTAAAACCTAAACCATTCGCGAAATCTGCTGCTTGTGACGTACCAACTTCATCTAACGTTTTAACGGCAGGAACATTAAGTGACCATTGGAGGGCATATCGAATGCTCATCCATCCTTGGAATTGATTATTCCAGTTATTAATCGTATCCCCAGCTTCATTTCCAATTTCATAAGGTGCATCATCATTTATTTGTTGGTATGTTGACCAATTTAGATATTCAATTGCAGGTCCATAATCAAGTATAGGTTTAATTGCTGAACCAGCTTGTCGACCATCACCTTGAAAAGCGTAATTCCAACCATTATTATTTTCACGATTTCTTCCACCACCAATAGCTCGAATAGCACCGGTATTGGTAGCTGTTACAACAATACCTGATTGTAACTCGTCATCCGGAAAGTCAATAGGGTTATCATCTGAATTAGATAAGACCAATTCAACTTCTTCCTGCGCAACGGGATCAAGTGTAGTGTAAACTTGTAAACCATCTGTATAAATATTTGCACCTGTTTTTTCTTCCACTTCATCGGCTACTTTTTGTATAAAAGCTTGATACGGTGTTTCTTGTTCTACCGAAACATTTAATATATCTTCTACATTAACAGCTTTCGCTTCTTCGGCTTCTGCTTCTGTAATCTTACCGTGTCTTACCATTAAAGTTAAAACAGTTTCCATTCTTTCTTGGGTTAAATCAGGATTAACTGTTGGAGCGTATGCAGAAGGTCGTTGTGGTAAACCAGCTAAAATAGCAGATTCTGCAAGCGTTAATTCTGATAAATCCGTTTTACTAAAATACGTATTTGCCGCTGTTGCAACACCATAAGCACCAGAGCCATAATAGATTTTATTTAGATACATTTCAAGTATTTCTTCTTTTGAATATTCACGATCTAATTGAATCGCTATCCATTGTTCTTGTACTTTTCTTTTTATTGTTTTATCAGTAGATAGAAATGAATCTTTTACTACCTGTTGTGTAATTGTACTTGCACCTTCGGAACCAAATCCATCCGTGAAATTGGCTAAAACTGCTGCGCCAATCCTTCTTAAATCAATACCAGAATGTTCAAAGAAACGGACATCCTCTGTTGCTAATACCGCATCAATTAATGTATCTGGTAGATCTGTATAACTAATTTTTGTTCGCTTTTCAGTACCTAGATCCGCATATAATTCTTCATCCATATCATAAATTTTTGAAGAAGCAGGATCTGAAAGTAATGCACCATCTAAGTTAGGCGCAGTGGCAACATAATAAGTGAATAACCCACCAATTCCGATAACAGATGCTAAAAATACAATGCCTATGACTAGCAATGTTTTTTTGAATATAGATTTATTTTTCTTTTTTGATTGATTTTGTTGTTTTCTTCTTGCTGCTCGAGATTGGCTATCATTTGCCATAACTCATCTTCCTCCGTTCTAAAAGTAAAGCTGGTCAATAATTTTCAAATAATCTATTCGTGCTTGGAAAGCTATTGGGATTTCAACACCAGCTTCCTTAATCTCTTGATAGGGAATAGATTTTTTTCCACCATTAGATTGACGATCCCAATAAGGGAAAAGTTTCATTGCTGGTAGAAAAAAAGTTTGATCATATACAGCAAATCGAATTAATAGAAAACAGATACCACCATGATCGATAATTGTCCTCATATGATCTATTTGATGATCATGAATATTGCTAAGAGGAAACGATGTTTTATTTTTCGTTTCTTTTGCCTCAAAGTCAATGTACTTGGATCGATATATCCCATTATAGTCAGTGGTGGAAGCCTGTTTAAAATAACCTTCCTTGATTACTGCTGCACTTCGCTTCGGATAATCTACTTTGACAATTTGCACTGGCGTGGGTTTCTTATGAATGACTGCTAGATTCGTGATACGGTAGTAGTCGTTTGTATCATTAATGTCATCTTCTAACGTCATTCCACGATTACTAAAGCTTGTCTTATTTTTATTAGTAGTAAGTTTAGACTGGGAGGAAGCTTTACTCCCATTCGGGTAATTCATGCTATTTATTCCTCCTGCTAGAAAGTATCATACCAAATAAGTCCGCAAATTGAGTATAAAAGTGTCTTTTTTTACAAAAATGTGTGCAAATACCTATTTTTGATAGGGAAGATCAAAGCTTTATCTTATTATAATTGTTTTTCACTATTTTTACAAAAACAAGCTAATCTATTGATAGAATGATTCAGATAAAAAAATAAGATTTTTTGCACTAAATATGTATGTTTTCTTCTAGTTTTGTCAACTGTGCAGGGTTATTTCATTCGATAGAGAATCTTTAAAACAATGCAAACTTAAACTAGAGGAGTGATCGATTTGGGACAAAAATTAGTCAATCAAATGAATGGTGTATCAAAACAAGCATATAATCAATCCTATACAAAACTTATCGAAACTATTCGTTTAATGGATCAACGCATTAGTTCTAAGGCTGATGATGTTGTGTTAACGATGGTATTGGCTCATCGTGGTGAAATTGAAAATTTACAACAGGAAGTGAATCATATCCATAAGATAGTAGAAGATTTGCAACAAACGCATGCAGATAATGTCCATTCCATTCCTTTAAAGAGACAGAAAAGAAATAAAAATTGGGTTAAATTACTCCCATTTGTACAAAAATCATGATAAAGTAAGAAGGTAGTGATTGGAGCGATAAGAATGAATTTAAAAGAAACAACCATTCAATTAAAAAAAGAATTAGAATTGTTGAAGTCAAATTATCTTGAACAAGAGAAACCAGCACATAAACGCGACAAAGACTTTTTCCTTTTTGTAAAAGAAAAGACAATTCCCGTGTTTCAATTAAATGAATCATGGGAAACTCTTGCAGCTGAGCATGTTAAAAACAGAAATATCCGTGTACATCCACAGCAAGTGGCATCGACAAGAGAGAATATGGATCTATTATTAATGCATAGTTATTACATAGATGTAAAAAGAAAAAGATATATGGAATTGTACCAATCCGTACAATATGTATGCGATTTAATATTAGAAGATTTCCAATAAAGAATATTCTGTTCAAATTTACATAAAAAAGTGAGAGAAGGGTTCCTGTATGGATAAAGAAACATTAATTGAAAGTGCAAAGGAAGCTAGAAAACAAGCATATATACCGTATTCTAAATTTGCAGTTGGTGCAGCCTTAGAAACAAGGTCTGGGAAAGTCTATTTAGGTTGTAATATTGAAAATGCTGCTTATCCTGTAAGCTTGTGTGCAGAGAGAGTAGCAATATTTAAAGCAATTTCAGAAGGAGAAACGGAATTCAAACAATTAGCGGTTGTTGCGGATACAGATAGAGCAATATCCCCTTGTGGATCATGTCGACAAGTGATGAGTGAATTTTTTAATCAAGATGTCTCTGTGCATATTACGAATTTAAAAAATGATTTAAAGACAGTAACAATTGATCAATTATTACCGTACTCTTTTCAAGCTACAGATATGAAATAAAGAAAGTTTAAAAAACTAGGACATTGACTCAGACAATTATCCCAATCCTAACATAGGTTAATAGGGAATCAATCATTACTTTGTATTCAGAGAATGATTGTTAACTGTTAAACAATTGGAGAGGAGATAATTTTATGAGACATCACAAACCTTTTTATGGTAATCAAGCTTGTGGGCCAACGGAAACTATTGTTTGCCCTACTACGTGTAATGAGGTAAATACTGCTAGTCAGAGTAATGTACAGTATATTCATCCATCACATACGGTGGTAAAGAATCATCATTTAGTGAAAAATACGCATATTTACCCGCATTCAACATCATTTCAGAATTCTGTGAATAGTGTTAACGTATATGGAGGCGCACCGCAAGTACCTGCTCCGCCAGCACCAACAGTGAATCAACCACCTAGACCAGGGTTTTGGAGATAATAGAATCAACTATGTACCATAAAAAAAGCTGGAGCTTCCAGCTTTTTTTATGAAAAAAGGAAAGATGGATCTATGATAAAGATATTAACTATTACAGGTTATAAATCATTTGAAATAAATATTTATAATAGTGATGATCAGAAAATTAGCTTTATAAAAAAGGCAATAGAAAAAAGACTTATTTCTCTTATTGAGGAAGGGTTAGAATGGGTCATTGTTTCCGGTCAAATGGGTGTAGAATTATGGGCAGCTGAGGTAATTATGGATTTACAGGATACATATGATATAAAACTAGCTGTTATTCCACCATTTGATAATCAAGAATCTCGTTGGCCTGAGCCATATAAAGAGGCTTATCAGCAAGTTATCATTCAAGCTGACTTTTTTGAACTACTTTACCAAAGCGATTATAAAGGACCCCATCAATTTAAGGCGAAAAACAAATGGCTTTTAGAAAAAAGTCAAGCAAGCCTTATACTTGTTGATGAAGAAAATCCAGGCAGTGTAAAGTTCTTTTTAGAAGAAGCGAAGAAAAAACATAACCAGACTGACTATCCAATATACTACATAACACCATTTGATTTAGATGATATTGTACAAGAATGGCTTGAAAATAATCCTGATTTACCAAACAGTGATTGACATTTGGCGAGAAATTTGAAAAAATAGGGTCAGAGCTTTGGAAAATACGAGGTGAATAAAATGACAGAAGAAGTTAATCAATTGAAAACAAAAGATATTTTAGATAAAGATTTTAAAACGTCAATGCGTGGATATAACCAAGAAGAAGTAGATGAATTTTTGGATGTAATCATTCAAGACTATGAGCGGTTTGCAAATGAGATTGCCAAACTAAGACAAGAAAATGATCGTATTAAAAAACAAACAACAGATCAAACTAGAACGAGACCATCAACTTCAAACCATCAAGTCAATTATGATATTTTAAAACGTTTATCTAATTTAGAGAAGTCTGTATTTGGTAAGAAATACGCAGATTCTTAATGTTTATGCATTTACCGTAAATTACCACAACATTAGAATGAAAAAGTATGGTATACTAGTTTAGTTGTCGCAATGAAATACTGGGTCGGCAATAATAATGCATAAATTGAATTAAAATAATTATAAGATGAATGTTTTAGTAATCGCTGCACATATTATGATGTGTAGAGGAAAGTCCATGCTCACACAAACTGAGATGCTTGTAGTGTTCGTGCTTGATGAAGACATAAATCAAGGTAACCTATATGGTTAACGGCAGGATAAGCACCTACGTCTATTTAAATAGATATGGTGTGATGTCCTTTAAAGTGCCACAGTGACGTAATCAGGCTGGAAACAGTCTGAGTGGAACGGGTAAACCCCATGAGTGAGCAACCCAAATTTTGGTAGGGGCATCTTGGATTAGGGAATTCAACCGAAACAAGGACAAGCTTGATTGCTTGTAGATAGATGATTACTACTTGTGCACGAGGCTGACCACCGTTTGTAGTGCAAATAGTACAGAACATGGCTTACAAAACATTCATTGGTCTATTAAATAAGATGTATTGCCCTTCCTAAACTAATTGTTAATTGGTGTTTGGAAGGGTTTTTATTTTGGATAGGAAGGGATTAAAAATAATGACACAAACAGTTAAATTAATAGCAACAGCTGCAATGGGACTTGAGTCAGTAGTTGCAAATGAAGTCAAAGCGTTAGGATACACAGAGGTACAAGTCGAGAATGGAAAAGTAATATTTGAAGCGGATATTAGTGCAATCCCACGTTGTAATTTGTGGTTGCGTACGGCAGATCGATTAAAAGTCGTTATTGGCCAGTTTTATGCAACAACGTTTGATGATCTTTTTGAAGCAACAAAAGCATTAGAGTGGGGTCAGTACATACCTGAAAACGGAAAATTTCCTGTTATAGGAAAGTCGCATAAATCAACACTGTTCAGTGTCTCTGATTGCCAAGCAATTGTTAAAAAAGCAATCGTTGAAAGGCTGAAGAATAAGTACTCAATAGTAGATCGAATTCCGGAAACAGATGGATTATATCGTGTTGAAGTTGCGATATTAAAAGATCTCGTTACCTTGACAATTGACGCTACTGGTGCTGGCTTACATAAACGCGGTTACCGAACAGGTCAAGGGGAAGCGCCATTAAAAGAAACGTTAGCAGCCGCGCTTGTGCAATTAACAAATTGGAAACCAGATTATCCCTTAGTTGACTTATTCTGTGGTTCTGGTACGATTTTAATTGAAGCAGCTTTAATAGGACAAAATATTGCACCTGGATTTAATCGTTCATTCGCATCTGAAGAATGGCCTCTTATTCAGCGTAAAATATGGGATAAGGCATTTGAAGAAGCGGAAGATCTTGCTAATTATGACCAAGTGTTAGATATTACTGGCACTGATATTGATCACAAAATGATCCAAATTGCACAAAATAATGCAACAGAAGCAGGGTTAGCAGATTTAATTGATTGGAAACAGATGCAAGCAAAGGATTTTAATCCTAAACGGCCGAATGGTTACTTGATATCAAATCCACCATACGGTGAACGTATTGGCGATCAAGAGGAAGTTAGACATACCTATCAACAAGTAGGAGAAGTGATGCGATCAAATCCTTCTTGGAGTTCTTATGTCTTAACATCTGATGAAAAGTTTGAAGCCATGTATGGTAAAAAGGCAACAAAAAAACGCAAATTATTTAATGGCTTTATTAAAGTGGATTATTATCAATACTTTGGTAAAAGAATGTAATAAGGAGTGATAAAATGCAAACTCTAGAACAATTAGAAGAAGAATTCAAAGAATTATTAAAAGATCAAGATGCTTATCGTGAAGCGTTAGCATTAGTTCAGTGGGATTTGAGGACGAAAATTCCTGAAAAGGGAGCAGAACAACGATCAGAAGTAATTGGTTTCTTATCACAGAAAATGCACCAACTAGCAACTTCCGATCAAATGAAACTTTTAATTGATCAGTTAAAGGATAAAACAAGTAATACCCTGTTACAAAAGTCAGTGGAAGAATGTGAAGTTGAATATAAACGTAATATCAAAATTCCTGATGCTGAATATAAAGCATTTGTTACACTTCGTTCTAAATCAGAATCTGTTTGGCAAAAAGCAAGAGAAGAAAATGATTTCAGTCTACTTCAACCTTATTTAGAAGAGCTTGTATCTTATAATAAAAAGTTTGCCACGTATTGGGGCTATCAAGATAATAAATATGATGGCTTATTAGACTTATATGAACCAGGAATGACTACAGAGATTTTAGATAACGTATTTGCACAAGTTAGGACAGGTTTAACAAAGCTTGTGCAGCAAATTAGTGAAGCAAAAGTACAACCAGACGCGAATTTGTTGACACATCACTTTCCAAAAGATGATCAGAAGAATTTTAGTTTAGATATATTAAAGAAGATGGGTTATGACTTTAATGCTGGAAGATTAGATGAAACAATTCATCCATTTGCAATTGGAATAAATCCGAATGATGTGCGTGTAACGACTCGTTATGACGAAAATGATTTCCGCATGGCCGTTTTTGGTACCATTCATGAGGGTGGACATGCCTTATACGAACAAAACATCTCTGCGTCACTTGCACAAACACCAATGGCTAGTGGAACTTCTATGGGCATACATGAGTCACAATCTTTATTCTGGGAAAACTTCATTGGAAGAAGCGAAGCGTTTTGGAAAGAGCATTTTGATTTATTCCATAGCTATGCACCAGCTGCTTTTCATACACTTGATTTTTCTGACTTTTATACAGCAATCAATGAAGTGAAACCTTCTTATATCCGAATCGAAGCGGATGAATTAACATACTGCTTACATATTATGATTCGCTATGAATTAGAAAAGGCTCTAATTGATGGGGAGTTAGCTGTAAAGGACTTACCTGAAGCTTGGAATCAGAAGATGGAAGATTATTTAGGAATTAGACCTAATTCTGACCAAGAAGGAGTTTTACAAGATATTCATTGGTCTGCCGGAGACTTCGGATATTTCCCATCTTATGCATTAGGTTACATGTATGCTGCACAATTTAACAATCAATTGTCAAAAGAGATGAATATCGAAGAAATAATAAATTCAGGCGATTTTTCTCCAATTAAGAATTGGCTTACGCGTCACATACATCAGCATGGTAAAATGAAAAAGCCACTTGAAATCATTAAAGAAGTCACCAATGAACCTTTGAATGCAAACTATTTGTTGGACTATTTAACAGATAAATACACAAAAATATACGATCTATAACAGTAACTGTGCAACTGCTTTTTTCTAAAATATTTGCAAACTTATTGGTTAGCGAGTGAATATGAATAATTTCAATGCCTTTAGACTGTCATATGGAGGAGATCAATTCAATAGGGGAAAACATTGCCCCGTTAGAATATGATCTCTTTTTATTTTATAAGAGGAAGAGGTTGTAGGACTATTGAGTTTTTTACCATAGATGGAAATACGAAGTAAGAGAAAAGAGGTCATTTATCAATCTTGAATGCTCTTGAAACAGGTGACATATATATTCACACTTTAATACTTGGTTTGTCTATACGTAATGTAAAAAAATTCTTCATGAAGTTAATACGGGATTAGTATATATTAATTGATTTATTAATAGTTATGTTGTTAAAACATGCATCAACAGTAGCTCTAATTGCATTATTAAGTATTGTATTCGCCTAGTAATTTTTGGCTGATTCTATATTGAGGACGCAGTTGTTTAATTGATTAATAGAAAAGCGACTTTAGTGGTAATCTAAAGTCACTTTGTTTAGTGTGGTCTTTTGTGCTCTATGGTAATTGACGGATAAATTTCTTGTTTACATTATATTGAATTATAGAAAACATCATAAATACGAGGGGTCTCATTAGTTTAAATTCAATATAAGTAGAATTTACAAGGTAATATATAAAGTCAAATACCCAAGAAAAGAATGCAGCCAATATAGTAACTCCAAAAATCGAAAGTATGAGTACGATCGATTTTACGAAGTTTTTTCGAGGTACGATAGTTTCTTTCATTGATTGTCCTAAACACATTAAATACAAATAAAGAAGCACGAAAACAATATAGAATTGATGATTCCAAAAATTACTTGTAAAGTTAGAATCAAAGAATGCATTATATATTTGATTTAAACAGATAAGTAATAGCATATGTAACACTAACTGAACAAATCGTAACGAGACTTTACCTCGGTAAAAATTGAGGGAGTGACCTGGATATTTGGACCAATAAGTCTGTACAGTAGCTTTTGGAAGACGCGCAGGGTGTATAGAAATCAATGCAGGATAAATCCATAAAAGGAAGTATATTAATACTGAATCAGTTTGCGTGATAAAAAAATATATCGAAACAAAAATAGCCGTTAAGAAACCAAGGGTATTTATTTTAACCTCGGATTTCCATTCTTTTTTTAATACATCTGTATAAGACATAACAAAACTCCTAACTAATGATAGTGTCCTCATCTTAAGGGGAGTAGAGGAGAAGACAGAACCATAAATTAATAGTATAGTTTATATGTTAAATTCTATTTAAATATTTAGTTGTACATGTATGTTCTCCATCTTAAATTAATATGAAGGTACAACTCAAAAGTTTACATTCTTATTCAATCATTCTTGTGTAATATTAAGTTAGTATTCATAAATGGTAATCATTTTTAACGACTACAAACGTATTATGTTTGAGAGATTTAGCGAGTTGCATTGCTGGATCTTTCCGATGTACTTTGAATGTTTAGAGTAATTATTCTTATGAAGAATTGGTTTATTTTATATACTGAACTTAAACTAAAGATGCAGTTTAGCGGATGAAAGTAATACTTTAA
Source organism: Paraliobacillus zengyii (assembly GCF_003268595.1). NCBI lineage: Bacteria > Bacillati > Bacillota > Bacilli > Caryophanales > Bacillaceae > Paraliobacillus > Paraliobacillus zengyii. The sequence goes on along the minus strand of NZ_CP029797.1, from coordinate 2,037,639 downwards.
TGATTATATTGACGATATTATTATGTGTAAACATGTTGTGATGGTCATTTAAAATGCAACTGTTGCTGTTAACTGATACACATTACTGGAAAATATCTTACCATTTGAAATTGAAATGCAACCTCTACTTACGAGACATCTATAAATCAACGTCTTGAATTTAAACGGAAAAAGCTCTTTAAAACATTTGTATTGATGAACTAACCATCATTTAGTTGAAGAATATATAGACACAGTTTAGTTTAGTTCTCTTTTATATCTAAGAGCTTTATATCCTTCTTCTTCTGGCAGTTCATATGATGGACGTTCACCTTGATATTTAAAACCGAGCGCCTCATAAAATGGAATTCCCATAAAGTTATCTTTTGCAACTGACACCCACTGTTCTTTTGCTCCACGTTCAATTTGGTCTTTTGTAACAGCTTCTAATAACTTACTACCAATTCCTTCTTGTTTTCTTTCGGGGTCTAAATATATGACGAATAACTCAGAAACACCACTATCAATAAACCCGCCTCCAGCTGCACCTACTATATTTCCGTTATCAATGGCAACAAACCACCCGTTCCAGTCTTGAGTAATACTTGTAATTTCTTTTTTTATTCTTTCTTCATTGTAGAATTCTTTAATCATCTTTTCTATATGCTGTTGGGGTAACAATTCTGGATAGGTATATCTATGTCCTTCAGAACAAACTTTAATAATTCCATCTATATCCTCTAATATGGCTTTTCTTATCTTAATCATTACGACCTTCCCCTCTATAAATTTTTTTATCATCTTGTTAAACATAACAGCTTGTTAGTACAACAAGCAGATCTACGTTAATGAGTATAATTATTAGCTTATATACATTTTCGTGAGCATTAATAATACATAGAAAAAATGTTTTCATTATCGTTAAGACAATCATACACAATCTTCCATAAAAAAGGGAAGTATTAATTGAAAAAAGTGATTCATTTTATCAAGCAAAAGCGGTGTCATCTTGTTCAGTGGTCACACTTGTCTAATGTGATTATAGCAAATGAATTTTATCGACGTCGCTATACTATGAACCACCGAATTACAAAGAATGTATCACTAAATGCCACGCCTTAAGAATGCCAAGCTTTAGTTAATTGCATAGCTTGATTCCGCCAATATATTTTGAATGTCATAGAGAAATTATTTCCATATTTTTAAAGAACAAGAACAATAAAACTCTAATCTATGGTAAAATTTTGGTATGAAAAACTATTATTTTATGAATTTTTGGAGAGGGGAAAATAAAAAAACATTAAAGTCTTCACTTAAACTATCGGGATGCAATTGTTCAATAAGAAAGCAATTGCTTGTTGCGCTAAAGAAGCATTTAAGTAAACAATGAAGGTTGTAAAGTTGTGATATATGTATCATAGGATTAAGTGCCCATGTCGATTCAACAATAAAGTTATTGGACGGGGATGTATCCCATATATGTTGCATGGTTGGAAACTTGACCATCACGTTATGTTACATGTGTTTATAAAAAAAACTGGGATTAGGAAACTTAAACTGTCAGTTGGAAAAGTGCTTATTTGATAATGTTTAGAATGTCACTGATAACTAAAAATAACAGTAAATGAAAGGAACTTAAAATGGTTATACGTTATATGCAGCAAAAGAAAGATATACTGGCTATGAAGAAAAATGTGATTGAAACATCAACTGGCCACAATAGAGATAAGAAATTCCAAAGTTGGTTAATGGTAGCCATCTGCATTGTTTCTTTAACGATTTATTTCTCTTTTTTTAGTGAAGGAACCTACCTGGAGAATATGAATTTACTAACCTTTATAGGGATACTAATACTACTTTCTATTTTTTTCTTTTGGTTTATAACGTTTATTTACAACCCAATTGAATTTCTAAAGGAGAAAGTTAAACTGAAGAGAAGTATTTTCAACCAGGCAGGAGAAGAAATCGAATTAACGATTGATAGCCACGGGATTGTAGAAGAAAATATAGGGAAATCAGTTAAGATAATCAATCGAATATCGTGGGATGGGGTAAAACGAGTAAGTCACGACAAGCATCGTTACTTTGTCTACTATGAAGATCGAGCTGCTTTGCTTTTGCCGAAAGAAATTTCAAGAGCTGGCGAGGAACAAAAAGAAGATTATCAAGCTTTGATCCATAAATATATTCTCCCTCGTACGAATCACCAATTGAAAAAAGTTAAATAGTTGTTTACACAAAGAAAAAATACAAAGGAAGTGTAGCATTGAATTTTCATTATACAGAAACATTTGAAGACATATGGGGTATGCAGAAAGATTTATTAATGAATTCGAACATGTATGGTTTTCGAAGAAAAGTTTTTCAATGGTGTATTGTCTTTATCTGGATAATACTAATTTTACTACTGCTTCTGACTCCGATAATACCTGGACGTTTTATTATCGCCTTAATTATGGTGGTTTTCACTATATATATTAATCGTAAAGCGCCCGTCTTATTTGAATTGATTGCATTGGCATCTGAACGTTTTGTACTAAAAAAAAGAATAACCGACAACGTACAAAAAGAGATGGAATACGTCATAAATGACCAGGAAATCAAGCAGGTTAATCATAGTTTAGAAGCGGAGAATACTGTAAAAGTCCCGTGGGAAGCGGTGAAACGGATAAGAGAGGATGAAGAACGATACTTCATCTACTATAGCAAAGTGGATGGTGTTATCCTGCCAAAAACACCAAATGATAGAAATCCGGACAGTATAGGGAAATTAGAAAAATATATTCATAATCATCGGTACATGTATACAAAATATTAGTTATAAATTCCATACTCTTACTTTTTTGCCGTCAGAATAGTTATGTTCCAAAATCAATAACCTTTAATAATATCGACATTTTAGTTTCTGGTTCAATTATCTTGTAAGCAATAGATAAGAAAAGAAGCATCAAAAACCTTAGAAACGTATAGTCATAAAAAGTAATCATAAAATGTTGAAACTGTTTTTTTATTCTATATACTAATCGAGCTTGATTGCGAAACAGGCACTCGAACGGTTGCCTTTTGCTAAAAGTTGTTTAATGAAAAGGAAGTAATATTATATTAACTATTGTACTTAAACAAACCGGTGCAATAGTTAAACAGTGGGTCGTCGATTATGGCGACTCTATTTTTCTGTAATGGAATAATTAAAGTTGAGCATTATTTGCAAGATACATGATCTTGTATATAATGTTTTTTTCTTTATATAAATCAATGCACTATGTAACTGGTGAAAGTTAAAAATGATTACTAACGGATCTTGAAACTATTTTTGTTTAGCTATCGTCTAAAGGTAAAATCACTGAAACAGGTTAGAAAAGAGGGTTGTTATGGGGGAAAATGAAAAAGAATATTTATTAGAAGAAATTATGTTAGAACATGGGAGTGAATTGGTTAGGTTAGCATTTAATTATGTGAAAGACAAAGAGACTGCAAAAGATATGGTTCAGAATACCTTTATCAAATGTTATGAGAACTTAGATGATTTTCATTTTGATTCATCGATAAAAACGTGGCTATATAGAATCACAATTAATCAGTGCAAGGATTATTTAAGAAGTTGGCATTACAGAAAAGTTCATGCTAAAAGTTTATTTGGAAGTTCTATTACAGGCCTTTTACCTACAACAGAAGACAAGGTAATTAGAGATTCGGAACACGAAGAGATGAAGGGGTTTATCTTTTCTTTACCCAAAAATTATAGGGAAGTTATCTTTCTATATTACTATAAGTCTTTATCAATTGGTGAAATAGCCGAAGTAACAGATCTGAATATTAATACAGTTAAAACAAGGCTAAGTAGAGCAAAGCAAAGGTTAAAAACTTTAATTGAGGAGGCAAATATTTATGGATAACAAATTTAATAAGGAGTTATTTTCATATTTGGATGAGGAAGATTTAGCCTTTACTAAAAAAGATAGAGTCGAAACTTTAAATAAAATTCAGAAAAAAAAATATAAAAAAGAAAACAATAATACTACTCTCCATCGTATTGGTATACATTATGTAGGTCCTATATTGGGTAGTGTAATGGTATTAATCTTAGCAATTGGTTTACTTTTACCTAATCTATATTCAGGCAATGAAATTAGTCAGGAAACTCCGAATAAACAACAAGCATCTCAACAGGAAGACATATCTTTTTCCACCTTACTGATGGGCGTAGATTCAAATTCTCATCGAAGTGATATTAATATTTTACTTACTTATAATAGCGGTGACGACAGTATAATTCTTGTCCCAATTCCACGTGATACGTATGTTGAAATGTTTAATTCGGAAGGAAAAATGATTGGTAAGGATAAGTTACTCCATGCAACTGCTTTAAATGTAAAGCGTGACCCAGTCTTGAAAACTGTATCCAACCTATTCGATATTTCAATTGATTATTATTCAGTTACATCAATAGAAGATTTTTACGAAGTGTTAGGAGTTAGTGAAAGTGCTGAAAAAGATAATATTATTAAAAAAAATGAAGTTGGAAATTTATTAAAAAAACAATTATCCTTCTCTCAATTTAAAAATCTCTTAGAAGAAAGTGAAACTAACATTCCAAGTGACATATTTAATCAATTTCAACTGGAGGACAGTAATTCTGAATCCATTCAGGTGATTGATATGGAAGAGGGAATTGAGGAGAAATTTATTAATGATGTCTATTATGTAGAAATTAACCAAAATCTATTAGATATGACCTCTAATACTTTAAAACAGCATTTGGATAATAAATAATGAGTTAAATTTGAATTGCTTCGGAATGCGGAAGTTAAGATTAACAGAGAACATCTATATGGTATCCTCATTTTTTGAATTCTATTGCAATTTCAAATCAAACCAATGTATTAACGTATTTACACTTACAATTATTGTTGTTTTTTAAGGTTTTTCTTCTTCTCGTTAAAATCTCGTGATTTTTTGTTACGAGCGATGATTTCATCTATTGTTTTCTGTTTCCGATAATCAAGAATTGAAGAGTGAACTGTCACAAAAGACGCTTTTCAGATGGCTGGTTGATCTTTTAGTAATTTGATTTAACCTTTTGTAGCGTGATGCATCTTCCTAATGGTTTATTAAATACAAATATGGTTTCAATAACAGAACTTTTAAAGATAAGATTTGCTGGTTGTATGTACTAAAGCAAACTGGAAATACTTCAGGGTCAGATAATATACTATTTTAATAACTATCAAATGTTCAATATAAATAATGTTTCCCGGCACTGAAAGCACATTCATTCCTATCATTTTATTGAAAAGTCATTGTTATTCTTCAGTGAAATAAATAGTTATCATAATGATATCTGATATCATTATATTTACAGAATTAAAACCAATCCTTTAAAGTTGGAAAATGTGATAGAATAAACCGTAAAACAATTACGGAATGGGGAGACAAACAAATGATATTAAATAACAATAATGGTCTTCTTCTCATGCGCCATGATCACTTACATGAAAGAGACTGGAGAAACGATGATTGCTATAAACTTATTTTTTCTCCCTATGGGCAAGCTGAATATCAGTTAAGTCAAGGCGATATTTCTATCGGTCAAAATGAATTTTTTATTTTTAACCCAAATATAGATCATAAACAATTAAAAGCCACAAAGGAAAAGTTTCTAGTTGAGATACAGCCATCATTATTACAAGAGACGGCACAGCAATTAGGCTTCAATATGGTAGAACCTGAATTTTCTTTGCTTTCCTATCGACATGCCCAGATCCATCAATGGACATTATTTATTAGAGACTTCTTAATAATTAACAAGGATTCTAATCCAATGTCCAATCAACTTTTTCTCGAAAATAGTTTAGCGCAAGTTTCTATTTTAATGCTTCAATATGGTTCTGGTTCACACCAAAATCAGTTCCCAAAGATAATTAGCCAGCAGAATATTAATGATGTATTAGATGCACTAAAGGATAGCTATCAAGAAGATTGGACACTGGATCAGATGTCTGTAGTCGCAAAAATGAGTAAATACCAGTTTGCACACTTTTTTAAGGAGGAAATTGGAATATCCCCTTATTCATGGCTACAGTTATATCGTTTATTTAAAAGTCAACAAGCCCTTATTTCAACAAATCAAACTATTTTAACCATTGCCCTTGCAAATGGTTTTAGTAACGTGTCATCTTATAACCAGTTGTTTAAAAAAGTTTATAATAAAACGCCAACGGAATTTCGTTTTATTCATAGTAATTAATAAGCCTATAACACTTATTGTAATTATAAGAATGCCACTAAACAGCATTAACTTTTGTATCGAAATGAATGATGCTAAAAAACCGTAGATTCCTAATGAAACAGTATTTGAAAAATACAATAAAACTGCATTTGAACTAAAAGCTCTCCCCATCTTTTCTTCAGGTACAAGTGTTTGAATAAGATAAATACGTGATAGACCCGCTATTGGTAATCCAATAGCTACTATTGCGCTGCCAATTAAAAAGTAGTTTATTCCATAGAAGAGACCATAGTAAGTTATCCCAATTCCCCAAATCATTGCCCCAACAAGATGAATCTGAAGAGTCATTTTCTTTAAGAAAAAGGCTAGGATGATATTGGTTAAAATAACTACGCCTCCAAAAACTCCTTGGATGATACTGTACAATTCTTCACTTTTGGAACTCATTTCACTAAGAGCAAGTAAAAGCCCCACTTCCCAGACCCATGTGTTGAAAAAAACTGTTATAAAAGTGAAAATAAATAGTTGCCTTACACTAGTGTGAGTTTTAGCCCAAGAAGCAAATTCTGTGATAGAACTAAAAACCTTCTTAACTGATTTGTTAACTACCTGTTTTCCTTCCTTTATATTTACTCTTGAAATGCAGGATGCACTAACAGCGTATGTTAAGGCATCAAAAGTAAAGAAATGGATGGCCCCATAATTGCTTAATAGCCAAACAGATAGAAATGGACTTAAAACAGTCACGCCTCTAGTTAAGGTATCATGTATACTATTTACTTCAGTTCTATGTTCTTCCACTGTTATGGTAGGCAGGACAGTTCTGTGCGTCGGATTAAAGAAACAACCAATACTCTGAATAAGAAAACTAACGACTAACAAGTAAGAGTAGGAGAGTAATTCTAAGTAAAATAGGCATACAATGGAAAATGTTAATGGAACCCGAATCACATCTAAAACGATTAATAATTTTTTCTTAGGTAGCCAGTCTGCTACAACCCCACCAATTAAACCAAATAGTAGATAGGGTAGGGTCTCAGCAATAGCCATACCAGTTGTAAGAATCTTGGATCCTGTCAAGTCATATGCTAAAAATAGAAAAGCCATTCCCGATAGAACATCCCCGAGCTTAGAAGCTCCTCCTCCAAGTAAGTAGTACCGTATATTCTTATCTTTCCATATCCGTGTATACAATTAAATCACCTCATATACAACTATAAGAAGAAAGCTAGTTAGAGTCTGCTTGATTATTGTTAAAAAAAGGACAATTTTCTGTAAGAATATTTATTTTACCGATGCTTTATTAATATAGGGAGGTTTCAGACACTTTCAATCTTTTGTTCATTTTTACAAGCTAACCTAAATTAGTTTGAATTTATTATGTTTTATCCTGAAGAAATGATAGGGCACGATCCACTAGGTTTGGGACGTCTAACAAAATCCCCACTGCAATTAGGACAAATATAATTCGTTTTTTCTGTGCAAGGTTCACAAAAAGTGCATTCGTGAGTACAAATGTACGCAGTAGTTTCTATTGATATTTTTTGTTCACAAGCTTCACAAGACTTTCTCATTTCTAATGCCATTTATGACTTCTTTGTTAAGTTAATTTTTATTTAGAGCACAAATGAATATGAGTTAAAAACCCCCCAATTCGTTTTTATAACATTGCTATTATTTCTTTTGTTTTTTTTATAGTTGCAAATTCATCATGCAAATTTGATAAAGTCATCTCTTGTATTTTTTCAGCAGATAATGTTTCCCCATTAACACTACGCCTATCAAAGGTTGCTGTCGCATCTGAAACTAAAAAAGGATTAAAGCCTAGATTTCCAGCCATACGAGTTGTTGTTTCAACACAATGGTTAGTAGTCAGTCCAGTAATAATAATATTAGGGCAATTGATTTTCCTTAATGTTTCTTCGAGGTTAGTACCGATAAAAGCACTATTTACACTTTTGATCATAATAATATCTTTAGGCATCGGTTTAATCATTGCTTTGAATTCACTTGTTTTACTTTTAAAATAAAAAAGCGATTCTATATTCTTAGATAAGTGTTTAACATAGATGATTAATCTTTGATTTAAATTCCAATACTCTATTAACATTTTGATATTTCTTTCAGCACATGGATTATTTCTCTTTCCCCAGCTGACATTATCGAAAGCGTTTTGGACATCTATTACAATTAACGGGACATTGTTTCGCAACTTTATCAAAGCCTTTACCCCCAGAGAATTAATAACTTAATTATAATTAATTAATTTCCGTCTTAAAACTCTGGAATATCAACCACAATCTATTAATACAGAAAGGAGAAAAAAATAGCACTATATTAAGGAATAGATTCTTAATTAATTTAAATTATCGAATTTGGTGTTGATTCTTTTTACTTAAAAAAAGATAAAGACAAAGTAAAATAGATAAAGAACACGAACAATTCATGTTCTTTTTTGATATAATAAATTTAGCGATTTTATATCATACTGTAAGTCAAAAATTGAGGAGTTACTAACGTGGGATTAAATGAATTAGTAAATAATTAAACATTTTCTTGGAAAAAAGGTAAAAATAACAAATTATTTATTTATTTTAATAGGAAAGAAGTCATGGTTTTAAAAGAGCAAAAAGCCCAAAAATTACTTGAAGAACTTATTGATTCTAGCGAGGAAGAAGAACAATATCTACTTGCTAGAATTACTGGTAATTTTAAACGAGGAAATGAAAAATTAGCTAAATTTAATCCAAAGAATAGGTGATTTAGCTTGTTTGTCGTAAAAAATACTATATTTAGGAAAAAATCTCTCAGAATAAATTTTTTTTGAGAGTACCATAGTCATACAATTTCATTTAATTTACTACCTAGAAACAGAAGATATTCAAAGCCTAATTGACCAATCGGTCAAAGATAATGCAGCTAAACAAATTCTTCAAACGGTATTCAATCAATTGATGGACGAACAGCGAACAGATTATATTCAAGCCACGAACTATGAAAGATCAATCAGACAACCGAATAAGCCAGCGCAACGGTTATTATGAAAGAGAATTAACGACCCGTATTGGTTCTCTTGAATTGAAAGTTCCTCGAACACGCGACGGCGAATTTACACCGACTGTATTTAAGCGGTATCAACGCAATGAGAAGGCTCTTTTAGCTTCTATGTTAGAGATGGTGTCTCTACTCGTAAAGTCTCTCGAATCGTTGAAGAACTGTGCGGTAAATCAGTCTCTAAATCCTTTGTCTAAAGTTTAACTGCCCAGTTAGACCCCATGGTTTCTGAATGGCAAAATCGCTTTCTATCAGACCGTTATTTCCCTTATGTTATGACCGATGTAATCTACATCAAGATCAGAGGAAATCATCGTTTGGTTTCTAAAAGCTGCCATATAGCGGTTGGAATTTCAGGAGATGGAGAGCGAAAGATTATTGGTTTCATGATCCAAAATTAAGAAAGTGACGAGACCTGGTCTCTCTTCTTCGACTACCTTAAAACCATAGGTTTAGACGGAGTAGAAATGGTTATTTCTGATGCTCACAAAGGCTTGGTTAAAGCAATCAAGAAGTCATTTACAAATGCTTCATGCCAACGATGTCAAGTTCACTTTATGCGTAATATCCTGTTTGATATTTGATTACAGCCATAAAACAAAACTAGCTTCTTAAAAACTTAAAAATATTGCCCAAGCAAAGCACAAGAAGACAAGATTAATAGTTTATGCTCTGTTAGGATTTAAACAAGGATGAGTTACATGACGTGGGTTGAATTACTAATTTTAATCGGTAGTCGGATGCGATTACGGAAGGACATCAGCTTGAATTTCAGTACTTCGTAGCCAGATTCACAACATCTTCGAATGAAAACCTACTTTGATATAGCCGTTTCCTGATTCACAAAATTTCGAATAGTTGTATAACTGATTGAATAACCTGTCTCAACAACATCTCATTCATGTCTACTATGTTCATTTGTTGCTCAGCTGTCTTTTTCGGTTACTCACGCCCTCCAAATACATTTGTATGATTTCTTGTTTCTTTTTCCATAGTATCTACATCTATTAATTCTCTAGGTATATTAAAATCTGTAAAACGAATGATTTCACTATTAGGAAGATTCCTAAGTTTTTTATTTAATAACCATGTTAACCCAACTGCTAAATAGCCAATAGCTGATAAGGAAAGAATTAATCGGCTATCATGATACCTTACAAGTAATCCTCCAGCTAAAGAACCTAAGGGCATAGCAATGGCACAAAAACTAGCAATAACAGTGTTGGTTCTTCCAATAATTGATAAAGGGATAACGGATTGCATGATGGAACCGATAATGATATTCGCAGCTCCTACTGGTATCCAGGATAACGTAAATAATAAAAGAAAGACGTAAAAGTTCATATAAGGAGCAATGCCCCATAGAATAAAAGCTAAAATAAAGGAGGAGGCAATAAATAATCCAATTGGAACTTTATTCAGCTTAGTACTAATTAATGCCCCTAAAACAGTACCCACAGATATAGCTGTTAATATAAAGCCATATTTTTCTTCTCCGCCAAGTGAGTTTGCATAAATAGGTAATATGGCATACATAATTCCTAAACAAAAATTACTAATCGTATTTGCTATTAGAAAAATCCATATCATAGATGTAAAAACAATTTTTAACCCCATTTTCATTTCTAATCGATAATTTCTTAAACTAAACTTTTCTACTTTTATAGTAGCTGAAGATGTTTTTTTAAGTTTGATTAAAGAAAATGTAAGAGCAGCTAAAGTAAAGATAACCGAATCAACTAAATATAAAGTCGCAACTCCTAAAATGGCTAATAAGATACCAGCCAAAGCATTTAGGACAATATCGGCTGATTGATTCGCCATAGCTAACAAAGAATTTCCTTTAATAAGTTGATTTTTAGGTAGAATAATAGGAAGAGCTTTTAGTTGTACAGGATACCCAAGTTCTGCAACGATTGCTGCTACAAAAACAATAGGCAACAAGTTAAAAATAGTTAATAATTGCATATAATAGAGAATAGGGATTAAGAGAATCAAAGCCGCTTGAATCAGTTGAGTAAATATAAGAACAGGCTTAATATTCCAGCGATCAACTAAAGGTCCCCATAAGAATTGTAAGGTTTTAGGTATCAAAATCACAGCACTTGTTACACCTACGTAAAATGGATCATCTGTTATTGTAGCTGCTAACCAAGTGGTTGTTATGTAATAAATACTATCTCCCGCATTTGTAATTAAACGGCCCCAAAAAAGAGAAAGAAAGTTTTTGTTTTTTAACACATCCATCTTTTATCTATCCCTTCTTTAAGTCTCTATTCAAAGACCTTATTTTCTAATTCTATTGCAATCGTATTGATATAAAAAGTATGATTGTCATCATCGCTTTTCATTTGCTCTAATTCTTCTATGAGTTGATTATATTTCTCCTTCCACATATGAAATTGTTTAGTTGAACAGTTGATTTGTACAGTTTGAGCCATACTGGTTTCTTCTGTTACTAAATGACTATTTTTAGAAACGATTTTTTTAGTGTTTTCAAGTTGTTGTACAATAAGAGAATTATAGACATGTTCTGCATTTTCCTTTGATAGAGGTATTAACTCTTTATCTATCTTAAAGCCTTTATGTGTTGCTCTATAATATTTATGAATATTACCTTTTACTTCTTCTTTTCTTACAATGGCAATCATGTTTTGTTTTTCTAATTCTTTTAAATGATAAAAAACTTTAGCTTTTTCTAATCCAATCTCTTTGCTAATTTCTGTGACAGTCCATTCTTTTTCAATTAACATGATAACGATTTGTACTCTTAAAGGATCAGAAATAGTTTTAAGTTGCGTATAATTTTTTATTACATATCTTTCTAACATGTTTATTCCTCTTTTCTCTTTATGGTTAAAAAATATTAACCTGTTTAAAATAGATTAACACGCGTCGTGAATTTTGTCTATAAATTTTAAAGATTAGAAAGCAAATAGACCCTTTAAAAAATCTAACTTTTTGAGCTCACTACATATGCCCTCATCTAAAGCCTAAGGACAGATTGATCGGAAATAACTTGTTTTTTCGCTAATAATGAATACCCAAAAGAACGTTACCCCGTAGGTTAAGGTATGAAGTGATACACAGTATTTCATTCATTGTTATATTTTTGGTCATCTAGTTTTAAACAAGAATGGTACATTTTCTACTGTAAACTAATGTGGATGTTACATAGATAGATTGTGAATTTATTAGTTTTCTTCTTGTTTTAAAAATAATCTGAATATTTATGTTAAACTAAATATGTATTGTGAACGATTACACAGTTTTTAATTGAAAGGAATTAAATATGGCATATTGCAAAGTTCACCAAGCGGATATATTTTATGAAGATTTAGGGAAAGGAAAACCAGTATTAATGATACACGGTTATTCTCCTGACCACCGATTAATGAGTGGTTGTATGGAACCTATTTTTAAAAAGAAAGAAGGGTGGCGTCGTATTTATATTGATTTACCTGGAATGGGATTAACAAAAAATTACCATGATATATGCAGTTCTGATGAAATGTTGGATACCGTTTTAGATTTTATTGAAACAGTAATTCCTAACCAAGAATATTTAATTGTTGGTGAATCGTACGGTGGATATATTGCCAGGGGTATTATAGAAAAGCAAAAAGAAAGAATACTTGGTGCAGCATTTATATGTCCATTAATTATTCCTAGTCCAGAAAATAGGTTAATTGAAAAACATGAAGTTTTAAAAACAGATGACAAATTTTTACTCAATTTATCAGAAGAAGAATTAAAGGATTTTAGAAATAATCAAGTTGTACTCAATGAGTACAACTGGTTGAGATACAACAAAGAAATTTTAAGTGGTATTAAAATTAGAGATGAAGAGTTTCTAAATAAAGTTAAGAGTAAATATGAATTTTCTTTTAAGATTGATCAGTCTGATTTCAATAATCCAAGTTTATTTCTATTAGGAAGACAAGACTCTTCTGTGGGCTATAAAGATGCACTTGACATTATGAATAAATACCCACGTGGAACATTTACTGTATTGGATACAGCAGGTCACAATCTACAAATTGACCAACCACAAATTTTTGATTTCCTTATAAATGAATGGTTGGACAGGGTTGAATGATTTTTAAAATTAAGGTAATTAACTACCAAATTGCCCTACTTAAAGTATAATTTAGATGGGGATATTTTTTAAAAAGAGGATGATTAATTTGAGTAAAAGTTCGGGTTGCTTCACTATAGTTTTTAACAAAGATGGAAATGTATTATTGGCGAAGCGAAAGGACTACCCTGTGTGGGACTTTCCAGGAGGAACTTTGGAAAAAGAAGAGTCAATAGAACAGTGCGCTATAAGAGAAACTAAGGAAGAGACAGGATACATTATTAAAATCAAGAAGAAAGTTGGGGAATATTATCAACCTCAATATGATGATATGCAACATATATTCTTAGGAGAATTAAAAGGTGGTAAACCAATTAAAGATGGTCCTGAAACAGAAAAGGTAAAATGGTTTAGTCCTAATAGATTACCTTTATTTATGATTCCTAATAGAAGAAAACAACTAAGCAAGTACTTGAGCTATAAAGACATATTAATACAAGAAGCAATTACCGTTTCACCTATGAGAACTACATTACTTAAAATATTTTTTAAAACATTTAGCAAAGTTCTGTGATGACAAATCTAGGTAATTCAGAAGCACATGCGCTTGTTTTTAAAAAGTTAAGTGAACATATTATTTCAAAACTAGATGTCGTTGTAAATTAAACTTTAATTGTTTTTTAATAGAAGAAGTAAGCTGATATTAAACTAGTGATTTAGTAGATAATTTATAATTGAAAATATAGGAAGTGAAGTTGTATGATTGCATATTTTAAAGTGGACCAAGAGGATTTGATAGCGATATATAAAGAGTTTGCTGATAAATTCCCGAATTATAAAAAGAACAAGATAATATGTGGTTTGTTTATAAGTATCTTATATTTAGTACTTGCAACATCGCTAGTGGGTGTTCAATTTTGGCGTTATATTATACTTTTTACTCTTATCATGTATTTCGTAGGTAGTAAATATGTTTATAAAAGAGCTTTAGTCAAATTTGTGAAAAAAAAAGTTGCTAAAAATAAATATTTAGATGGAGAGTGTAAACTTACTATTTCTGAAGATAAGTTTATAAGAGAGTATAGTGATTTAATAACCAAAACGGAATGGTCATCGATTACAATGGCCAAAGAAGATGCAAGAAGATATTTCTTGTTAATTTCTGGAACTCCTCAGTTGTTTGTAATTAAAAACTATCCCGTTAATTTTACGGATGAGGAAATAAATGAATATAATACTCGAATTCATCAATATATCAAGAATACTGGTTTAAATTTGGAAAAAGTGAGTGTAGAATAAATTATGTTAATGAGTAAATTGATAGGTTCCTTCAAAAAATAAGGGGATGGTTTGATGAAAAGAACGTTTATAGGTTTATTTACGTTGTTAGTTGTATTGGTATTTGGTATCACATATGCAGAGAATTCTAACGCTGATAGGGTTAAGGTAGAAGCTGACAGTTCTTATGAATTAAAACTAAATAAGGAAATTGACACTGTTGAAGATAATAGTTCAAATATATTATCAAAACCAGAATATAGTTCGTTTGAAGGCTACATTGAAAGTGAAATAACACAAGAAAAATTCGATGAACAAAAATCTATTTATCAAGAAGATGATTTTAAAAATCATAGAATAAGAGTTGCAAATTCTTATTTAAAGCATTTTAAAGCACTAGATGAAGTGCCTGAATCAGTTGCGGATTTAGTAGATGAGGCAATTGAAATTACAGAAGAATCTTTTCAAAACAACAAATCAGAAAAGGAATATTTTGAAGAAATAGAAGATATTCAAGAAGAAATTCATATGCTGATAGATAAGTAACCGACAAAAAACGTTCTCAATTGAGACTGTTTTTTGTCTGCTTCCATTTCTGCTAATTTCTCTATTATAAAACGACTAATTCAGATTATTGAATAATTATTACGTCAATAAGATTTATGATTTCTTTATTGTCACCTGTGTCAACATAAACTAGTTTTAGATTATTAATCATATCTTCTGTTACTTCTCGCATCACGCCTTCTTCTAAATCTGGAGAGGAATCCCAACGTAATGGAACACTGTATACATTAATTGTGCCATCCCCATTACTACTGTAAGTTACCGAACCAGCCACTAGGCGCCCACCTGATAGTTGTATAACATCTTCTGGATATTTAACACTAGTATCATCGTTAGGATTCACTAATTCGCCTGCCTGTATATGTCGAACATACAATCCTTCTACGTCTTTAATCATTCCAAGTTGTAACCAAACCCGAGCATATTCAATTTCTTCAGAAGAATAGCTTGATAATTCTTCATTTTGCTCATCACTTTCTGTTTCTTCTGAAGATTCTTTGCCTGAATCGCTATTCATATCTTCTTCTGTTTTAGTTGTAGGCGCCGATTCATTTACCTCTGTGCCTTGTAGGTTGATGTCTTCTGTATTATCGTCAATTTCCTCTTCATATTGTAAAGCAGAGTCCTTCACTGAAGAATCTGTATTTGATTCTTCGTTCATCCCGCTTGTACAACCAAAGAGCATTAGTAGAGTTATGTTGCAAATAAACATTTTTGTGAATTTATTCATTTGATCATTCCTTTCTTGCACTCACAACATATCACACTAAAAGTCTGTTAATCAATTTAAAAATGTAAAAGTTTAGTAATTATAATAATTCCTTCTTCTAATACAAATACGACTCCTTTTGTAATGAATTCACACTATTAATATAGTCAAAATATTATTTACCACAACCTCGAAACAGTATTATTTCTTATTTCATACATATCTAAATTAGAGGTTATAGTTAGTTATCTATGCATTACTTAAAAAGTAAGTGATTTTCATATCAAAATGTTTAATTTTATAGCGCAAGGTAAGTATATATAATAACTAAATGTATTATGAGGGAGGAACAAGAGGATATGGGAGAAAGAAGAACCATGCCAGTCGAAGGTGGATTGGATCATAGCATAGCGCTGTTAAAAGAAGGGTATCACTTTATTCTAAATAGACGTGATCGTTATGATACAAACGTTTTTAAAACGAAATTACTAGCTCAGGATGCAATTTGTTTATCAGGTAAAGAGAGCGCAACGCTTTTTTATGATACGAACTATTTTAGAAGAAGTGATGCTGCTCCGAAACGTCTGAAGAAGACACTATTTGGTCAGGGTGGTGTGCAGGGCTTAGATGGAGAAGAACATCGGCATAGAAAAGCTATGTTCATGTCATTGATGACAAAAGATGCGCTTGAGGAAATTTCTAATATAACCAAAAAACAGTGGAAACAAGCGGCTAAGAATTGGGAAAGTGAAAAGGAAATTATTCTGTATGAAGAAGCGAAACAAGTAATGACAAAGGTTGCTTGTGCATGGACAGGAGTGCCATTACCGGAACGTGATCTAGCAAAAAGAGCTGAACAGCTAGCAGATATGTTTGAATCAGCAGCAGCTATTGGGCCAAAGCATTGGAAAGGCAGAAAAGCCCGTGCTAGTGCTGAGAAATGGCTAGAGGACCTGATTGAGAATGTACTAATGAACAACTTGCCGTTTCACCTGATCGTGCATTATACACATTCTCATGGCATAAAGATCTTGAGGGAAATTTACTTGACAAAAAAACTGTTGCAGTAGAATTATTGAATTTATTACGGCCTATAGTAGCGATATCTGTTTATGTATGTTTAACAGGGCTTGCGATACATCAATTTCCGAATGAAGTAGCAAAACTAGAATCTGGAAAAGATAAAGATCACCAATGGTTCATACAAGAAGTGCGCAGATTTTATCCGTTTTTCCCATTTGCAGCAGCAAGAGTAAAAAAAGATTTCACCTGGAACGGTTTTTCATTTGAAGAAGGAACACTTACACTATTAGATTTATATGGTACAAACCATGATCCGAAAATTTGGGAGAATCCATATTCATTTCAGCCAGAACGTTTTCATGAATGGAAAGGTAGTCCATTTGATTTTATTCCTCAAGGTGGAGGAGAATTTGACCTTGGTCATCGCTGTGCAGGTGAATGGATAACACTAGATATTATGAAAGTAAGTCTAAAATTTTTAATCCATCAAATAGACTATGAGGTACCTAAACAAGATTTAAGTTTAAGTATGGTTAAAATGCCAAGTTTACCAGAAAGTAAATTGGTAATAAAAAACATAAAATGCGTATAAAAAAGGATTATGAGAAATTCTCATAATCCTTTTTGATTCTATTAACTTAATGCTGAGGCCATATCAGGAGCAATTAAATCATTTGCTTCATAAAGTGAAGTGATTTCCGCTTGAAAATCATCCCACGCAGCTTGTGCAGTTGTTAAATCTACTTCATCAGCATCTAAACCAGTTTGAACTTCTTGGTAATAGCTTTGCAAAGTATCAATAGCTTCTTCATATTGCGTTTTTTGTTCTTCTGGTAATTCAGTTTCTAATGAATAACCTTCAAGCGTGCTAGATGCCTCTTCAGCAGCAGTTTTCGCCTCATCTAATGCAGATTGAACTGTTGCTTCGTCTACTTCTTCATCAGCGGCTGCTGCTTGATAAGCATTAATCTGTTGTTGGTATGGCGCTACATCACTTGTTAATTCAGCTTGAGCATCTAATAACCCAACTTGCACGGATTGCTCATCTGTTGTTTGCTCTTCTTGTGTTTCTGTTGTTGCATCTTCGTTTTCATCCGATGAACAAGCAGTGATAATTAATAGTGTTACTAAACTAAACGCAAATAAAAATTTCTTCATGTTGTTTCCTCCTACTGTATCTATGTAATATAATGCTAATTATCTATTTTATTCCGCTTGTTATGAAATGTAAATATATTAATAATTAGTTTAATTATTAAAATAATTCTGTTAATTAAATAAAGATAGTCTCAGTATGGGCAATGGCGTATAAAATTAATCTAGTATTCGACAAAAAACTGTATTATACTTACTATAGGTGCTGTCATTAGTAAGGTCATGATTCCATTTTAATGTGTTGGTGAGGTTTTTTGAAAGAGGGGATCGAATGAAGAATAATGTAACGCTTGGAGATTATATTGAACTATTATGGGAAAAGGGTTTCAAATTAACAGATGAGGAAGTGCAATTTATTTATTTTGGTAAACAGTATACGAATGCAAATGATTGGTTAATCATCATGGCATTAAAAACGACGCTCCAAATTCAACATCAATTTGATGGAAGTTTCTATATTAGTTTGTTGGAGTTGTTACAAGAGAAAAAGGTGACGACCGAAAAACAGGCGATAAAGGAATTTCAGAATAAAGGAATCATGTAGTTGTATTTTTCCATTGTAAAATTGCTTCTCGTGCGAGACGATCTGCCTTTTTATTTTGTGTACTTGGTATCCATTTAATAAAACAGTGGGGAAACGTTTCAATTTCGGCTAGTATTTCCTGTAATAAGGGTTGGTAAGTTTTATTTTTAGTGTGCTCTCTTTCAATCATATCTACGACTAATTTTGAGTCAGAACGTATAGACAAGATTTGATCTGGGAAATTATCTTTGCATAACTGTAGTGCTTTGATCACGGCATGTATTTCGGCTTCGTGATTAGAAAGAATACCTACATAAAAATATTGGGATAAATAGTGTTGTTTGTTTTTAATAATAATACCAACACCACTTGGTCCAGGATTTCCACTAGAAGCCCCATCTACATATACTTCTATCATTAGTACGCACCCCTATCTAAAGACGTTGAGCATTTGTGCATCCAATTCTAAAAAAGCTACTTTACATACATGCATCTAATACGGTCTACTACTTGATCTCAATATAGCTTATTCAATTTAAGCAGTCAAGGAATTGAATACACTATCCCTTTTGCATGTGGTAAAATAAAGTAATTCGTTTTACTATAAAGTGAAATTTCAAGCAAAGAGAGTTTTTGCCTTTTTCTTTTGCTTGTTAGTTACACCAGAATAAATGGAGGAGCATGTATGACAATACTAATTGGCTTAACTGGATGGGGAGATCATACCACCTTGTATACAGATGCAGATAAAAAGAAGAATAAATTAGCAACGTATAGTTCACATTTCCCAGTTGTGGAGATAGATAGTTCTTTTTATGCCATTCAGTCGCAAGAAAATTATGATAAATGGATTTCTGAGACACCAGATCATTTTCAATTTGTTATCAAGGCGCATCAATCTATGACCGGACATGATCGTATAACACGAACGATTCAGGAAGCGAAGCAATTATTTCAGTCATTTCTTGAATCGATTGAACCAGTAAGTAAGGCATCTAAGCTACATGCTATTTTATTTCAATTTCCACCTTGGTTCGATGTTCGCGTGGCCCACATTCAAAAGTTGCAAAAAATAAAACAACTACTTCCAAATCAACCAATAGCAATTGAATTCAGGAACCAAACATGGTTTGAAGCTGCTCATCGACAAGCTACATTAGATTTAATTAAGAAGAATGACTGGATACATACGATTTGTGATGAACCACAAGCTGGTGAAGGATCTGTTCCGACTGTCTTAGAAATTACCAATCCAACTACTGCACTTATTCGCATGCATGGTAAAAATGTCCATGGCTGGAATCGCAATGGTCGTGGTGGTGAAGACTGGCGAAATGTACGATACCTTTATCAATATAATGCAAAAGAGTTAACAGAATGGGCAACATACATAAGACAATTAGAGAAAATGACACAAACCGTCACGGTCTTATTTAATAATAATTCCGGTGGAGATGCTAGTAATAATGCAAAAGAATTAATACAGTTATTACATATTTCATATGATAACCTAAATCCGAGACAATTAGATTTATTCGAATAGAAATGAGGTGAGCTATTAATGAAAAACGAGATTATTATAGCGAAAGTAGAGGCTTACATTTATAAGATGTTTCATTCGGATGCCACCGGACATGATTATTATCACATGAAACGTGTGGCCAAAATGGCGAAGTATTTAGCAGAACAAGAACATGGTGATGTACTTCTCTGTGAATTGGCTGGTTGGGTTCACGATGTTGCAGACGATAAACTAACGAAAGATCCCGAAAAGGCAATAATAGAGTTAAAACTATTTTTAGCGTCTATTTCTCTATCAGACGATCAGATTAATACGATCGTAGAGATAATATCTACTGTTTCATTTAGAAAAGGACAAGATCCAAAATCTTTAGCGGGTAAAATCGTTCAAGATGCAGATCGTTTAGATGCAATCGGGGCAATGGGGATTGCACGAGCATTTGCTTATGGTGGCAATAAAAATCGTCCCATACATTCAGAGGATGAACAACAAAAACAACATGCAACTATTCAACATTTTGACGATAAACTATTATTAATAAAGGACAAAATAAAAACACCGACAGCGAAACGTATAGCGATCGAACGCCATACATATATGGAACATTTTCTTTCTATTTTTTATAACGAGTGGAACAGTGATGCATATCATTAATAAAAAGGCAAGCGGTGGATCCATTAGCTTTCCGCTTGCTTCACCAATTTTAGTAGTTATTTTTCCACAGCCATGCGCTTTGTTCCAATATACCTTTCTTGCCAGTAACTAATACCTAAATCGCTAATTTCTACACCATTTGATTCGCCAGCATGTATAAATTGATTATTGCCTAGGTATATTCCCATATGTGATGGTCCTGATTTATAGGTTTCAAAAAAGACTAAGTCACCAATTGAACGTTGTTCCACCGGTACTGACATATTCCATATTTCAGAAACAGTTCTTGGAATAGATATACCAATTTGCTGAAATACATATTGAATATAACCGCTACAATCAAATCCGCTAGGTGACGTCCCGCCCCATAAATAGGTTGTTCCTCTATACTGTTTTGCTGTAGTAATTAACTGGTTGATATCAACTGATTGATTTGTCTCTTTTTTAGGGACGACTACGCTTTCTTTTGGTGTAGCATTGTCTTCTTTTACACTTTTTTCTTGATTTGTTTTCACTTCAACAGCAACCTCTATAGCAGCAGTCTTTGCTTCGGTTTCTTTTTGTTGAAGTGTTTGTATGGTTTCTTGATTGATTTCTTGCCTTACTTCTAATCCATTGTCTTCTTGAAAATACATCAGTGCTTGATTAGTCTTTGGACCGAAAATGCCATCTAATGAATCTTTATAATAACCAAAATAGTATAATGCCTGTTGGATGCTCTTTATTGCTTCTCCAGTTTCACCTAGATAATACGTTTGGTCTATGTCTTTTAAAGGTGCTAAATATTTTTCGCGTTCCCTGCTTAATATGATATTAATTGTTTGTTGATCAGTTTTACCTGTTATACTTAGATCATGTTCAATCTGTAATTTCTTTAGTGCATATTCGGTAAATATACCAAATTCTCCATCAATTTCCTTGTTGTAATACGATAAGTAATTTAATTTTTTTTGCAGTACACGAACAGCTTGATTATGTTCACCAAACTCAACAGCTACGTCTTCGTTTTGAAAGATTTCATTTTGAATCATCGGATAGGCATCTACGTAAAAGGCGAAAGGTTGACTTATCATATAGCCATAAGCCATGGAGTGTTTTGCGACTTGTTGGATGTTACTAGTCGAAAGCATGTAAAACGCCTCCTTTCAAATTATCTGTACGTAGTAAATTATGATGCAATTGGTTAAGAAATGTACTATTATACAAAACGAAATGTTTTTGTAATATGATACAATAAGATTTTAGTAATTTTGTAAATAAAGGAGTGTATATCATGACAACAGGAGAGCAAACTTATCTCGATTTATGTCATATGATTTTAGAAAATGGAAACAAAAAAAATGATCGAACACAAACAGGTACATTATCCATATTTGGACACCAGATGCGTTTTCCATTACAAGAAGGATTTCCTTTATTAACAACGAAGCGCGTTCCGTTTCGATTAATAGCCAGTGAATTAATTTGGTTTATAAAAGGTGACACGAATATCCAATATTTATTAAAGCACAACAATAATATTTGGAACGAGTGGGCATTTAAAAAATGGATTGAAAGCGAAGCATATGAAGGTCCTGATATGACCGATTTTGGCAACCGGAGTCAACATGATCCAGAGTTTGCAAAAGTATATAAAACGGAAATGGATAAGTTTAAAGATAACATTTTAAATGATGATGCTTTTGCAAAAAAATATGGGGATTTAGGTTCTGTATATGGAAGCCAGTGGCGAGCATGGAAAACGTCACAAGGGGAAACCATTGACCAATTGCGTCAAGTAGTAAAGGCTATTAAAGAAAACCCTGACTCACGAAGACATATTGTCACTGCGTGGAATCCAGAAGATGTTCCAAGTAATATGGCATTACCACCTTGTCATATCATGTTTCAATTTTACGTAGCGGATGGTAAACTTTCTTGCCAATTATATCAACGGAGTGGTGATGTCTTTCTAGGTGTTCCGTTTAATATAGCAAGTTATGCTTTGCTTACACACTTAATTGCGCATGAATGTAACTTAGAAGTTGGTGATTTTATTCATACATTAGGAGACACACACCTCTATGTTAATCATCTAGAACAAGTGAAAACACAACTTGATCGAACAGCTTATGCGTTTCCTACATTAAAAATTAATCCGGCGTTATCGTCTATTTTTGATATCGAAATGGATGATCTAGAAATTGTTGATTATCAATCACATCCAGCAATTAAAGCACCAGTAGCTGTATAAAGAAAGGAGTGCATAGCGTGATTTCATTTGTCTTTGCTATGGATAAAAATCAGGTAATTGGATATGAACAATGGATGCCTTGGGATTTACCACGGGATTTGAAATTCTTTAAAGATGTAACACTAAATCATACGATTATAATGGGTAGAAAAACATTCGAATCATTTAAGAAACCTTTACCAAAAAGAAAGAACGTTATTTTAACCAGCGATCAAACCTATCAACAAGAAGGATGTGACATAATCCATTCTATTGATACAATTCTTGATTGGAATAAAGCTAACCCAGAAACGGAATACTTCGTCATTGGTGGAGGTACTATTTTTGAACAAGTCTTGCCTTATGCTGACAGAATGTATATGACCTACATCGATAACACGTTTGAAGGTGATACGTATTTTCCTTCCTACAACGAAGAAGAGTGGATCATCACTAGTAAAACAAAAGGAATAAAGGATGAAAAAAATCAAGAGGATTATTACTTTATACAATATGACCGAAAAAAATAAGCAAGTCATGTAAGGAGAGAAAAAATGCGCTCATTCTATCAATATATGATGCGGTACCGAGGAGCGAAGAAAGTAACAAACGAAAGCCGATTAGCAGAATGGATGTTTCGTGATCATGATTTTCCTAAACATAGTGAATCATATGATGAGATTAGTCGGTATTTAGAATGGAATATCCCATTCAAAGAGGCCGTTCAAGTATTTGATCATTTATGGGATGACTATCAAGAAGTAAAGTAGGCTCTAGTGTATACTAGGGCCTCTCCATTTATATTAGCTTTTTTAGCAAGAGGGAGAGTAGAATACATGAAAATTTTGCATACTGCAGATTGGCATCTAGGAAAAATCGTTAACAGCGTTCACATGACTGAAGATCAAGTACATGTTTTAGCACAATTAATAGATATTGTTAGAGAAGAAAAACCAGATTTAATTATTATAGCTGGAGATATTTACGATCGTTCAATCCCACCTAAAGAAGCGGTTGAACTTTTAGATAGTGTCTTGACACAATTAATTACGGAATTTAATTGTCCTATCTTGATTATATCTGGTAACCACGATAGTCCTGATCGCTTACAATTTGGTAGTCGTTTATTTAGAGAAAATAATCTCTTTATCGAAACAAAGTTAACAACTGAATTGAGATCACTAACATTTGATGACGAATTTGGACCTGTTCATTTTCATCTTATTCCATATATTGAACCTGCTGATGCTCGATCTGTATTTGAGGACGAGACGATTCAATCACATCAACAAGCAATGGAAACGATTATTGACCGTATAAAAGCACGTGAAAATATGGAAGAACGACATGTTTTAATTGGACATGCATTTCTTGCTGGTGGTATGGAAACTGATTCTGAAGAAAGGTTATCGATGATTGGTGGTAGTCCCTATATTGATAGCTATTTATTTAAAGATTTTAGTTATGTAGCTTTAGGCCATTTACATCAGCCACAAAAGGTTACCTATGACTGGATTCAATATAGTGGATCTATTTTGAAATATTCTTTCTCGGAAGCCAGTAATACAAAATCAGTTACGATGATTAACTTAGCCGCAGACAAAACCATTGACATGTCACGTATTCCACTGCAACCAAAACGTGATTTGCGAATTATTGAAGGTTACTTTGATGAATTTATAAATGGGGATAAAGCGGAACCAACAGAGGATTATTTACACATTCGTTTACTGGATGATGGTCAAATATTAGATCCGATTGGGAAGTTACGGCAAAAGTATCCAAATATTTTACGTCTAGAGCGCAAAGTACTGCAATCGAACCGACAGTTAAATGAATTAAATCAAATTAAAGAAAAACAGAAGATGACCCATGCACAACTATTTCATACGTTTTATGAAGAAATGAAAGGCGAACCAATTACGAAAGAACGTGAAGATCATATCGATCAAGTTATTCAAACGTTAATCGAACAAGAGAGGGGGAAATAAGATGCGGGCTGTATCTATTATACTATCTGCTTTTGGACCATATAAGGAAGAACAGGAGATAGATTTCAGGGAGTTAGGCAATGAATCTATTTTTTTAATAACAGGCCCAACTGGTGCTGGTAAAACTACCATATTTGATGCAATTTGCTTTGCGCTATACGGAAAAGCAAGTGGTAGTGACCGTGATCATGATACATTTCGTAGTCATTTTGCTACACCTGATGACAAAACCGCAGTTTCTTTTACCTTTCAATTAAAAGAAAAGACCTACTTCGTTTACCGACAACCTAAACAGCTAAAGTTAAAAGAAAGAGGTGAAGGATTTCGAGAAGAGCCCGCACTTGCGGAACTTTATCAGATAGAAGACGGTGAAAAACTGCTAATTCACTCGAAAATTAAAGACGTTAACGAAACAATCGAGGAGATGCTAGGTCTTGATTATGATCAATTTCGTAAAATGATTATGATTCCTCAAGGAGAGTTTCGTAAGTTAATAGCTGAAAATAGTAACGAGCGGGAAGAAATTTTACAGAAAATATTTAGAACGTATTTTTATCAAGATGTAACAGAAGCACTAAAAGCACAAGCAAAAGATATAAAAGAACAATTAGAGCAAACAGAGTGGAAAGTAACGCAGGAAATGAACAAAATAGAATGGGATGATCCTACTCTAGTAGATCTATCAACTACTAATAAAGCTATTGAAGCACTACAAGATAAAATAAAAGTAGATAAAGAGAAGAGAATAGATTTAAATAAAAGGGTAACGAAAGAAAAGGATAAACTTCAACATAGTCAGGAAGCTTTCTTCAACGGAAAACAGATGGCAAATAAATTTCTAGAGAAGGCACAACTGACAAAAGAAAAGCAAAACATGGAGCAACAAAAAAAAGAAATAGAAGAGAAAAGGCACGTGTTATTGTTGGGTGATAAAGCAAATACATTACTAGCATATGAGAAACAAGCAGCTGATCGTCGACAAGAATGGAAAGAGCAACAAGAAAAAGTAACGAACCAAAAAAAGTTACTACTAACTCTCGAAAATGGTTTTCAAGACGTGACAGAAAAGTATGAGCAACAAAAACAAATGGAAAAAGAAAAACAAGAAGAACGAGCCCAACTTGTTGAAAAGAAAAAACAAGTTGAAAAGTTACGTCAATACACACAACGTAACAGCGCTTTAGAAGCAGCTAAGAAAAAGGTTGCTAAAACAAGTGATAACGTACAATCTGTGACAAAAGTAATGGAAGCTAAGCAAAAAGCGTTTCAACAAGTTGACGGTTTATTACGTACACAATCCCAACAAACAAAAGCTTATTATCAGGCAGAGAAAGATTTACAACACGCAAAAGAATCAGATAAAAAGAGCCATACGTTGCTAGAGGCTCTCACTGATTTAGAAGCATTGCGCAAGGACTATAAACAAGTGAAAAATAGCTATTTAAATATAAATCAACAAATAAAAGACCAGCGTCAACGTTTGCAAGAAATGGAAAAAAAACAGCAAATACATCATGCTTCTGTATTAGCGAATAACTTACACGATGGTGAAGCGTGCCCAGTTTGTGGGTCACAAGATCATCCTTCTAAAGCAACGAATAAAGCAACTATAATATCAGAAGAAGCATATAATAAAGAACAAGCTATTTTAGTTCAATTAGAGGAAGCAGTAACAAAATGGCAAGATGCATATGTTAATGCAAAGTCTAAAGGGGAAACAAAACGGGAATTAGTTGAGAATCTAGCTGGAGAATTTAATCTTTCCATTGATAGCCTTAATCAAGAAGCTTTAAAAGAACTAACGATGCAATCTTTAGCTAAAGTAGAAAAGAGAAAACAAGCTTTCAAAGAAGAAGAGATTAAAGCTAAACGTTTAGACAAAGCGGAAGTAGAGAAGCAACAGATTACAAAGGAAATAGAAAAGTTAACTAGTGAGTTGGAATCAGAGAAGCAACGATTAGAAGATGCAAAGAATGAACAATTAACAATAGAAGCGCAACTAACACAATTAAAATCAGACATTCCAACACAGTCACTGACAGTAAATGAATGGCAGGACCATATTCAAAAAACAGAACAAGTATTGGATGAATGGTTTAAACAGTTGGAACAACAACAAAAGATATGGGAAAGTAGTAAACGAAAACGTGATGAAGCTCGAATTAATCTTGTCTCTTTTGAAAAGTTCACAACAGAATTAGCACATAGAAAAGAAGAACAGGAAGCAATTTTAAATCAAAAAGTTGAAGAAGCTGGTTTTGCAAGTATGAAGCATTATCAAGAAGCAAAACGATCAATCGAACACTTAAATAAGTTAAGAACTGAAATTGAACACTACACACAATTAAAACAAAAGATTACGGAACAGTTACATGTATTAACCGAACAATTATACAATCAAACAGAACCAGATCTTGATAAGTTAAAAGAAATGGTTGATAAATATACAGTAGAACTAGAACAAACAAATCAAGCATTTCATGCAAGTGATTTGAGGATACAACAACATGAAAGACTTCTTACTAGTATTCTAAAATTAGTGAAAGAGCAACAATCATATGAAAAGAAATATTATGATATTGCTGAATTAGCAGATCTTGCGCGTGGTACGAATCATTTGAAATTATCATTTGAGCGCTATGTTTTATCTTCTTTCTTAGATGAAATACTATTACAAGCTAATATACGGATGGATCAGTTAACAGAACATCGTTACCAACTCATACGCAGTAATGAAGTCGCAAAACGAGGTGCAAAGAGTGGTTTAGACTTAGAGGTGATGGATCAACACACAGGCCAACAACGTTCTGTCCGAACACTATCAGGTGGCGAAGGATTTAAAGCGGCACTTAGCCTAGCTTTAGGAATGGCAGATGTTGTCCAGGCTCATGCAGGTGGCGTACAATTAGAAACGCTCTTCATTGATGAAGGATTTGGAACATTGGACGAACTATCTTTAGAGCAAGCTATAGAATGTTTAAAAGGACTGCAACAATCTAATCGTGTATTAGGAATTATTTCACATGTACCACAATTAAAAGAGGAAATTTATGCGAAGTTACAAATTAAACCTTCTCCACAAGGATCACGTGCAGTCTTTACTTTTTAAATTGAAACGATATTACTGTATAATGAAAGAAAATAGAACGGAGGGTTTTATATGACAATGCCGCTTACAATAGAAACAAAACTCGTTACAGATGCAAAAGAAATACGTGTGGAAGGGTTTGAGAATCATTTTTCTATCACATTAGCAGGTTATTGGTTATTTCCCATGCAAGAGCGGATGGAAATTAGACGCCATCAAGAATCAGATCAAATTGGTTTTGGAAAAGTTATCGAACTAACTTGGAAAAATGACGAAACAATTTGCACGTATCAACTTCTTTCTCTTTATAGCGTCAATTAATGACACGTTTGCTTCTACTCCTATGTAATATAAACAATTATTTTGCGCTTGCCCAGGAAATAATGCAGCTATTCTATAATGAAAAAGTCGTTCTTATTTAATGAACGGCTCTTTTTTTGTGTACCTGACCTACACAGATTCCGTTCCATGGCGTACAATATCATAGCAAAATCAGTAGAAAAGAGGGATTATTATGGTTTCACGTTTCCAAGGAAGGCCTCCAACACAACAATTGTTACCACCAGCTAGCAGACAACCATTTGATTATTGGGGGGGACCATTTCAACAAGGAGGATTACCTTCTCAAGTCGCTCCAGTTGAAAAAACAGGTATAATGGGGATTCTTCAAAAGTATTTGCCTACTAAACTGTTAGAAAACTCAGGTGGCGGATCTGGGGTTACAGGAACACTAAACAATATTCAACAAGTGCTGAAGATGTCACAGTCTGTTACACCACTAATTCAACAATACGGACCAATGGTTAAAAATATACCTTCTATGTTAGCGTTATTAAAAGCATTTCAAGAGTCTGATGATGAGGAAGACGAAGCGGATACGGTCCTTGATGAAGATGAAATTAAGGATGAAGATCAAGTAACAAATCCAACCCAGGAAGACGAATTGGTTGATAAAGGACAAAAAGTATCCATTAATGAATCATCAGATGATCTTTATCATATTGAAACAGAAATGAATACCAAACAAATAAAGCAAACACAGTCACAGAGTTCGAAACCTAAACTATATATTTGAAAACAAATGTAAAAAGAATTAAACTATACCTATGTACGAACACTATTAATCATTGGAGGAATGATCTGTGGATCAATTAAATAAAGCAGTAGCAACATTTGCGGGTGGGTGCTTTTGGTGCATGGTCGAACCTTTTGACGAACAACCTGGTATAGAGAAGGTTGTATCAGGCTATACAGGGGGATATACAGAAAACCCCACATACGAAGAAGTGTGTTCCGATACAACAGGTCACGTCGAAGCGGTTCAAATTACTTATGATCCGACCATTTTTCCCTATCAGCGATTACTTGAACTCTTCTGGCGTCAAATAGATCCTACCGATCCAGGTGGACAGTTTAATGACAGAGGCGATTCATATAAGACAGCTATTTTTTATCATACAGATGAACAAAAAGAGCTAGCTGAACAGTCAAAGCAGGAACTAGAAGATTCAGGTAAATTTAAAAAGCCAATTGCAACAAAGATATTACCAGCTTCTACCTTTTATCGTGCGGAAGAACACCATCAGGATTACTATAAAAAGCAAGGTTTTCATTATCGTTTATATAAAAAAGGCTCTGGTAGAGAAGATTTTATTAAGAACAATTGGAAACCTAAATATGATAAAAAAGATCTAAAAAAGAAATTAACACCAATCCAATATCAAGTAACACAGGAAAAGGGTACCGAAGCACCCTATCAAAATGAATATTATGATTTAGAACAAGAGGGCATTTATGTAGATATCGTAAGTGGAGAACCTTTGTTCTCATCTAAAGATAAATATGATGCGGGCTGTGGTTGGCCAAGCTTTACCAGGCCAATTGATCGTAACCAATTACAAGAAAACCTTGATACTGCACATGGCATGAGAAGAATAGAAATTCGCAGTACAGATGCAGATTCTCATCTAGGTCATGTCTTTGATGACGGACCAGTTGAAGCTGGTGGAATGCGTTATTGTATGAATTCAGCAGCCATGCGATTCGTACCAAAAGAAAAATTGGAAGAAGAAGGGTATGGATATCTAACAGCCTTTTTTAAATAAGACCAATGACCTCATGCTACTTTTGTGGTAGGAGGTCATTTTATTTATAATAAACTAATATTGAACTGATTGAGAGAAGGATTTCTATGACATTGCCTTACATAAAACGTTTAGGAACAGGTTACCTAGTGGGGGTCATTATTGGTTTATTATTTACGTGGCTTCATGTTCCGTTACCGTGGATATTAGGTCCATTAATAGGTATTTTTGCAGTTCAAACAGTTACACGAATAGAGGTCCAAGCTTCTTTACCTTTACGTAAAGTAAGTTTTACTATAATGGGAATTCAGATTGGTACAACCTTTACAGCTACGACATTCACTGATGTAATGCCTTATATCATTCCTTATGGTTTATTTACGCTTTTGTTGATTGCTATTAGCTTAATAGCTGCCTATTTATTGTCGAAATGGTTACCTATTGACCCGATTACGAGTATGCTTGGTAGTATTCCAGGTGGTTTATCGGCAATTATCGCATTAAGTGAGTCAGTAAAGGGTAATACTGGACTAGTGACTATTTTTCACACCATTCGTTTGTTGTCTGTTCTACTAATCGTTCCCTTTGTAGCATCACATTATTTTATACCTGTCAATTCAACTACTTTGCAATCAGCTGTTGTTGTTAACCAAGGTCCGCTATGGACAGTAGCATTATATGTAGTCATTTATTTTATAGCTTTTAGATTTGAGAAAAAAGTACCAGCAGCACTTGTTATTATTCCAATGATACTAGTCGGTATCTTGCAAATGCTGCCCATTCAATTATTTATCTTACCAAATGTATTCTATATTTTTGCACAACTTACTTTAGGTATTTATCTTGGTTACTCGATCTCATTAAAAGATATACAAAAGGCAGGGAAATTCGCCTTGTATTACTTTTTGCTTTCCGTTTTTCTAATAATAGTGGCGGGTAGTTTTGGGTATATATTTAGCATGTTGACAGCGGTGGATCTAGCTACTGCTATACTAAGTTTTGCACCTGGAGGTTTAATTGAAATGGCTCTAACTGCTCAGTCAGTTGGTGGTGATTCTTCCATTGTTAGCTCCTTGCAAACGATTCGATTACTCACTATTGTTCTATTAGTACCCTTTATCATTCAACTGATTTTACCAAAGTTTGTCCAATCTAGAAATCAATAGCTTATTTTTTAATAGAAAACGTGATAAACTAAGAGAGTAAAGTGCTTTACTTAGAGATAGAAGAAGGGAGTGCAAACATGATCCATTTAAATTGGGAAAATAACGTAACAGTAAAACAAATCAAATGCGTACATGCAGATGCAAAAAAGTTTGTAGTCAATCATGTCTTAACACCTGAGAAAGTGTACGACGTTAAAAATGAAACAGACGAATTCTATTTTATAATAGATAATACGAATCGTATTGGTGGTTTTAGGAAAGAGTATTTCACAGAAAAATGAAATTAATTATAAATAATCAAAATAGACTTACTTATCAGACTTGTGTTTCCACTATTTATGTATAATAATAGACTGAACCCTTTTTAGGAGATGATGTAGTGAAACAACTTATATTAATTCGTCATTGTCAGGCAGAAGGGCAACATAAAGATTCACCACTAACACAAAGTGGTGTCAATCAAGCACATCGTTTAGCTGCATTTTTAAATAAACAACCAATTAAATTGGACAGGATTATATCCAGTCCATTTATGCGTGCAATAGAAACCATTAAACCTTATGCAGATGAACACCATATCTCAATTGAAAAGGATCGTCGCTTACAAGAAAGAATATTAAGTAATGAACCAATAGATGACTGGATTGATGTGTTGGAGACATCGTTTTCTAACTTTGATTTTCGATTACCTGGTGGTGAATCTTCCAATGATGCACTAAAAAGAGGTTTGGAAGTCTTACATCAAGCACTAAAAGATGAAGAACATGAACATATTGCTATTGTTACCCATGGTAATTTATTAACGATATTACTATCACAATTTGAAAAAGAATTCGGCTTTATTAACTGGAAGATGCTAACAACTCCTGATGTATTTGTTATTCAAAAAGAAGCAGATAAGTATGCCGTTGAACATGTATGGTAAAGTGAATTTCAGTTAGCTGGATGCATGAAATACATTGGGTAGATTATGTATTTGTGATATGATAACACAGTAAGAATGTTTTAAAGGAGGAGTAATTTTTGGCTTTTGTAATAACGTCACCGTGTATAGAAGAGAAAGCAGGCGAATGTGAAGAAGTTTGCCCTGTTGATTGTATAGAAGAAGGAAAAGATATGTTCTATATCGATCCAGATATTTGTATTGATTGTGGAGCGTGTGAAGCGGTTTGTCCAGTAGAGGCAATTTATATGGAAGATGAAGTTCCAGATAAGGAACATGATTATATTGCTTTGAATCGTAAATTCTTTGAAGAGAAATAGACAGAATAGATAAAAAGCCGCTAATTTCAGATTGTGAAATTACGGCTTTTTTATCTACACGACTTTAAAATTCTGAAAGTCATTTAATTTCTCATACGTTGTCAGTTCTACGTGATCTACTTTAATAAATTTTCTTGGACCTTTTTTAATCAAATCAATGAACTCATATAAGGTTTCGACTTCTGCTTCTGCTTCAATTTCAACCCTACCATCTGCTAAATTCTTCACCCAACCGTTAACTCCCATTTCAGTTGCCTTCATTTGGGTTGTAGCGCGAAAGCCTACACCTTGTACGACGCCACTAACAAGCATGTGTGCTCCTAATTTACTCATATTATCACCCCATATCAGTTGTTATTTAACTATTTACTTTATATCAACAATTTAAACTAATTTTTATCAAAAATCGAGGAGGAACTATAATGCATCATAATATTATTGAAATTACTATGAACGAAATAGACGCATTTAAAATTGGTCATGCTCAAAATGAGAAAGCAGCTACTGGCTGTACCGTAATTATTTCTGAGAAAGGTGCGGTTACAGGAGTAGATGTTCGAGGTGGTTCACCTGGTACACGAGAAACTGATTTATTAAAATCAGAAAACTTAGTTGACCAAGTCCATGCTATTTTTTTAAGCGGTGGGAGTGCTTATGGTCTGGAAGTCGGAACTGGCATAATGCATTATCTAGAAGAGAGAAAAATAGGTTTTGACGTGCAAGTTGCAAAGGTACCAATTGTTCCAGGAGCGATTCTGTTTGATCTAGCAATTGGTGAAGTGAATATTCGTCCTGATGCGAAAATGGGATACCAAGCATGTCTGAACAGTGAATATGACATGCGTGATCATGCACAAGGAAATGTTGGAGCAGGAATGGGGGCAACTGTTGGGAAATGCCTTGGACCTTCTTACAGCATGAAGAGTGGAGTTGGTACTTATGCTATTCAAATAGGAGACTTAAAAATAGGAGCTGTTATTGCAGTCAATAGTTTTGGTGATATTATTGATCCGAGTACAAATGAGATTTTAGCTGGTATATTTGACCGAGAACAAGGTGT
Source organism: Paraliobacillus zengyii (assembly GCF_003268595.1). NCBI lineage: Bacteria > Bacillati > Bacillota > Bacilli > Caryophanales > Bacillaceae > Paraliobacillus > Paraliobacillus zengyii. The sequence goes on along the minus strand of NZ_CP029797.1, from coordinate 2,004,004 downwards.
GTATTTAAATACGGAGAAACAATTACTGAAACAGTTAGAGAGCACAACAAATCGTTTTTCAAGTAATACATCAATCGGCAGCATACTAACGAATGCGAAAGCTAGTAAAGCAGAAATGAATAAAATAGCATCTATCGCCCACGATGGTATGGCTAGAACAATGCGACCTTCTCATACTTTAGTAGATGGCGATACGTTATTCGCAATGACTTCGAATCAAGTAGATGTGGATTTAAATATTGTTGGTATGCTCGCGGTAGAAGTAGTAGAACAAGCAATTATACGTGCTGTAAAGCAAGCAAGTTCTTTATTTGGTCAACCCAGCTACCAAGATATAAACCAAAAGTAATGAAAAGTATATTTATTTGTGATAAAGATCACTGATGGAATTTCAAAATCAGTCATAATCTACTGTAGACTGTATTTTGAGGTGAAAAAATGAAGAAATCTTATCAACCAGAGCTACTTGCTACAGCAAGGGATATAGTAGAAGTTAAGGCATTAGCTGATGCAGGAGCTGACGCAATCATTATTGGGCATCAACGTTATGGATTACGTGTAGCTGGCGATTTTTCCATAGATGCTTTAGCAGAAGCGACTCAATACCTTCATCAGGTGAATAAAAAAGTATATATTCTAGTGAATGCGATTTTTCATAATGAAATTCTAGCAACTTTACCAGCTTATATAAAACAGTTGGTAGAACTGCAGGTTGACGGGATTATTTGTGGAGATCCTTCTATATTTACTGTTATGGATGAATTTAAATACGTTATTCCAATCACATGGAATCCAGAAACATTATCAACTAATTACCAAACTTTACGCTATTGGCATCAAAAAGGTATCAAACGTGCAATTTTATCTAATGAACTAACCTTAAATGAAATTAAGGACATCAAGAATGAACTTACCTTTCCAATTGAAGTACAAGTTCACGGTATGACATGTATTTTTCATTCTAAACGAAAACTTGTTCGTAATTACTATTCACATGTAGATTTACCTTATGATAGTGATTTATCTTTTTACTTAAAAGAAAGAAAAATAGAAGCTACACATTATCCTGTCTATGAGGATGAGAATGGAACACACATTATGAGTAATGAAGATTTATGTATGATTGAACAATTAGATCACGTCTTAGACGCTAAGATTGATGGTTTGCGTATCAATGGCTTACTCAAGAGCAGAGTATACAACATAGCTGTAGTGCAAATGTATCGTAAAGCAGTAGACTTATATCTCGAAGATCCGGTAACGTTTCATTTTAAAAAGGCTGATTGGAAGCAAGGCTTATATAAAATTCAACCAAAAGATCGAAAGTTACATACTGGTTTTTACTTTAAAGAACAGATTTATTAATAAGAGGTGTCGTTTATGCATAAGAAAACAAAGCTTAAAAAGCCAGAATTACTTGCACCAGCAGGTAATTTAGAAAAATTAAAATTCGCGATACACTATGGTGCTGATGCTGTTTATATTGGTGGAAAACAATTTGGTTTACGTTCGAAAGCAGGAAACTTTTCATTTGAAGATATGAAAGAAGGCGTTGCTTTTGCCAAACAATATGGAGCGAAAGTTTATGTCGCAGCTAACATTATTGCACACAACGAAAATTTAGTGGGTGCACAGGCGTATTTTAAGAAGTTATATGAAGTAGGTATTGCAGCAGTTATTGTTGCTGATCCTGCCTTAATTCAGGCATGTAAAGAAGGAGCGCCTGAATTAGAAATTCATATTAGTACACAAGCTTCAATTGTTAACTGGCGTACAGTAGAATTTTGGAAAAAAGAAGGTATTCCGCGTGTTGTATTAGCGCGTGAAGTCTCCCTTGAAGAAATAAAAGAGATAAAAGAAAAGGTTGATATTGAAATTGAATCCTTTATTCACGGTGCAATGTGCATTTCGTATTCTGGCCGATGTGTCTTATCTAATCATATGACTGCAAGAGATGCAAATAGGGGTGGTTGTGCACAATCATGTCGTTGGAAATATGATTTATTTGAAGATGGTGTCGATGGTGCTATTAGTGTGACGGATAAAACGGATGAAGCATATACCATGAGTTCACAAGATCTTAGTATGGTAGAACAGTTACCAGATTTATTAGCAGCCGGTGTGGATAGTCTTAAAATTGAAGGTCGAATGAAAAGTATTCACTATGTAGCAACTGTTGTAAATGTCTATCGAGAGATTATTGATACGTATTATGAAGATCCAGATAACTATCAGTTAGACCCAAATTGGGTAGATGAAATATGGAAAGCAGCACAACGTTCTTTAACCACAGCATTTTATTACAAGGAACCAACCGAAAAAGATCAGTTATTTGGAAAGCCTGATCGGATTCAAAAATATGATTTCTCTGGTCTTGTTTTAAATTATGACGAAAAAACGCAGATTGCAACGATCCAACAGCGCAATAGTTTTGCGGTTGGTGATGAGATTGAATTTTTTGGTCCTAACTTCTATCACTTTAAACAGAAAATCAGGAAAATAATGGATGAAAGCGGAAAATCTATTGATCGAGCAAAACATGCCTTGATGATTACGAAAATAAAAGTAGATCAGCCGTTAAGCTATTACGATATGATGCGAAAAAGTAAATAAACAATAGATCGGCACCTATAACACTTAAAGATGTTACAGGTGTTTTTTTCTGTTTTAATTAACTGAACTAATAATTGGAACTTTAAAATTTAAGGCTTTTTACATGAATCCAACCTTACTAGTGAATAATAACCGAAATGAATTATAGGAGGTTTGGCTAATGGATCAAAAATCATATCAGGTGCCTACTGAAACAGCGTCATATTGGAGAAATACTGCAGCTTTTCCTGCATTTACGCAATTAACACAAGACATAGAAGTGGATGTTGCAATTGTAGGTGCTGGTATTACTGGTATTACTACAGCATATCTTCTAAGAAATGAAGGTTATAAAATAGCATTAATAGAGGCTGATACCATTTTAAGTGGAACAACAGGTTATACAACGGCAAAAGTCACTGCACAACATGGCTTGATTTATCATGAACTAATCCAACACTTTGGTTTAGAGAAAGCCAAATTATATTATCAAGCCGCAATGGACGCGAAGCAACAAATAAGGGATACTGTTGTCAAGCATAACATTTCTTGTGAATATGCAGAAGAGGATGCATATATTTATACAAATACAGAAAAAAAGATAAAAAATATAGAAGATGAAAATAATGCTTATCAAAAATTAGGAATTGACGGGGAACTCGTATCAAAAATGCCGTTAAACATACCAATGAAATCTGCACTAGTTATGAAACACCAAGCCCAGTTTCATCCCCTACACTATTTGAATTATTTAATTAAAGCAATAAGTGATAGTGGTGTAGATATTTATGAACACACAACCGCAACCAATATAGATTTTGGTGATAATCCAACGATTCATACAAAAGATAAGAAAAAAATAACATGTAAACACGTCGTGATTGCCTCTCATTATCCTTTTTATGATAAAAAGGGATTATATTTTTCTAGAATTCATCCTGAACGTTCTTATTTAATAGCCGTTACAACTAATCAAAAATTTCCTGGTGGTATGTATATTAATGCCGAGCAACCAACAAGATCTATTCGAACAACGATGAATAAAGGAGAGGAAGTTTGGCTAATTGGTGGTGAAAGACATAAAACAGGTCAGGAAAAGGAAACGCTTGATCATCATAAAGAGTTGGAAACATTTGTGAACGAAAATTTCGGAATAAAGTCATATAAATATCGTTGGTCTGCTCAAGATTTGACTACAATAGATAAACTACCATATATTGGACCGGTTACAGCGAATGAACCAAATGTACTTGTTGCAACTGGTTATCGTAAATGGGGTATGACAAGTGGAACAGCGGCCGCAATGATACTATCAGACACTATTCGAAACAAAGAAAATCCGTATATATCTTTATTTAAGCCATCACGATTTGATTTTGATCCTGATGTAAAGAATTTTATTAAAGCAAATACAGATGTAGCTAAGCATATGATTAAAGGAAAGTTTGAAATTCCCGAAGATAAATTAAATGAATTAGAAGAGAATAGAGCTACTATTATACGTGAGAATGGAAAAAGAATTGGCGTATATCGCGATACTTCAGGAAAGATACAGCATATAGATACCACCTGTACACATATGAAGTGTGAGGTTAATTGGAATAAAGCAGAGCATACATGGGATTGTCCTTGTCATGGATCGCGTTTCACTATAGATGGAGAAGTAATTGAAGGTCCGGCACATAAACCGTTAAAAAAAATACCAACAAATGAAGAGAGGTAAATATAATGGAATCTGTAACATACGATGATACTATCGTCTATTATGATAGCCTTGGGAAGGGTGTACCGATTCTATTTATTCACCCACCAGGTTTAGGGAGACGTATATTTGATAATCAGAAGAAATTGGCTGATGCATTTCATTTATTAATACCAGATTTTAGTGGGCATGGAAATTCTACATCTATCTTAAGTGATGATATTGTCAACCAATATGTTATTGAGATTAGACAGATTTTATTAAAGGAGCAAATAGGAGAGGTGATTATCTGCGCCTATTCAGCAGGAGGTACAATAGCACATGCTTTTGTTCATGCGTTTCCTGAAAAAGTAAAAGGCCTTTTGATTGCTGGAGCATATCCGAAAGTAGGCTCTTTAGGATTAGATTTAATGTATAAATTTGGTTTATATATGGTTAAAAAGAATCCCGAAAAATTAGCTAAACTATTGGCGTTTAGTAATGCACGAAATAAGGTATATAAAGATATACTATTTGACCATACGATGAAGACTAATATTGATCATTGGTATGCATATTATAATGATACGTATCACTATGATGTGAGAGATTGGATTAATGACATTAACTGTCCAAGCCTTTTTGCATATGGCCAGCGCGCTTACTGGGTACGCATGCATAAGAAGTATTATCAAGACAATTCGAATATCGAAATTACTATTGTTGCAAATGCATTTCATCAATTACCAACAAAGAATTGGCTTTCATTTAATCAGCTTATTAGACACTATATGCAACGTTATTTCAAGTAAGTTAATATTTGTGAAATTTTTGTTATTAAAAATATTAACACTTTTCATTTTCATTTTCAATTTATTTATCTTATAATAAGAGAGATGTTAAGAAGAAACAGGAGGGAAACTATGAGAATAGTAGTAGCAGGGGGAGATGGTTTTTGTGGTTGGCCGACCGCATTATACTTATCAAAACAAGGCCATGAAGTTTCCATTTTAGACAATTTGGTACGGAGAAAAATCGATGAGGAATTAGGTTCAAATTCAGTAACGCCTATTGCCACATTAGAAGAACGTGTCACAAAGTGGAAAGAGCTTACCGGAAATGATATAAAGATCTTTGTCGGTGACTTAAATCATTATGACTTCCTTACACAAGTATTTGAACAAACAAAACCAGATGCATTTGTTCACTTTGGTGAGCAACGATCAGCACCGTATTCCATGATTGATCGTGAGCATGCAATCTATACACAAACAAATAATGTGATGGGGAATCTAAACGTTTTATATGCGATTAAAGAACTAGCGCCCGATTGTCATCTAATTAAATTGGGAACTATGGGCGAATATGGTACACCGAATATTGATATTGAAGAAGGTTACTTAGAAGTTGAACATAACGGACGTAAAGATACCGTGCCATTTCCGAAACAACCAGGCTCCTTTTATCACTTGTCTAAAGTACATGATAGCCATAATATCATGTTCGCTTGTAAGGCTTGGGGCATAAGAGCTACAGATTTAAATCAAGGTGTTGTTTATGGGTTACATACAGAAGAAACTGAATTAGATCCTATTTTAAATAATAGACTAGATTATGACGGTGTATATGGTACAGCATTGAACCGTTTTCTGATACAAGCTGTAACTGGTCATGATTTAACCGTGTATGGATCAGGTTCACAAACACGTGCTTTTCTCAACATTAAAGATACAATTCGTTGTGTTGAAATAGCTGTAAATAATCCAGCTGACAATGGTGAGTTTCGTGTATTTAATCAATTCACAGAATACTTTACTGTCCAAGAATTAGCTGAAAAGGTGAAAAACGTTGCCGGTCAACTTAATCTTGAGACCAATATAGCTCATATAGAAAATCCAAGAGTAGAAACTGAAGAGCATTATTATCATGCAGTAAATACAAAATTAAAGTCATTAGGACTGGAACCGAATTTATTAACAGATCAAGTTTTAAAAGAAATATTGGAGACAGTAGTGGAACATAAGGACCGCGTTATTAAGGATAATGTGTTACCTACTATTTCTTGGAAGTAACAAAGGAGCATGTTGTTTTGAAAATAGTCATCGTAACAGAAACCTTTTTGCCTTCGATAGATGGAGTAGTAACGAGGTTAACAGCAGCAATTAAACATTTGCGTCAACAAAATCACGAAGTAGTTGTAATTGCACCAGACTTAGGGGTTTATGAATATGAAGGTGCAATTGTTGAAGGGTTAAAAGCAACGACAATGCCTTTTTATCGCTATCGTCCGTTTGCACTTCCACAAAGAAAAGTTAAAACGTTATTACGTAAACATGACCCTGATCTAGTTCATGTTGTTAATCCTGCGTTAGTTGGCGCAACAGGCGTCTATTATGCTAAGAAATTAGGTTATCCGTTAATTGCATCTTATCATACACATGTTCCGAAATATCTGGACTATTATAAGCTGTATAAACCAATGAAACCAATCTTTTGGAGCTATGCACGGAAATTACACAACATGGCGGATATAAATTTATGTACATCTAAAGCAATTCAAGATGAATTAGTTGAAAAAAACTTTCATAATGTTCATTTATGGAAACGCGGAGTTGATATTGATAAATTTCATCCAAGTTATGGAGATAAGTCAATGCGACAACGTTTATCTAATGGATTAGAAGACAAAAAATTATTAGTTTTCGTAGGAAGATTGGCAGCAGAAAAAGAAATCCATAAATTAAAACCTTTATTAGATACGCGTGACGATGTTTGTTTAGCCATTGTTGGTGATGGTCCAGCAAGGGAAATGTTAGAGCGAACATTTGAAGAAACAAATACTGTATTTACCGGATTTATGCAAGGAGAAGAACTTTCAACAGCATTTGCATCAGCTGATGCGTTGATTTTTCCATCAGTTACAGAGACATTAGGCTTAGTAATATTAGAAGCAATGGCGACAGGTTTACCAATAATTGCAGCAAAAAGTGGTCCAACTATGGAACAAATTACAGATGGACAAACTGGCTTTTTATTTGAAAATGAAAATATAGACAGTCTAATTGCCGCAATTAGTAAATTAGATAACGAAGAAACGTATAAACAATTAAGACATAATACGCGCAAAGAAGCTGAAAAATTCAGTTGGACTGAACCGTCACAGCAATTAGTAGATTTTTATGATGAATTATTAATTATGAATGAATCACATAAACTAGCAAAATAAATATATTCTGTCTCACTATCTAGAGAATACTTTAGTTTTGAGACAGAATATATTTTATTTCTTTAACTTCCGATAATATATATTATGTAAACTAGAATAAAATTTTATTTAATTTGATTGTGTCCTCTGATATCTCTATAATATCGTTACTTTGGGATATCCTCTTCACACTCATGTAAGATTGTTTATTTCTATTTATGTTTTTTTGCCTTGCTTATCTATTACTATTTATTTTTAACTCTCCGACAATGAAACAGTTGTCTATACTTAAATAACCTTAGAGAACTAAACTTGTGAAGATACCTTTTGATTCTACTCGACGGTTACATCGTTATATAGTTTTAATTCCTCGATGTTTCCGTTCCAACTTATACTTGATGTTAGATCTTCATTTTCATCGACATATAAATATAAACAGTCATTACAATCACCTGCAAGCCCTTCTATTTCTACTACACCCTTATCATCTAGTGACATACTTCCTCCCATTATGTCACTGTTAGTTTCCAGCGTATAACCACCTTCACCTTCTTCAGGAATTGATTCCTCACCAATGTATTGTATTTTTAACTTTGTTTGCGCTTTTTGTGCATCAAGTATTTCCGCAGTGTAAATTACCTTCCAATTATCACTTTCACCTTCAAAATTAAATACTTCAGTTTCAGTTTGTGTACATCCACTTAAAAATATAGAGATAAGCAATAGAAACAAAACCTTTTTCAATATATCCACCCCTTCGCACATATACTTCTTTTTTAAAACTTTAAAATTTAAGTTGAATTAGGTCATCCAATTTAGTTATTTAAATTTTAGACATATAGACATATAGCGTTCATATGCTTATACTTCTCTCTATATGCTGTATGTATCCCGCAAGTTAAAAGTTTAGAATTTTATGTTTCTATTATATGTAGTTTAAACTTTCAAGTCCATATTTCTCTTGATAGTGTAGAAAATAAATAAGACATTGTTAATAAATTCATTATTGCAGGTGCCTGCAATTGTAATTATTACAACAAATCCTATAATATAATGACAGTTGACTATCCCTCTCCCTTTTATTGTGTTGTATTGTTATTTACTATGATAATATTAATAAATCATAAATGGATTACAGATAGTGAATTAGTATCTATTAAATAAATTGTAAAAAAAGCGTGTTCGTATTGAATACGCTCTTTAACTTTATTATTCATTAATAAATCGCTTTATAGAAAAGTGAGAAATATCTATTTCATTCTTACCTGAGATAATTAAATCACTTAGGACTTGTCCGACCGCACTACTAAATTTAAAACCATGACCAGAAAAACCTGCTGCAATTGCAACATTTGAATGCTTTGGATGGAGATCAATAATAAATTTGTCATCTGGTGTAAGTGTGTACATACACGTTTTCCCATACTTTAATTCCTGAGTAATAGGGAGATATTGATTCAAGAATTGTGTTAAATCTTCTATATCTTCTGTTATTCCACCAAACTCTACCATTGTTTTATCTGGATTTATTTGATCCCCACCATCATGTCGCCCTAACTTCAAACCCATTTTATCAATACTTGGAAAACCATAATATGTTCCTAGTGGTGTAACAAATCCAAAGGCTGGAAACTTACTATGATTATAGTTAGTTTCGTCAACATTAAACCAAGCAAAAGTCTTTCTCACTGGTGTAAGTGGCATATCTAAATCTATCATAGAAAGTAGATCTTTTGAGCCTGCTCCTGCTGATACTACTAACGACTTCGAGTAAAAGGTCTCTTTGTCTGTCTTAATTGTTACACGATCATCTTGAACGGAAATTTCAGTGACCTTACTATTCGAAATTATGGTAGCACCATTTAATTCCGCAAGCTCACGGTACGCTTTAATAATTTCCTCGGATTTAAGTATGCCTGATGTTGGTTCAAAGCAACCAACAAAGTCGTTTGGTAACGTAATGCCTGGCCATCGATTTTGAACTTTTGTTGCATCCAATATATCAAGTGGTAAGGAATACTTTTTCGCACTAGAGATAGTGTTTTGTATGAAATCGGATTCTTCCTTACCAACATTTAAAACCCCAGTTTGCGTGAAGATTTTCCTCCCACTGGCTTTCTCTAAATCATTCCACAATTCCTGTGCTTTGAGAACTAATGGAACATATTCTTCCCCCTCACCATAGGCATAACGGATAATTCGCGTATCCCCGTGATGGCTCCCTTTATTATGTGGTGGGTTAAATAAGTCCAATAATAACGTTTTTTTACCACTTTTGGATAAATAATAACCTGCTGCCATTCCCATTGAACCTGCGCCAATTACAATTACATCATAGTCCACGCTACCTAACCTCCATAAATAATTCTAGTAATCTTCACTAAGTTGTAACTACTATTATAATGAACCATTAAGAATCCTAATCTAAGATAAGGCTCATAAGTAAAATATTAGTTTTATCCTCTAATACTATCAAAAACAGATTATATTATGTGGATTTTTGTTAAAATAATAAATCGATCCTTGATATTGTTACTAGTATCATGGATCGTTCACATAATATCTATTGTTTCTTGAACAAATTATTGTTACTATTATTTATTGTCGATAAAAGAATATGAAGTTTACAACTAGAAGGAGTCATAAAAAATGCAACAGAGAACCTCTTTTTCAACCTATGCAGTTATCGGTACGATGCTGTTTGGAATGTACTTCGGTGCAGGGAACCTGATTTTCCCTATTCAATTAGGGCAACTTGCTGGTACAAATTTTTGGCCTGCGTTAATTGGGTTTTTAGTAACAACAATTGGTTTGCCCTTTATGGGAATATTGGCTATTGGCCTATCGGGAAGTAACGGTTTGCGCGACTTAGCGAGTCGTGTCCATCCAATCTTCGGTCTTACTTTTAGCCTACTTCTTTACTTAACAATTGGTCCTTTCTTTGCCATTCCGCGTACAGCTAGCGTACCTTTCGTTGTTGGATTCGAACCATTCATTAATCCAGCACAAGCGAGTTTATGGTTAGCGATTTTTAGTTTTTTATTTTTTATTATGGTCTATTATTTTTCATTAAATCCTGCAAAAATTGCAGATTATATTGGCAAATATTTAACACCAGCTTTTCTGCTATTCCTGTTTCTTTTACTAATTGTAGCTATACTTAAACCAATGGGTAACTTTGGTGATCCAATTGGAGATTATAAAGAATTTGCATTTATGACAGGATTTAAAGAAGGTTACAACACAATGGATGCACTGGGATCACTTGCGTTCGGTATTGTTGTCATACGTGCAATTAGACGAAGAGGAATTACAGACACAAAAGAGATTGCAAGTGCAACATGGAAATCTGGCTTTTTTGCAATGGGTTTAATGACAGTGATCTATGGACTAATTGCCTATACTGGAGCATCTAGTATATCCGTCATTGGCACTCTTGAAAATGGTGGTCTTATCTTTGCTAAAGTAGCGCAACACTATTTCGGTCCGTTTGGAGCTATTTTATTTGCAATTATTATTGTTCTAGCTTGTTTAAAAACAAGTATTGGTCTCATAACGGCTTGTAGTGAATTCTTCCATGAAACGTACTCTAAAATTAGCTATAAGACATTTGTTCTTGTTTTATGCCTTGTTTCATTTATAATTGCTAACTTTGGTTTAAATAATATTATCCAATTTGCTGTTCCAGTATTAATGTTTTTATATCCCTTAGCAATTGTTCTTATTTTGTTAGGCCTCTTCTCTTCTTTCTTCGCGAATAAGAAAGAAGTTTATGCTGTGTCGATGTTTCTTACTTTTTTCGTTAGTATCATTGATGGTTATAACGCTTTAGCAAATAGTATTCCGGGTGTAAGAATTTCAGTCATTGAATCGATAAGGGAATTCTACCTTTTATATCTGCCATTCTATGAAATTGGACTTGGTTGGATTTTGCCAGCGTTAATTGGGGCGATCATTGGATTACTTTGGCCAACAAGATAACGTTGATACAATAGAAACCAAAATTAGCATCTAAAGCTTTATCTATATAAATCGAAGCAGCCCTTTCTACCTCTTATAGAATGGAGGCTGCTTCTTAATTTTACCGTCAGCTTAAGGAAACCATCTTTCTAACTGAAGTACTATTATAATTGCTGCAGTTAACATTAACAACATTTCGCTTAACGTTATAATAGCTCGTTTTGGGTAGTCACTATACTTCAATTCAAAGAATGCCTTTACGCCATAATCTAATGCCAGAGGAACCGTTAATCCAATAAAAATCAAGTAGGATAAATCATTAAATATAAAGAGACTCCAAATTAGAATTGTTATGATTGCAATACAATATCTATTCCATTTGTCTACCCTTCGATGTAAAACATTTATATAATTATTAGAAAAAAACTTATTTTTAACTTTTTCAATCTTAAAAAGCTTCCTCAAAATAAAATTAACTATTGATATAAGACTAAAAATAATTAACATGATTAATCCAAATTTTAAAAAGTACATAATCCCTCCTATTTACCAATTGAGTTGACTCTTATCTATATAAATAATGAGTTGGAGTGAACAAGTCTTCTTCTGTATTTCTTACAATTGAAAAGTTTTCAACATTGTAATGACCATGAAGCGTTTCGTTGTGATGCTTTATAATTTCTTCTGCACTTAAAACAGCACTGTCTTTTGTTGAATGTCCATCTCCGACTAATGTGACATCCAAACCATTAATAGTTGCTGTTCTGACTGCACTATCAATACAATGTTCGGTTGCACAGCCCATGACAACAATATGTTCAATTATTTGAGACTTTAAATGATTTAGAAGTCCAGTTCCATGGAACGCATTTGTTGCGAGTTTATTAAAAAACTTTGCATTCTTAGTGACGTTAATTTCCTCATGGACTTGAAATCCTTTGTCTTTACCATCTGCGATTTCTAGGTCTCTAACAAAAACAATAGGTATATCAAATTTGCTTGCTTTTTTAATTACTAAATTAATGTTTCTAAGAAGTTGTTCTTTTTTAAATACAGCATTTTCTTCCTGATTACCTTCAATTAACTCTTGTTGAGCATCAATGATTAACAAAATTTGATTCAAATGATTTCTCCTCTCTTATCATAAAAAATGATTATTTAATTTGATCGATTTCCTCTTAGTTTATATGTGTTTTTTGTTTTTTAAAGGAATGTAAGTAGTTTAATTCCATCCCTCTTTAAATCGAGCCATCATAATGGTGTTGTAGTAGTTTCCATCAGAAAGTAATTTATCTCTTTTTAAAACACCTTCGATTTCAAAACCATATTTTTGATAAAGTTTAATTGCTCGACTGTTTGTTTCCATTACTCTTAAATTTATTTTTTTGATATGATTGTCATCTGCCCATTTAATGGATTTTTGTAATAAATTCCCACCGATTTGATAAGACCAAAATTCTTTCAGTACACAGACTCCAAATTCAACATTATGATTAAACCTTTGTAATGGATTTCCTGTACATCTTGAATATCCAATAATTCGATTATTAACGGTTACAACTAAAAATAGGTTTTTAGCATTCTCATTGTCTATTTTAATTATTTCTTCAAATCTAATTAAATCTATGTATTCTTCCCCTCTTACTCTATCTAAATTTTCAGTTTCTCCATCAATTTGTAGCCGTAAATCTGACAAAGCTTTTGCATCTGTATTCATTGGAGTTTTAATATTGTAAGTAATTCCATTTACAGTAAATTTTTCTTCGGTGACTTTCATGACTTAAGGGTACCTCGCTTTGTATTGATTCCATAATGTTTAAGAGACATGCTAACAATCTTTACGGGTTATCACATCTTTGCATGCTTTAAAAATATAACTGCCCGGACTAAAGGATAGATCACTATACTCATCGAGAAGCAGATTACTAAAGGTGTATTTTCAAATTCCATTAGCATACTTGTTCCCTCAGTTACAAGCAATGTTATCCCTAAACCAACTACCAATAGTAAATAACTTATTCGTAATGCCTTTATAGATAAATAAACTTCCTTTTTGTCTTGAGCGTTTGTATCCGTCTCTCCATTTGCTAAATACTTAAATAAGTATGCAAGAACAAATGAAACATAAATAAATGTATCAGTTCTTAATTGACTGTCAATAAACCACTTATATAATCCAAAGCTTATAATAGAGATTATAGCAATAATAAGAACTATGTAACCTGTTAATTTATTTTTCATAAAAATAACTTCCTTTAGATTATTAGTTTATCTATGTTTCTAAAAATAACAACTCGCAATATTTTTGCACATTAAACATTTAATGGGATAAGTTAACATCAACTAGTCTACTCTCTGAACTTTATCCTGCCATTCTTTCTTTCGTTTTTTGCGTAACAGTTCTCTGTAAAAAGCTAAGCGAGCAACTTCGTATACCACGATGCTAAATATTGCTCCAACTAGTAATAGTAGTATGCCGATGATAAACCCTAAGCCTGTTAATAAAAATAATCCGAATAAGGACCATCTATTACCTTTCATTAAGGAGAAACTTTGTTTAACACTTCTAAAGATACCAAGCTTAGGGTCATCATGTAACAAATACAGCGCTTGTGAAGTACCTAAATAAAGCCAAAAAAGAATACCATATAGAATTATAAAACCAGCTATTATCGAACCTGTTCCTAAATTTAACCCAACTGGAATAATTGCAAGAAATATAATTACTGTATATATAGCTAACATTCCGATAAGATACAGTAGGAAATTTGAAATGATTAAGACAATAAGTCCTTTATAGAGCAAGCGCGCGTTTCGAAATGGATAAGTGATAGCGGTCAAAAACCTTTTTCTCATCGTGTTTTTGGTTAGGATAATGTATTGAAGAAGTATAAAAAACAATATGCTATTTACTAATGGTCCTATTAGTAATGACTGTATTGAGTCTAAACTTGATACTGCTAATGGATCCATTCTAATACTTACAGATCCCTGAATAGGCACTGTTCCAAGTAAAAGCTTGATAAAATAAGTTAGAAGAACCATTCCGATAATCTTCAACCAATTATTACTAAGTATTGTCATCGCTTCTTTAAAAACGTTTTGAATCATAAAACTCTCCTTCAACAAAAAAATTAGTATTAACTTTTGTAATCTCTTACCACAAAGTTATATTTATTTTAACATAAATATCCAATCAATTTAGATTCCTCTTTTAATTTTTTTATTTTTCATATAATAAAGAACACTTTTCTAAAAAAAGAAAAGTGTTCTTCAAAATCTATTTTTTGATACTATGCTGCCTTATTTCCCATCGTTCAATTTTCTGCCTTCTTCAGGGCTAGACATTTTAGTTGCTCCTGCTTTACTTAGATCTTGATCTCGATCAGATTCAACACGTCCACTTTCTCTTAATTTCTTTTCTTGACGGTCTTTTCCCACTTTAAACACCTCCTAATGCTAACATGGATCGTTTAAAGTGAAATTATTCGGAGAGTAATCTATACTGCTGATTCAAATGGTTTTATCATAAACGTAGGATTATCAATTAGATCAATCACTTTTTCAGTCGCAAGTATTTTTATCATTGGTCGATGAAAATGTTTGTTTATTTCAGTAACAATTGCTGGTTGATTATGATTGATCAGTACTTTCGTTCCTGGTGGGTAAGTAGAAATGGATTGACTAAAAGCTGTAACAATTTTGTGCGAATACAAACGATCTGACATAGCCATAATTGCTTCCATAGCATCATGTGGTGGAAGCTTTTTTTTTACAATTAAATTATCATAGCGGTTTGCAACAGCGCAAATTTGAGCAATTTCTAGAAAATCATTATCCTTTATTTGACGTGGAAAACCCTTTCCGTCTAATGTTTCATGATGCTGATAGGCAATATGAGCTGATACAATACTAAACTGACTAATTGTTCGCAATAATTGGAAGCCTGAATCAGGATGTTTCTGTTCATCTGTATCAATTGCTTTACCTATATCATGTAATAAGGAACCAATTGCTAGATCCCTAAGTTTTAAGTCATTATAGCCCATTTCTTTGGCAGTCAATAAAGCCAGAATGGTGACATTAACTGCATGTGCATAAGGCTGTAATTCCTTTGTCATTGTTCCCGATGGAATAAGTATAAGTGTTGGTCTATGCTTTACTTCTTTAAGCAATATGCCTGCTACTTGCTGAATAGGTTTTAATTCCGGCGTGCTTTTTTGCGTCGCATGTTCATAAAAGGTTTTAACTGCTTGAATGGCGTCTGTCCATGTTGGCATATCGAGCATATCTTCAATTGTAATTCCTTTAGAAACCTCATCCTCTATAAAAAGAAAATTAATGCCCATGTTTTCTAGTCTAGATTGTATTTTAGGATCGATCGTTCTACCAGTTGCAAGTAAAACACGTTTGCTCGAATCATATATTGGCTTGGCAAGTACCATACTTTTGTTGTCATAGTCTGAGATACTGATTAGTCTCATGTTTACACCTCTTTTTATAATCTATAAATACTAATTAACATAGTTCTACTCATAACTATTAGTAGTTCGATAAAAGAGTATAAAAAAAGCTATCACAAATAAATGTATAGCCAAAATAACTGTAAATGTAATTTGGTGGTCTGGCGATCAATAGTAATGAAGATAAATCCATACCTTAGACCCATGACTTTGCGTCCTATTCTTTCAAATAGTTTGCCTTTTTCGTGATATTCTATTTAAGTAACACCTTTTATTAGTACTTTAGTATTGTTTTAAGAATAGCTTATTTTTAATTATAATTCAACATATTTCGACGAAAAAGGCTATTGTATATTTTTAAGCTAAAGAATGCAGTTAAATTAAACTAAGGTTTAATTCTTTTCGGTATAGATTGCACTTAACGTCACAAAATAAGAAAATACTATTGCTACTATAGGAGGGCTCTTCATGGAATATCAAACGTACTGGGAGAATATATATGATAAGAACGAAGCGTTAAATGAACTTTTCCGTTCGTATTGGCATGCCTATTCAAGCTTTGGAACATGGCAATTCTGGATAGTTGTTCTTTTCTTTTTATCACCCTTGGTTCTTCTTTATTTTAAAGTGGATCGCAAACGAATTTTTGAAGTTTTTTTCTTTGGTTATACAGTACATATGCTCTGGACATACGCAGAAATTATATTATCGCGTCACGGTTTTTTCGTTCACACCTATTTTCTTACACCGTTTATCCCCTATGCACTAAGCATGACTGCTTCCGCACTACCAGTAGCTTTTTTACTTATATACCAGTATTGTACGAATGATAAGAAGAGTTTTTATTTATACATCTTACTATTAAGTATTCTTTTTGCGTTTGGATTAGCAATTATTGAAGATAAGGTAGGATTATTAAAATTTGATAAAGGAATGAATTCATTTTATCTGTTACTTGTTGATTTGGTTATAGCGATTAGTGCTTATTGGATGACGAAAATAGTGAGAAAACTAGGGAGTAGACCTAAATAATGTCATCATTCCCTAGAAAATTCAGATTAACATTTTATATTAAAGTATACAGAAATTCAGATTATGTTTACTTTTTACTTGTGTTTTAAAATCCCCTTTTTCTTAGCCACATTTCACAAACAGATGTCCACCAACTGACATCTTTCAGATCGTTCGCAAGTCCAAGTCCATGTCGACCACTTTCAAAAACATGCAACGCATAAGGAACTTTTTTTCTACTTAAAGCACTAGCAAACTGTAGACTGTTCTCTACTGGAACGGCGCCATCATCTGCTGTATGCCATAAAAAAGCAGGTGGTGTATCAGTTGTTACATGGTCTTCCAATGACATAAGTTCCACTAAAGAAGAATTAGGCTGTTCGCCAAGTAAAGCCTGCTTACTACCTTCATGCGTAAATTCACCCATCGAAATAACAGGATAACATAGTACCATTAGATTAGGACGACTGCTTTGATGTTCAATGGCATCATCCGCCTCAGGATTACCCTCGTCGTAATGAATACTAGCGGAAGCTGCCAAATGCCCGCCTGCAGAAAAACCTAATATACCGACTCGATCTGGGTCTATATTCCATTCGCTAGCATGATGTCTAACAGTGCGAATAGCTCGTTTAGCGTCATTTAACGGAGTCGGGTGTTGATGAGGAGCTATTCTGTAATGTAATACTACTGCTGCTATTCCAATTTCATTGAGCCATTCTGCAATAGGTGTTCCCTCGTGTTCTGCACGATGTGTATACCCACCACCTGGGCATACAATTATAACTGGTGTTGGATTCTGTTGTTTTAATAAATATGGTGTCAAGCTAGGGACCGTTTCATCTATTGTATGTAACTGTTTATCTACATTATATAGTGCTAACAGCATCTTCTTCTGCCCCCTCTGTTGTAATTAATTACCCGCATTTGTTGCTACGGTGCTTTCTTCTTGTTTGACAAAGTCAATCGCTATAACTAATGAAATAATTATATGTTCTAGTGATTCGTCGTTAACGTTTACCTCATAGGTGTCGCCCCATGATAACCATTTTTCGGTAACTTGGCCTACTATTTCGCCATTGCTCACTATATCAAATTTTTTGTCCCACCAGTCACCACGTACTGAAATATCTTGCCCTTCAATTTGATAGCGTGATTTTAAAAAAGAAAATTCCTTTTTAATAGTAACAACATCTTTTCCATCAACCTGAACGAAAAATTTCGGCATTAGACTAAATACCTTCTTTGTTATTGTACCAATTTCATTTTCAGAGGTATCTTTGATAGTAAAAGTTTTTGGAATGGAAAGGAAACTTCCTTTTATCACATACTTATCTTGTTCAAATTCGTCCTTAACAGTGAAATTACCACCCAAACTAAAAACTTTTTGCTTAATATATAGTTTTTTCATATAAGCCTCGCTTTCTTTTTAAAGTAATTTGGTGTTCATTAGTTACCTTTTCGACAAATGTGGCAAAATTCCTGGTTTCTTATAAAATTCATTAAAATCTAATCTTGATATATTTTTTGTGCTTCATATTTAAAATCACGATACTTATAGTTTTGTTTTAAGTACATTTCTTTAGGCGTATCTTCACCGTCAGCCACTAATATGACAGTCTTATCAGGGAATGTCTTCATTACAAATTCTTGTAATCTGCTGCCTATTCCTCTATTCCGAAACGATTCGACAACAGTAAGATTATCGATTTCTGTTGTTTCATTAGAAATAATAACATCTACACAACCTGCTGGAGCTCCTTTATAAAAAGCTAAAACTTGATGAATATGTTCCTCTTCAAATTGACGTTTTATAAGATCAGCTTTTTGTTTTGCAAACTCACTTCCAAAGTTAAGGTCAAACTGATATTGTAGATGAAGAAGAACTTCTAAATTTTCACCTGTCACTACTTGAATATCTATATCTGTGTTGTTTCTCAAAGAAGGAAAGTGCTTCGGTTGAATAGTATATAGTTCTAGAGACCCTATTTCATAACCCATATCATTCAGTTGTGCAAGGAGTTCTGCGGTAGGCTTTGTATTAGCAGGAAAATAAAATTTTACATGTTTTTGGCCTTGTCTCAGGTGAAATTCCCTTAAGTATTTTTCTGCCTCTTAAAATTTACTTAAAGAAGGTGAATTTTTAAATTCAATGAAATTACTATCATACCTGATTAACATCTATGCATAATGATAGTGTTTATAATGAGCATTTTCGGTTACGATTTTTCCAAGTGTGTATATATCTTCAAATGTTATTTGGTCCATTCATATTCTCCTTCTTTATAATTCATGTCACTAAATTAAAAAGTTCTAATAACGAAAAGTATCTCCTTTATCTAAATCTAGCGTCTGATCATTAATTACCACTATCTTATTGCTTTCCCATTTAACAGTTACTTCTTCTGTTCCGCTTTGAAGGAAAATTCTTTTTTTAAACCATAATGGTCCGTTTAGTTCGCCTCTTATTCCGAATGATCCTGATGCTCCTGCATCATAAAAATAAAAATCAATGGTGTAATTCTCATCGGGAGAACTAACTGTTTTAATCTGTTCATTTACTCCCATTGAAGATAAAAGTGACGATAATAATATCACATAGAAAATAGCTAACGAAAACAATATAGATAAAATTAGAGTCAACCAACTTCTTGTTTTACTCTTCCAGTGCCTGTTATCTTTGAATCCTATAACTCCAAAAATAAATGCAATGATACTAACTAAAAGAAGTACATAATTTGATGGTGCAATTCTCCAAGCGTTGCTGATATTAGAATATAGTGAGTAGAGAGACAAACCAATACATAATAATATTAAATAAAATGCCATAAATTATAGGTTCTCTCCACAGCACTTCCCCCTAACTCAATTAATAGGTTAGTAATTTTTAACTAAATGCATAAAACGTCTATACATATTTTAACATATAATGACAACTAACTGTAGATTTCATATGTTTTCCATCGACTAAAATAACTTGTTTTTTTCAGAATTTCACACAATCGCATACATCTCTTTGATCTCAAGCATTTCTGTGATAAATTAAAATTAGAATGAACTGTTATGATCACAGGAGGCCAACAAATGAAAAAGCACTTTTTAAATAAATTTTATCAGAAGACGCATGAAGAACGAATCAAAGCATTGATTTCAGCTGAGATTCTAACTGATGAAGATGCAGTAGACTTAAAGCGTAAATTAGAATTACCAGATGAAATTGCGAATCATATGATTGAAAACCAAATTACTACATACGAATTACCACTTGGGCTTGCACTTAACTTTTTAATTGATCAAAAGGAATACATTGTCCCGATGGCCGTTGAGGAACCATCCGTTATTGCTGCCGCTAGTTCTGCAGCAAAAATTATCAGCCAATCAGGTGGTTTTGAGACAACTATACAAGAACGAACTATGATAGGTCAGATTGCTTTAACGAACGTTTCTAATATGAATCAAGCTGAACAAAATATTTTTCAGCATGTAGATCAGATCATAGAAAAAGCAAATCAAGCCCATCCTTCTATTGTGAAGCGAGGCGGTGGTGCTCGTTCTGTTGTAACCAGACAGATTGAAGCAGATGATCAGTATGATTCGCCTTCTTTTTTTGTAATTCATATCCACGTTCAAACATTAGAAGCAATGGGAGCCAATATTATCAATACAATGGTTGAAGCTATTAAGCCATATGTAGAAAACTTGACAGGTGGAACTGCCATAATGGGCATACTCTCAAACTATGCGACAGAATGTTTAGCAACTGCAACTTGTCATATTCCAGTTACATTATTAGAAAAAGGTGCTTTTTCAGGTGAGGTAGTTCGTGATAGGATCATCGAAGCTTGTCAATTTGCTACTGTTGATCCATATAGAGCTGTCACACATAATAAAGGAATTATGAACGGTATTGACTCGGTAGTTCTTGCATCAGGAAATGATTTTCGAGCTATTGAAGCAGGCGTACATGCTTATGCAGCACGGAGTGGCCAGTATCGTTCCCTCTCTACATGGTCTAAAGCACAAAACGGTGATTTAGTTGGCTCAATGACAATTCCTTTACCAGTAGGTTCTGTTGGAGGTTCTATTAACATCCATCCTACAGCTCAATTCACGAAGCAACTTTTAGGAAATCCGACAGCAAAAGAATTGGAATCGATTATTGTTTCTGTTGGCTTAGCGCAAAATTTTTCTGCTCTTAAGGCACTTGTAACCGAAGGTATTCAAAAAGGACATATGGGACTTCATGCGAAATCGCTTGCTATTAGTGCGGGGGCTAAGGGTGAACAAATTGATATCGTTACAGAAGAATTGAAACAGAGAAAGAATATGAACTTGGCAACAGCTAAAGATATATTGAATCGACTAAAAAACTAATTAATAATACCCATAACCTCACACTTGTTTTACAATTTTATATTTTAAAAAGGATCAGTCTATCACTTTAACTTAGACTGATCCTTCTGTTGATTATTTTGAAAACTACCTGCCAACTTAGGAACATGTATAGTGCTGTTATTCCTAGATATACTATGGTGGAGGTGATAAAATGCATAACAAAAATAATAAGGAAACAAAAGGAAAGAGAGAGAGTCAATACAATACTATTCCGATAGCTGACGGAGATTGTGATCAAGAATCAAAAAATGAACGACATAATAATAATGCACGTGTTTTAGCAGCGGTTGAACCAGAGTATCCAAGAATTAATACCGATAATCTCTAATGCCATCCACTTGTATAATGTAATACATAATAATTATTAAAAAAATCCGTTAAGCAGCTGTGCTTAACGGATTTTTGGCCTATTTGTTTTTGTTTACATATTGGCGCATATGATCTTTTATGCCTGAGAAGCAGATCGAAGCTGGATCTTTCTCGATTGGTAAAGTAATGTTATCAATACCAACTGGTAATGTATCTTGGAATACCTCTTCATAAGCTGAAACACTAATTTCTTTTCTATCTGCTAATAATTTCGCATGTTGATCTGAAAATAAGGCTTCGCGATAATTTGGTTGTAATATTCCTGAGAAGAATTCGCCCACTGCACCAGATCCATAGCTGAATAATCCTATTCTAGATCCTGGCTCAATGGTATCATTTAATTCAAGTAAGGATAGTAAGCTTAGATAAAGGGCTCCTGTATAAATATTACCTACAATAGTATTATATCGCTTACTAATTTCAAAATTAGCTAATAAACGATCCTTATCCGCCTCTGTCCCCTCATCAATAACAGTTCTTAGTGCTTTTAAGCCCATTTTTGTATATGGTAAGTGGAAAAAGATTGAGTTAAAATCTTTTAATTCAAACCCTGTCTTTTCTTTGTGTTCTTTCCAAACACGTTGGAAAAAGTTTAAGTATTGGTCAACAGAAAGTTTACCTTGAACATAAGCAGTATCTGAATAAATAGGACGCCAGAAATCCATTACCTGTTCAGTTTGGTAAGCACTCGGGCTCTCTATTGTCATAATTTTTGGATCTTTACTCACCAATATGGCAACTGCTCCCGCTCCCTGGGTAACTTCACCAGTTGTATGTAAGCCATAACGTGCTATATCAGATCCTAGAACAAGTACTTTACTTTCAGGATTTAATGCAATATGACCTTTTGCAATTTGAATACCTGCTGTTGCCCCGTAACAAGCCTGTTTCACTTCGATTGAGCGAGCATTTGGGTTTAAATCTAATAATTCATGAATATAAATAGAGGCTGCTTTCGAATGATCAATTCCTGATTCTGTTGCAAAAATAACATAATCAATTGTTTTTTTATCTTCTTCCGTTAATATTTCTAAGGCTGCATTAGCAGCTAAAGAAACGGCGTCCTGAGTAATAGGTGGAACGGCCATTTTCTCTTGTCCAATTCCAATAGTGAATTTCTCTGGTTCTACATTTCGAGCAATAGCCAATTCCTTAATATCAACATACATATGTGGTGTATAAAAACCAATTTTATCAATTCCTATTTTCAAAATAGTTCACAATCCTTTTTAATTTAATGATAAATCTCCATTTCTACTTGCTTCTACTATGTCAGAAATCTTACCTAAGTATAACACCGAATAATGCTTGAAGAAAACCCTATCATTTTCTTTTTAATGTTTCAGTTGGTCTAGTTGATTTTACAATACTTCTTGTTTTATACTAGTAAACAAAGATAGGATATCCTTCTTGATTCATTTCGTTGTTAATTCTGAGGATACCCTATCTCTTTTTTATCTTCAAGTAATTTACACCAATTTTTTCTCTTTACAAAATCTAGTAATTGAATAAAAGTCAGTAGCAAAACCTTATTATCTTAATGAGAAGTAATTAAAGTCAATGAAATATTCTACCTTTCGGATTCAAGTTGTTATATATTTCTATGAAGGAGTGCATGAAAATATGGAAGATGTTGTAATTGTTAGCGCGGTTCGTACCCCTATCGGTAAATTCAAAGGGAGTTTAAAAAATATATCTGCAGAAAAATTAGGCGAACTAACGGTTAAAGAAGCCATTCGTCGTGCACATATTACGCCAAAAGATGTTGATTCGGTCATTTTTGGAAATGTTTTGCAAGCTGGATCAGGTCAAAATCCGGCACGCCAAATTGCTGTAAATGCTGGAATACCTTATGAAGCAACTGCTATGACAATTAATGAAGTATGTGGTTCCGGTTTAAAGTCTGTTATTCTTGGCAGTCAAGCTATTAAACTAGGTGATGCGGATATCGTTGTCGTAGGTGGTACAGAAAATATGACACAAGCTCCCCACCTATTACCAAATTATCGCTGGGATAAAGCTATGGATGAGTCAAACTTGAAAGATAGCATGATACATGACGGTCTAACAGATGCATTTAACCAAACCCATATGGGAGTAACAGCTGAGAATGTAGCAGAGAAGCTAGTTGTATCTCGTGAGGAGCAAGATGCATTTGCTTTAAGCTCGCAACAAAAAGCGCAAAAGGCTATTGAAAATGGTAGATTTGATGATGAGATCATCCCAGTCACCGTAAAAGATGATACTGGAGAAGAATATTTATTTTCTGCAGATGAACATGTCCGTAAAAATTTAAAAATAGAAGATTTGCAAAAACTGAAAACACCGTTTATTCAAGATGGTACGGTCACGGCTGGTAATGCATCTGGTATTAACGATTGTGCAGCAACACTTGTACTGATGAAGAAGTCGACTGCAGAAGAAAGAAATATTCCCTATTTAGCAACGATTAAAGGATATGCAGAAGTTGGAACAGATCCTGCATTAATGGGATATGCACCATATTACTCTATTAAGAAGCTAATGGAGAAAACAGAAATTAGTTTAGATGAGATCGATTTGTTTGAATTGAATGAGGCCTTTGCTTCACAAAGTATTGCAGTATTAAGAGATTTAAAGATTGATACCGAGAAAGTAAATGTTAATGGTGGTGCAATTGCATTGGGTCATCCAATTGGTGCATCTGGTGCAAGAATTCTAGTAACGTTACTTCATGAAATGCAAAAGACAAACGCCCATTTGGGTCTAGGCTCTCTTTGTGTAGGTGGCGGAATTGGCGTTTCTATGATCTTGGAACGATAAATAAAAAATGCAAGGCCAGTAACTAATAACTGGCTCTTGCATTTTTTTTGATAGTAATTAAACTCTTCTTTTTTTAAAAACATCATTTCCATTTTTGAATATGGTAAGAAATAGAGAAAGTATTGGTGAAAAATTTTGCTTTGGTTCTTTTCCATTGCCAATTCTATTTAGTTGCTGGGCGTACCAAGTCAATTCCATTAGTCCTTTATTGTCTATAAACGAAAAACCTGTTTTGATCGGCTTCACGTTAACTTTTGTACTTTTATCAAGTAATATTTGATTTGCATAGTCTGGATCTATAGCTAATGGTCTTGCTAATCCTATTAAATCAGTTGCTCCTGACCGCAATGCTTCGTCCATTCCTATGCGTGTTCTAAATCCACCTGTTAAAATAAGTGGTACCCCTGTTTTTTCTTTTAGCTTTTCTGCATACTCTAAGAAATAGGCTTCTCGTTTAATTGTTGATTCTTTTACGTGATTACCAGTCATTTCTGGCCTTTCATACGTACCACCAGATATTTCAATTAGGTCAACACCGAGTTGATCTAACTTTGTGATCACAAATTGTGACTCTTCTTCAGAAAAACCAGCTTTCATAAAATCAGAGCTGTTAATTTTAACCCCAATCGGAAAATCATTCCCTACCTCTAAACGCATAGCTTGATAGATTTCTGACAAGAAACGGAAGCGGTTTTCTACTTTGCCACCCCACTTATCGCTTCTTTGGTTGTGTCTTGGAGAAAGAAATTGACTGATTAGATAACCATGTGCGGCATGAATTTGCACACCAGTAAATCCAGCACTTTTAGCCAGTTTCGCTGTGTTAGCAAATTGTTGAATGAGGTCATTAATTTCTTCTTCAGTTAGCGCTCGACACATTGGAAAGAAACGCTGGAATTTTGGTTCAAAAGGGATTGCAGATGGTGCCAAGGCTTCAGAGGTTACCCCTTTTATAACCTGTTTTCCTGGATGATTAATTTGCATCCATAAATGGGTATTATTTTTCGTCCCCGCTTTTGCCCAGTTTTTAAATTTTCCTAGATTATTATCATTATCTAATACAATATTTTTGGGTTCTCCAAGTGCTGTGTTGTTTATCATGACGTTTCCTGTGATCACAAGTCCAGCACCACCTTGTGCCCACGTCTCATATAAGCGAATAATATTGTCTGTGGGAAGGTGATCTCTTGTAGAAAGGCCTTCGCTCATTGCGGACTTCACAATGCGATTTTTAAATGTAATCGCCCCGTTTTTTAATGAAAAAGGCTGTGTTACAGTTAATTCGCTCATATTAAAAGTCTCCTCTCCTATTTTCACCTTTCTAATTCAATAAATACTTGTATAAGCATATCGATTTCTTCTAGTGCAATCGTCCGGAAATCTAATAAGACAGCTTCCTCTTGAATCCGCGTGATAATTGCGGGTTTGCCGCTTCTTAGTTTTTCTGCTAAATCATTGGCAGTATCTGTTGCGTGCGTAATTGAAACCACATAGGTTGGAAGTTCGACATCAGGCATGGTTCCTCCACCGATTTGTGAGGTGGAATCTTTTATAGAACATGTATAAGCTGTAGCGACTTCTTTTAGCGCTTTTATGAACATATTTGCTTGTTGTTCAATCTCGTCTAAGGGTTTTGTAATATCTCTTACTGTAGGGAGTTTACGTATAGCTTCTTCACTTGTTAAATAAGCACGAATTGTTTTTTCTAATCCTGCGAAAGTCATTTTGTCAACACGTAGCACTCTTGCTAGTTGATGCTTCTTCAGTCGATTAATCAGCTCCTTTTTCCCAACAATAATACCTGCCTGCGGTCCTCCAAGTAATTTATCACCGCTAAAAGAAACAAGATCAACACCAGATTGAATGACTTCTTTCACCACTGGCTCGTCACCAATACCGTCATTTCTAAAGTCATAAATAGATCCGCTTCCCAAATCTTCATAAAAAATCAAATCATCCTGTTGATTCTTTAGTTCCACTAACTCCTCTGTTCGAACCGACTCCGTAAAACCAATCATTTTAAAATTACTTGTATGTACTTTTAATAACATACCGGTTTGCTCTCCGATTGCATTGGCATAATCATACAAGTGTGTCTTATTTGTTGTACCAACTTCAACAAGATTAGCTCCGCTTTCTTCCATAATAGAAGAAATTCGAAATGATCCACCAATCTCAACAAGTTGCCCTCTTGAAACAATGACTTCTTTATCTTTAGCTAATGCCCGTAAAATCAGATAAACCGCTGCGGCGTTATTATTCACAACCATCGCGGCTTCTGCACCAGTGACTTCCACCAGTAATTCTTCCAATATAGCATGTCGTGAACCGCGTTTTCCCTCTTCTATGTTGTACTCTAAGTTTGAGTAACTTCCCGCAACAGCACGCACATGCTCAATCGCATCATTACTCAAACGAGCTCGTCCTAAATTCGTATGTAAAACCGTACCCGTGCCATTAATAACAGGTCTTAGGGAATCTTGTTGTCGCTTTTGTACACTTTCTTCTGTCCGCATAATGATGTAGTTAAAAAAGGTTTCTTGTGAAGGGTTCTCAATCGGTGAAGTTCCAGTAAGAAGCTGCTCGCGCAATTCACTTATTACATGCTGGATGATTGTTATAACCCGTGATTCAGTTAAACCTGTTGTTTCGATAAGATTTGTGAATTGATCACTTTTTTTGAAAGCATGCACAGGTGGCAATTCCCTTACTAAATGCTTCATCTTCATTCCTCCTCATGGAACACAATCTATTAGTTTAGTATAAGTGGAAATGTCTTCATTAGATAGTTAAAGCTACTGACGATGTGAATCAGCAGTAGCTTTTTGTTAGTGTTTGTCTATTTCTTTGATAATAAGTGCTAGATCAGGATATTCGCCTGTCTCTCGTTTCGAATAAATCTTGTCCCCATTCACGCTAATCTCAAATGCTCCACCAGAGCTTGGGATTAATTCTAATGATGTAATTGCACTGCGATAATGGGTAAATAACTGTTCCGCAAAACTTGCGGCTTTAGGTGCGTAGTTTCACTGCATACAAAATTCTACAACTAGATTATACTTCATTTGATACTTCCTCCTTTTTAAAATTATCTATTCTTTTATTATATCCTTGATCATATGGAAACTAAAAAAATGTGCTCGACCCTATTAAAGCCAAGATCGCTTTGTTTCATCTCTTTTCGTATGCTCCAATCGATCTAATAGTTCAAGCAGTGGAATAAGGTATTTACGCGAAACGTTCCAGATTTCTTTAGCCTCTTTCAAATCAAAAGTATTTTCTGTTTGTTGTCGTAACGTATGAACAGCTTGATCAAATGCTTCTTTATCAACAAGCAAATCCTCTGTTAGCGGATAGGCTTGTCCTGTTTGAAGTAAATAGTTCTTTAATTCGTCTACGACCTTTTGTGAAAATGGCGTGTCTATAAAATAGTCTTCCCACTTTTGTACAGAAAGACCATCTCCAGCAACTGTCTCAATAATTTCTACCATCCTTTTGGACCATTTTTTTGGAAGGTGTGGTGAAAAACTCTTTAAAGCAATAAATTGACTCTCTTTTTTTATTAAATCCTCTGTTATTGCTTGCTCCAGTGTGAATACGATAAGTTGCTTAGAAAAGTTAGCTTGTACCAATTGAATCAATTCTGCTTTATTCATACCTATACGCATTGTAAAATCCTGATGATAGTGGTTCAATTCGGTTACCAACATATCTTTTATTATTTCGATGTCTTTTTTTCGTGCATACTTGTTACTAGGTAAGCTAATGAATAAATCACTTTCTACTAGTTTCGTGACTACTTCTTTATCTAGAGACGTCATTTGAATAAGTTGGTCAAGTGACAGCAATCCTTCATGAGAAAGGGCATCGACGATTAAATCCTCTGGTGAACCTTGTTTCTTTTTCTCTAACATCTCGATTGTTTCGTGACCAAAAAGATATTTCTCACCTATTGGATCAATCACCCAACCACCACCTATCGTTTCAACAGGTGTTGGCCTTCTTATAATAAAACGATCACCCCTGCGAGCAACTACTTCATTATCTAATCGAATTTGACAGAGAACTTCCTCTGTTGCTTCTGTTAGCTCATTGCGATCAAAAAAGACAATCTTACCGATAACTTCGGAAGTACCAATATGAACCTTTACAGGAGCACGTTGTTTTAATGTGTACCTAATAGCTTTTACAAATCGAATCGAGACATCGATCGTCTTTGTGACAATAAAATGCTCAGAAGTTACTAAAACATCCCCACGTTGGATCTCTTCACGGTCTAATCCAGTGAGATTAATCGCTGTTCGTTGACCAGCCTTTGCTTCTATTACATCATTGTTATGTACCTGAATATTTCGCGCACGCACTTTTTTTCTCGATGGTAATACAGTTAATTGGCTTGCTTGTTTAACAATACCTTCATAGATTGTACCTCTTATTATCGTCCCTTGTCCCTGAACAGTAAAAACCTGATCAATTGGCATTCGAAAAGAACCATAACGGTCTCTATTCTGTATTGTATTTACCTGAGTAAATATTGTTTCTTTTAATTGATCAATGCCCTTACCTGAGAGACTATCAACATAAAATACAGCTGCCTGTTCAAAAGTAGTTCCTTCGAGATTCTCGGCAATATCTAAGCTTACAAGCTCTAACATATCCGCTTCGACACGATCGATCTTTGTCACGGCAATAATTGCATGTTCTACACCTAGAAATTCTAATATTTCTATATGTTCCTTTGTTTGCGGCATTACTCCTTCGTCTGCTGCAATCACAAGCACGACGAGATCAATACCAGCCACTCCTGCAATCATTTGACGGATAAACCGTTCATGCCCTGGTACATCAACGATTGAAACGTGAGTGCCGTCTTGTGTATGTATCGGGGCATATCCTAAAGTAATGGAGATGCCACGTTCTTTTTCTTCTTTTAATCGATCTGTATCGACGTTTGTTAATGCTTTTGTTAGGGTTGTTTTGCCATGGTCAATATGTCCAGCCATGCCAATTGTATAATATGACTCTTCCATTTTTAAACCTGCTTTCATATGATCTATATAACCCTACTTTAATCATAGTTTACAGGTGAATCAAGCATAATACATTAAAATCTTTAATGAACCACCTACTTCAAAAGGAAACTTATCATTTATCTCAACTACATTTCCTTTCAAGTCAATCTCCAAATCCTTAGATTCTATATCATCTTTCATTTTAATCAGAAATTCTACATTTTATAATGTTTAAGAATAAGATGTTTCGGTGTAGAAGGTATCTCCTTAAGTCCATCTTTTAAAAATTCAGGATATAGATTAATACCATCAATTTCACTAATAGGTGTCCATTTATAAATTAATCTTTCCCCTTCTTCACCATAAAATTCCTCTTTTGTAAAACTGGATGAGAAAGCTGCTGAAGAAATACGATAATATAATCCTATTTCATGATAGTTTTGATTATTGTACGCAAAGAAATTCTCCGTAATCCAAAGCAGATTATCCACCGATACATCAAATCCCAATTCCTCTTTAATCTCTCTTTTGATACTTGTCTGCGAGTCCTCTAAAACTTTTACTCTTCCACCTGGCAAAGCCCAATGCTTTTCCTTTACTTGTTTATGTATAAGTACGTGATCATCTTCAATCATAACTCCAGCAACTCTATAATTAAAAACGGCATTTTTTAGAAAAAATGTTGCATCCATAGTTTTCACCTCCAAGTTTTATCATACGCATTGACATTGCACTTTCTTTTCTTTTGATACCAAATAAATACTTAATTTAAATGTACCTTATACACTTATGGAATTTCTTCTAACTATAATTTTATTTTACCATAAAATTCAATTTAACTGAGGACCGTTCTTTTACTTTGATCAAGCGAAATATACCTTTCCCATTTAAAGTTTTAATTTCTTGTCCATTTGTATGAAAATAAGTATAATGTAAATTAGTCAGTTCAAGTGAGGCTTATTATTGGCTTCAGTAGAGAACAGTAATATTAAGTATATTATGGGGTTGGATGGGTGACTGGTGTCCTCCTGGGTCTTCAAAACCCTGAGGGGCCTGCGTGTCAGGCTCGGTGGGTTCGATTCCCACACAATTCCGCCAAACTAACATAATTATCAAGTGATTTATTATAATATTCCCCTTAACTAATAGATCTTTATAATACGTCAATCAGTTAAAACCGTTAGCTTATAAATAGGAAAAGACCAAATCGTTATGCGGTTTGGTCTTTTCCTACTATCCTATCATTTCTCTCCTTTTAACTGTTTCCTTCTTCTGCAGTCATTGCATCTCTTTTGGTTGGATGAACAGTGCCAAATGGGTGATTTGGTGGGGCATATATAGAATACAGTTTTAGTGGAATAGTACCTGTATTAATGAGATTGTGCCACGTCCCTGCAGGTATAACGATGGCAGAATCATCATAAACAGTTGCTTCAAAAGTTACATTGTTTTTCGTGTTGCCCATTCGAACATTTCCTTGGCCTTGTTCAATACGTAAGAATTGATCAACATCTGCGTGCATTTCTAAACCAATATCTTCACCAACTTCCAGATTCATCAACGTCACCTGAAGATGGCTTCCTGTCCATAAAGCAGTGCGAAATGTATTGTTTTTCTTAGTTGCTTCATTGATATTAATGACAAAGGGTTCAGGTCCATAATCTTTTAACAGCCTATTTGCCTCAATGTTTGAGTATCGTAGATTATCAATTCCACCCCAATGATTTGACTGATTAGAAAAATCTAACTGAACAAACTGTCCGCCATAATTATACATTGGAGCATGCCTATAATGAGGATGTTGACCAGGATACATATAAGGAACATAGTACATTCTTTTCAATCCCTTCTGTTTATCACATTATCCTATGCAAGAATGGAGCGAATGTACTTGTTGATTTTGCGTAAATTTACTTTTGTATATAGAATGAATTAATTGTAATTAAGTTTAAGCATTTATATAATGGAATAAGCAATACTAAGGAATATATTGTTACATAGTAATGTAGAGGCATTTCAAATCCGTGCCATCACCTTTAAACAGTATATTTAAACTAAACAAGTCGACTAAAGGATGAATAATATGAAAGTTTTATTAGCAACACCTAATTTTCATCAGCCACGTGGAAATACGATAACGGTGCAACGGATTGCGGATGGATTAGAAAAAAACGGTATAACTACGGAGATTATTTCAACAACAGAAAAGCCTCAAAAGTATAGTTTACCTGAAGCGGATATTGTTCATGGTTTTCATGCCTATCGTTTCTACACTTTTATGCAACAATTGGATACTAAACCAAAAGCATACATGATTACGATAACTGGTACGGATCTAAATCATAATTTATATGATGAAGACACGCGCCAAGATGTAATAACTTGCCTTCGTGAAGCAAAAGCGATTCATGTATTTAATGAGGAAGGTAAAAAAACAATTGAGAAAGAAATTCCAGATGTAAAAGACAAATTGTTTATGATTCCTCAAGGAACAAGTGAGTTTATTAGTACAAGTTTTCCGCACAAAAAACCAGATGGCTCATTTTTGTTTGTTTTACCAGCCGGTATTAGAAAGATAAAAGATGTACCAGCAGCAATTAAGATGCTTCAGTTACTACGCGAAAAAGATAATCAAATTCGGCTTTGGTTAGTAGGACCTATACTTGAAGAATCAGAAGGTAATAAAGTGAAACGTTTGGTCGAAGAGAATAAAGAATGGGTAAGTTATCTTGGACAAGTTCCGCATGATCAAATGGGGACCATATACGAGGAAGCGGATTGCATTTTAAATACGTCTATTTCCGAAGGACAGTCTTCAGCCATTTTAGAAGCAATGGGATATGGTTTACCTGTTTTAGTAGCAAATAATGAGGGTAATGCGAGTATTATAATGAACGAGGAAACTGGATTTATATATGACTCGCAAAACCAATTTCTTGATTATGCAGAGAAAATAATGAATAATGTAACTTTAAGGCAAGCTATCGGGCATCAAGCTATGAATTATATTTCTTCTCATCATTCAGGTAATGATGAGATAAAAAGCTTATTAGCTATATATGAAACCCGATTAAGATGATTTGTTAACAGAGATTATTTGTTTAAAGGAGTGATACCATGTCAAAGAAAGAAGAGATTATTAAATTAACATCTTTATCTACAAAAGGTGGCTGAGGATGCAAAATTGGTCCTGAAGACCTGTCGCAGGTTCTGCGACACTTACCAAAAACTGCAGTTGATCCCAATTTACTCGTTGGATTAGATACATCTGATGATGCTGGTGTTTATAAGATAAATGATGATACTGCGCTTGTACAAACATTAGATTTCTTTACTCCAATTGTCGATGATGCTTATATGTTTGGACAAATTGGTGCAGCAAATGCTCTAAGTGATGTGTATGCTATGGGTGGTAAACCGTTGACAGTCATGAACATTGTTGGTTTTCCAATAAATACATTAGATAAAAGCATTTTAGCAGATATATTAGCTGGTGCTTCTGATAAGGTAGTTGAATCTGGTGCAGTATTAGTTGGTGGACATTCTATTGATGATGATGAGCCTAAATTTGGTTTATCTGTAACAGGTACCGTTCACCCTGATCATATACGCGCTAACGTTGGTGCCCAACCTGGTGATCGTATTATTTTAACAAAACCAATAGGAGTTGGTATTTTAACAACTGCGCTTAAAAATGGTTTGTTAGATGATGACACAATTGAAGAAGTCATGGATGTAATGGCGACATTAAACAAATACGCTTCTGAAGCAATGGACGGCTATACTATTAACGCATGTACCGATGTAACTGGTTTTGGCCTACTTGGTCATACACGTGAAATTGCTGAAGGTAGTAATGTTGGAATTACGGTAAACCATAAAGATGTCCCCGTTATATCCAAAACGCGTGAACTAGCTGAACAAGATATTATTCCTGGTGGTACGAAGAAGAACCATAAATGGCTTTCTGATTGCATTGAATACGGAGACCATATTAGTAAAGTTGATCAATATATCCTTTGTGATGCTGTTACATCAGGTGGATTATTGATTTCAATTCCGGAATCTGAAGCAGACTTATTACAACAAAAACTAAAAGATAATAATGTGTTTTCAGCAATAATTGGTGAAGTAACAAGTGAGAAACCTGGTAAAATAACGGTTATTTAAAATATTAATCTCACTTACTAAATTGAAATGAAAGAAGGACTCTACTTCTGTTGAGTCCTTCTTTATATGAAAGGATTATCCAAATGAGAATTTTGGTTACAGGCGGTGCCGGTTTTATTGGCAGACATGTTATTAATGAACTTTTACAAGGAGATTACCACGTATCAGTTATTGATCTAGAACCGTTTGATCAGACTGATTTAGATAATCAAGTGCACTACTACTGTGCAGATATTACGAAAGATGTTACAGCTATATTTGAGCAAGAAAAACCTGATATTGTTATTCATCTTGCTGCACAGGTTGATGTATCTAAATCTGTGAAAGATCCGATGTTAGACGCTTCTACCAATATCTTGGGAACATTAAATATTTTAGAAAACTGTAAAAAACAGCAAGTAAAGAAGATAATTTATGCATCATCAGCAGCTATTTATGGAGAACCTACATACTTGGCAATTGATGAAAATCACCCCAAGAGTCCTAATTCATTCTATGGTGTATCGAAACTTACTGCTGAATCGTATATTGAAACATTTGCAGCACTACATGGATTAAATTATACGATCTTAAGGTATGCAAATGTTTATGGTCCTGGTTCCTTAAGAATAGAAGATGGAAATGTTATTTCAAGATTTATAGACAAATTAACATCGGACAACTCCCCTACTATTTTTGGTGATGGTGAACAGTCTCGAGATTTTATCTTTGTAAAAGATGTTGCACGTGCTAATGTTGCTGCAATTACGCAAGGTGATAGACAAACCGTAAATATTAGTACGAATAATCCAACAACCCTTAATGAATTAGTGGACAAGTTGAACATAATATTAGAGAAAAACCAAAAAGCAACCTACCTCCCTTCTCGTATTGGAGATATTTCACACAGTTTTTTATCAAATGAGTTGGCACGTGAGAAGTTAAATTGGGAAAGTTCTTATTCTTTAGAACGAGGATTACGTCTGATGGTAGCTGAATTAAAAAATATAAATTAGAGGTGTATTTAAATGAAGAGAGTCTTACTAACGTTAAGCATTTTTTTACTTATTCTTTTACTTGCTGCATGTGGAGAAGAAAATGAAGAAAGTCAAAATTTAGATGAGCAAGATACTTTCACAATTGGTGTCATTCCAGCACAAACAGAAGGTGAAATGGATACGGCAATGACTAAGTTACAAGATACATTGACAGATGCATTAGAAATAGATGTTGAAGTTGAAGTTTACCCTGATTATAACGGTGTAGTTGAAGCAATGAATTATGACAAAATTGATATGGCATATTTCGGCCCATTGACCTACGTTGTTGCTAATGCAAAAAGTGGAGCCCAAGCTATTATCACGCAGTTAATTGATGGCGAGCCATTTTATCATTCATATATCATTACGCATACCGATAATAAATGGGATTCACTTGATGAACTGCTAGAGGATTCTGCCGAAGTTGATTTTGCATTTGGAGATCCTAACTCCACTTCTGGTTCTTTAATACCTAGTATTGAATTACAAGATCGTGGAGCTTATATGTCTGAGGATGATCATGCGTTTAATTCCGTTCGTTATACAGGTTCACATGATGCAACAGCTCTATCTGTTCAAAACCAACAAGTGGATGCTGGAGCAATAGATAGTGCAATTTATAATCAACTTGTTGAAGCTGGAAAAATTGATGAGGAACAAATAAAAATAATTTGGGAATCAGAAGAATTGTTCCAATATCCATGGGCTGTTCATGAAAATACAGATCAAGAAACCATTGAAACTTTACAAGAAGCCTTCTTTGCTATTGAAGATGAAGATATTTTAAACGCTTTTGGTGCTAGTGGATTTACAGAAGCTACCGATGAAGATTATGAAAGTATAAAACAAGCAGCAATTAAGCAAGGTATTATTGAAGAATAGAGTTGATTAACGTGTGGTTCAAGAAAAAAAACATCTATACAGTGATCCTGTTAATCGTGTTCCTATACATTAGCATGAGGTTAACTGAGTTTGATTTAACAAAATTTAGAGACTTCCGAAATATGATTGATTTCTTGTCGCAGTGGTTCCCGATGGATTTTTCTAAGCTACCGCTTATGTTACAGGATAGTATGGAAACTTTAGCAATGGCTTTTCTAGGTAGTTTTCTCGGTCTTTTAATTGCATTGCCTATAAGTTTCTTTGCTGCATCGAATACGTCACCATCTAAGTCTCTCTATCACTTTTCAAGATTTGCACTTAGTTTTATTCGTTCAATACCAGAAATTGTTTTTGGGTTAATATTATTAACTGCGCTAGGCCTAGGCCCCTTCCCTGCTGTTATGGCAATCATGTTTCATAATGTCGGTGTATTAGGTAAATTGATCTCAGAACTCATTGAATCGTCAGATCCTGGACCACAAGAAGCAATAAAGGCTGTTGGTGCTAAAAAAGGGTTTGCCTACATTTTTAGTACCATGCCACAAATTTGGCCAAATCTATTATCACATTATTTTTATCGCTTTGAAGTTGCGATCCGTACTTCGCTTATCTTGGGTTTTATTGGTGGAGGCGGTATTGGACAAAGACTATTTAATGACTTTAAAACGTTCCAATATTCTGCAGTCTCACTCGATGTACTAATTATCATGGTTATAGTGGTTATCGTAGACTTATTTGGTAGCTATGTAAGAAATAAAGTCATTTAATGTATAACTTCTTTAGCCTAAAGCATACGTACAAAGGAGCACGATTAAATTGTTAGAGTTAAAAAATCTTTCTGTTCGATATTCTGGTGGAAAAGAAGATGCTATATCGGATATTAATTTATCTTTTGAAAAAGGTGATTTCGTATGTATCTTGGGCCAAAGTGGTTCTGGGAAATCAACATTTATTCGTTGTATCAATGGTTTACAAAAACCCACAACTGGTGAAGTACACTGGAATAATCAACAAATTTCAAAATTGAATGAAGAACAATTAAGAACGGTTCGCAGAGAAATGGGAATGATTTTTCAACATTTTAATTTGGTTCCCCGCCTCTCTGTTATTCAGAATGTTTTAACTGGTTTATTTGGTTATCGTTCTACCTTTAAGAATTTAATTGGGTGGTTTACAACCGAAGAAGTAAATCGGGCAAAAAAAATAATTGCTGACGTCGGGCTTGCGGATCAAACTCATCGCCGCATTGAACAGTTAAGTGGTGGTCAAAAACAACGTGTAGGTATTGCACGTGCTTTATTACAAGAACCAGCTATCTTTCTTGGGGACGAACCTGTTTCAAGCCTTGATCCTGGTACATCTAGCCATATATTTAATCTGATGCAAGAAATGCATGAACGCTTAGGATTACTCACTATTATTAATGTACATGATGTTGATTTAGCTAGACAATATGCAACGCGTATCATTGCATTAAAGGATGGAAAAATAGTGTTTGATGATGCTCCTGAATTATTTAATGAAGAAGCTTATTACCATACTTATCATTCAGAAACAAACAAGTTAGCCTTAACGAAGTAAAGGAGTTTGATTACCGTTGATAAAAAGCCCATGAATAGTTGATCAATCAAGGGTCGTGTACGACTCTAAGCATCCAAAAGTAATGACCAAAGTATCTACGCTTAGTAATAAAACAGTTGTTTTATCATTTGATGATGGTCCGAGTCGAGTGCTTTCAAAAATACTCGACATATTAAAAAAAGAAGAAGTCCCTGCAATGTTTTTTTGGCAAACTCGACTTTTATATCCAAAAAGGCCATGGCAACGTGTAATTGATGATGGGCATAGTATTGGATCGCATACTATTAACCACTCTAATTTATGTAACTTGACGTATGAACAGCAATATAAACAAATAAAAACGAGTACTACTGATTTAGAACGTATAACAGGAAAAAAGGTAGATTTTTTCCGTCCTCCTTTTGGCCAATTTAACTCGGATACTATTCGTATCGCTGAAGAATTAGGTTTACAAACAGTAATGTGGCGAGTTGCTTCAATTGATTGGGAATTAAAATGTGATCCAAACCAAATTGTTTCGAATGTAATTGATTATGTAGAAGATGGTGCAATCATCCTATTACATGAATTACAACAAACTGTTGAAGTTTTGCCGATCATTATTTCAAAATTAAAAGAAAAAGGATATTCTTTTCGTTTATTAAAATAAAAAGCTGATTTCCCCTTTCAAGAGGAAATCAGCTTTACTTTTTAAAATTAAAAAAATCCGGGTTTTCTTCCAGGTTTCCCATAATTCAATGGTCCGTAGCCTGGATTGTATCCTGGGGAACCATAGCCAATTCCGCCACCATACCCAGGGTTATAACCGGGTGTATATCCAGCTCCAGGACCATAATAATTATTACCATAACCAGGATTGTTTATACCATATCCAGGGTTATATCCGCCGTATCCAGGTCCATATCCACCATACCCAGGTCCTGGTTCAGGTCCATCAAATAACTCGCCGCCTAAATAACCTAAACCAGCTCCTATTAGACCTGTTGTTAAAGGACTAACAGCT
This sequence comes from Paraliobacillus zengyii, assembly GCF_003268595.1. NCBI lineage: Bacteria > Bacillati > Bacillota > Bacilli > Caryophanales > Bacillaceae > Paraliobacillus > Paraliobacillus zengyii. The sequence continues at coordinate 1,965,859 of NZ_CP029797.1, read as the reverse complement.
CCAACCGGTCCAAATCGTTCATCCGGTTGCACTTGGTTCATTGGTACTTGATTCATGGGTACATCTCTTCTCATTCCATGCATATAAACGCTCCTTTTTCACATCATGTGATAGAATCAATTTCCTATTGTCCCTATATCCTATGGACTTCTAATAAAATGGACTGGGCAAAACCACTAATTTTATCAATCCTTTTTCAAAACGAACATAACATTCAATTATAATAAACACCAAATAATAACTTTCCTGAACAGAGGACAAATTATTATTTGGTTACTAACTTAATAGTAATTATTTTTCTAACGTTTTTTTAGTAACCGTAACCGCCAGCGTAAGAAGCACCAATAATTATTAATAAAATAAACAGTACAACGATTAATGCAAAACCGCCACCATATCCATATCCTGCAGACATTGTATCCCTCCTTTTCACTTTTCAAGTTACTATATGCAAGAGCATAAAAATGTGAAAGGGCGTTTATAATGAATACATAATAGTAAACTAATTTTTTCCATTTTTCCTATTGCACGCGTATATCAGCACTACCTATTAAAATTTCTAAAATATTTATTAAATTCCTAGTGCAATGATGCCTATAGGCGCATACCACATGGTGAAAATGAATAAAACCTTTAGGAGGAATAAATTTGTATAATAACAATTGGAATATTATGCAAGAAGAACATAAAGCGCCGAATCATCAATAACTTTTATGATTACTAAACACGGTGCAAGATTGTGAAGCTTCATATGAGCATAGGATAACAATGTTGCTACAAACAGATATTATACATTTTACAATATAATATAATGAATTTGAGATAAGTATTTTCGCATTTTCCACACTATGTAAAAAAGACTAACTAAGTCTGAAAACAGACTTAGTTAGTCTTTTTGTGAGAATATTAATTAAACACCATAACCGCCGTAAGAAGCACCAATAATTATTAACAAAATAAACAGTACAACGATTAATGCAAAACCGCCACCATATCCATATCCTGCAGACATTGTATTCCCTCCTTTTCACGTTTCAAGATACTATATGCAATTTGAATGAAATGTGTAAGGGTATTTATAATGAAAAATTAGTCTGTTTACTTTTTTTATAGCTATTTTTATAGTTAGAAATAACGCTAAACCTTTATATAACAAACTTTATGTGTTCATATAAAGTTATCTAATTGTTATGAAATTAATGATAGCGCCTACTACAATTCTAATATAGAACATGTACCATTAGGACCGTCTAAAAAGAAATCTATCCAGCATAACTGATACAATAGCAACGCAAATCAATATTACTGTATTTCGAAACACGCGAGGAAAGGTCATTTGATTTCGAATAACATAATCTTTTATTTCTGCCCATGTGTATGTATTATCTTTAATAAAAGTTAATTCACTTTCATTAATATTTTCGTCATTTGAGACTAAAACATCATATGATTCTAGAGAATTGTTATTATAAAATGGTATATTACCGTAATAAAGACTAACACCTAATGGAATACCAACAAAAATGATAAATAGTAAGAGAAGAAGAACGATTAACGTTTTTTTATTAATCAGCGTTCTCACCTCCTTCTATTTCTATTTTATTTTATATTACTTAAAACATGTTCTATATTTAAAATTAACTTGTATCATTTAGACTTTTTTTACTTACATAAAGTCAAAAAAGTATCGAATGATATGAAAAAAAACGGGTGATGTATAGGCTAAGCTATCAACGCGATTTAAGTAGATTATTTTTTCTAATTTCTCCTTATCTCCTATTAGTAAATCTCTTTTAAGAACAGAAATCGTTAGACTTCCCACAAAGCCAGCAATCCCCACAATCACCCCCGATAGTATGCCAAAGGTTAAATCAAAAGGTGTCAGAAATGTATACAGAAAGTAAGATATGCTTGTCGTAATAAGTAATGCTCCAATAAATCCTTCCCATGTTATGTATGGATTAGCTGATGGAACAATTTTCTTACGACCAATATAGAGAGAAATAAGAAAATGAACAACATCATTTAATTGTGTTAATACAATTAAGAATAAAACTAAATTTGATCCGTATTCTGGTGTAATGAATTGAAAATAGGCTAAATGACTCAAACCAAATACCATTAGCATTAATCCCCATTGTGTCAAACTAACTGATCGCAAGAAACCAAATGTACCTTTACCAATAATACGTGGTAAAGGTAAGAACAGAAAGACGTATACTGGAATAAAGACAATAAACATACCGTACCAACCAATGTATATCCAATAAAATTGAATAGGAATGGTTAAATAAGCCCATAGAAATATGCGACGATCAGACTTTCTTGTTTTTATCATAGAAAAATACTCTCTTAATGAAAAGAAACACAGAAACATAATTGCAAATAGCGATACGACTGGACCAAATAATGTTGCTACACAAAAGACAGCAAACATCCCCCACCATGTTTTAACACGGATAAAAATACTAGAAAAGTCTTTATTCCTTTCCTTCCTTTTAATAATTGATAATATAATAGTCGACGAAAGTAAACTGATGAAAATAATAGATAAAGTCCATAATACCTCTGTCATTTTATCACCCTTAATGGAATTAAGTTTAAAAAAACTGTATGTATTTAACTAGAATACTATATAATTGAGGAATAAAGAATAATTTTTAAAAAGAAGGAATTAAAATGGTTTCAGATCGTTATGTTTATATTATGCTATCCGATACAGGGACATTATTTTCTAACTTAATAAAAAAATATACGAAAGCACCTTATAATCATGCTTCCCTTTCGTTTGATCCAGAATTAAAACAAATGTATAGCTTTGGAAGAAAAAAACCGACAAACCCATTAAATGGTGGTTTTGTGAAAGAAGATATTTTCACTGGTACATATAGTAGGTATAGAGATACAACATGTGTGATTTATAAGCTGGCCGTTACCGATAGAGAAATAAGAAAGATGAACCGGATTTTAGATGTTTTTATTCGGAATAATGATAAATTTCTATACAATTTTCTTGGTGTAATGGGGATATCTGTTAACGAAGCTGTTGAATTCAGTAATTCTTATTTTTGTTCCCAATTTGTTGCAGAAGTGCTTAATCGTTCTGGAATTAAACTCTGGGATAAACTTGCAGCATTAGTGACACCAGATGATTTTCGTAAAAATGATCGTTTAGAGCATATCTACGAAGGAAAGTTATTTGAATTTGAACCAATTAAACAACAAATTTCTAATAAATAGAATTATGTATAAAAATTAATGAAACAAAGAAGAAAAGCATTGATTTTACGCTATTAACTTGGTAATTAGCCCTTTGAAATATAAAAAGTCTACGCACTTAACCATTTTTAAAATACAATATATTAAAAATGTGGTGGTGAATGAATTTGGATAAAAATTATTTACGTTGGACAGCATTACCTTACGCTGGAGAGAGTAATCCTCCTCGTTATTCAGCTACACCTCTAGCTGGCTCTTGGCCTCTTGTTTTTTTAAAACGCGATAGTAAAGACGATTTTTTAGATCCAGCAGGAAAAAAGTTGCATTTCCCAATAACTTCACCTAATGTAATTGATTTTGATAAAGAACTACATGTAGTCAGAAAAACATTGCATAACCTAACACCAGAGCAAAAAAAGATAGGTACTTATTATGGTACAGGTGTCCCTACTAAACAATGGACACCTGTAATTGATAGGTTAATTGATGCATATGACGTCTCGCCATTGCATGCCACAAGAATATTAGCTTCCGTGCACGGTGCAATAAATGATACAATGATTATAGTGTGGGATTTAAAGTACAAATGGGATGTAGCTAGACCAAATCAATATGACTATACGTTAAGAACATTGTTGTGTACGCCAAATTTTCCAACATATCCATCCGGTCATGCTACGTTGGCTGGATGCTGTGAAGTTGTATTAAGTTATTTCTTTCCTAAGGAAGCAAAGAAATTAAAGAGAATCGCAGAAGATAATGCACATGGTCGATTATATGCAGGTGTACATTTTCCATCGGATAATGATCAAGGTCTAGTTCTTGGAAGATACCTTGGCAAAACAATTGTGGAACATTTAGAGTCGCAAAACAATGTTTTGGAATTAATTGATAATCCCCACCGAGACAATCAAAATGCAGCTATTTTCCCGAAAAATTATCATCAGTTCATTCCGTATGATTTTGAAAAAGACTGTCACTCCCTATTAATAGGAAATGAAACGACTAGGGTTACAGAAAATAATATCAATGCACCTAAACCATTTCTCTTCAGATAAATTAAATAATGCATTGCATTATAATTTTATATTATAGTGCAATGCATTATCATTCGTTCTTGGCGAATTCCCCATCTACTTCGACAGTTTCGTATATATTAATAAATGCTTTTGAATCATGTTTTCGAACAATTGATTTAATTTGCATCGTTTCATAACGTGTAACGACCATCATTAGAATTTGTTTCTTTTCTTGTGTGTAACCGCCATAGCCGTCCATAATTGTTATTCCTCGGTATATCGAATCAACCAAATCTTTTCGAATTGTCTCACCTTTAGTTGTCACAATTTGCATCGTTAATTTGATATGATTCGTGTGAATGGTATCGATTACTTTTCCAGTGATAAATATCGATAACATAGTGTACAAAGCAATATTCCAATCAAAAACAGCACCTGAAATAAGTACAATGATCCCATTCATTCCTGTTAGTAACATACCTACACTTATATTACTTGTTCTTGATATAATGATGGCAATAATATCTAGCCCACCAGATGTACCAGAATACTTTAAAATGATACCAATACCTAAGCCGCCAATAACGCCTCCAAATATGCTCGATAGCAAGATATTATCTGCTACCGAGATAACTGGTAAAACGTACAAGAAAATAGATAACGAAACAACACAAGTAATTGTATTAATTATAATGACTTTTCCAAGTTTATTGTAACCTAAAACAAGTAACGGTAGATTAAGGATTAAATTAATAAGTCCAATATTAAACGGGGAAAGTAATCCAAGTAAAATAGCAACACCACTTATCCCACTGCTTAATATTTCGTATGGAACAAGAAAAAAATTAAAAGCAAATGCAACAATCAGCGAGCCTATTATAACGATACCATGTTTCATAAAAACCAGCCTTCTGCTACGCATATCAATTTTAAAATGCAATGCTTTTTATTTACTAGGATAAAAATAGCAAAGGCGTATAGGTTCTGTCAATACATTAGATCATTCACGTTAAATTCAAAATATTAGCTGTTTTCTATATTTACTTCAATCTAAATGTCTATACTAATTGCTTTACAAACAATACTCTATCTACACCGGCTCCATCGTAATTGGAATGGACACTTATTCCATCTATCTCTTTGTCACCAGGCACAATATCAAATCCAATCCTTGTATGAAATGCAATTGAATTTTTATTTACAAATGAAGTAATGCACGTTAGCTTATTGACGCCATTTTTTTAACTTCTTCAATAAATAGATTATAAAGTTTGTTCGCTATTTTTTTGTTTCTAAAACTAGGTTCTACTCCAACAAAATGAATGTACGCTTCGTTTCTTTTGGATTGTGATTTAAAACCTATTAGAAACCCTATTATTTTATGGTCAGCTTCGATAACAAAACTCGTATCTTGAAAATGATTAAAAAAGAGTCTTGGGATAGACATATCCCTTCCTCCCCACCATTCACGTAAAATAGGCGTTATTTTTTCAAAGTCTTCAGATTTAATATTTCGTATCAACAATTTAGGTTACCTCCATTTATTTAGCAATATTATCAAATACTATTAAACTTTAGCATATCCATCCTTTTTTTAGTAGATTAATAATAATTTTGCTTATTATTTCACTGTTAAATTATATAATGAAACATAATATGTATTATGTTTCATTGTGAAAATTAATGAAAACAAGTCATATCAATGTTAAATTCATTATATCGCTTTTTATCAAATAATGGTATAATACATATTAAATCATAACGTTCATACATAATTAGTAAATTGTTTATTTTAAACTAGACTGCATACTATTTTACATATAAATAGGAACACTTGTACCTTTAACGTAGAATCGCATTTAAAGACAATTAATCGTACAGTTGGTCATGAACGATAAGATAATTTCATCTGAGAGCGTTTCTCTGCATGGAATTAATTAGGGGGTTATTTCTATCGACAAAACAGCATATGCAACATATGTCAATTTAACAGAAGGCGAATATATCTATCTATTAAAAAAATATGGTGATTATGAACTTACTAAAAAAATAAACGATTTGAATAAAACAAAACTAAGAGATCCAAGAAGAATCAAGTCAGTCAAATCTGATTACCATGCATTAATTAGTAAGGGCATGCAAACTGTCCAACCTATCAGAGACAAACAACAAATTGACATGATGAAAGCTGCATTATTAAACACATCGTATCGCAATTATTTTCTATTCGTTATGGGACTTAACACGGGATTACGAATTAGTGACCTCCTTCCATTACGTGTTCAAGATGTACGTGGGAAATCACATATTGTTATGAAGGAAACAAAAACGAGGAAAAATAAACGATTTTTGATTAATATTGAATTAAGAAATATCATCTTAGATTACACGATTGATTTAAGTGATGAAGATTATTTATTCCCTTCTAAGAAAACAGATTTACCATTAAAAAGAGTGCAAGCATATAAAGTGTTAAGTCAAGCAGCTAGTAGTGTGGGAATTGAGGATTTTGGAACACATAGTATGCGTAAAACGTTTGGTTTTTGGCATTACACGATTAATAAGAATGTGGCGCTATTGCAAGATATTTTTAATCACTCCTCACCAGATATCACACTTAGATATATTGGAATAAATCAAGATATTGTTGATAAGAGTCTTGAACATTTTAGTTTGTAAAAATAAAATAGCGACACGCATCAAGTGGATGCGCGTCACTATTTAACAATTAAAAGTAAAGAACATATATAACGGCTACTAATAGTATACGATAGATTGCAAATGGTACTAGTTTGACCTTGTTAATTAGTTTCAGGAAAAACTGGATAGAAATTAAAGCAAATATAAATGCACTAATAAATCCAACGATAAAAAATGGTATGAATTCCACAGAAAAGTATTGCAAATTTTTCAGTAAGGATATTAAACTTGCACCTAACATTATAGGAACAGCCATTATAAAGGTAAAATCTGCTGCAGCTCGATGACTCATTCCTAACATAACGCCACCAGAAATCGTAGATCCAGATCTTGAAAACCCTGGCCATAGTGATAAGCACTGAATAAATCCAATCATAAGTGCTTGTCTATACGTAATTTGATCAACAGTTTCCAATGGCTGAGTGGTCGATCTTTTACTAACAATATCTGCAATAATCATTAGTACTGCTCCTACTACTAAACCTATTAGAACTGTATTTATAGAGAATAAATAGTCATCAATATAATCCTCGAATAAAAGCCCTAACACGCCAGCAGGCATAAGGCCAACTATGACTTGTGACAACTTAAGTCTTGGTTTATCGATGTTATTTTTATTTGCTTTCCAATTCAACATCTCAATAAAACGATGTCTAAAAATGATTACTACCGCTAAAATTGATCCTAACTGAATCATAACTTTAAATGTATTTGCTACATATTTTGTTAAAAACACTTCTGATTGCAACCACATATCATCAACAATAATCATATGTCCAGTTGAGGAAACTGGAGCGAATTCAGTCAATCCCTCTACCATTCCTAGTATAATCGCCTTTACTAACATAAAAATATCCATTATCGTTTCTCCCATTCTCTCATGCATTAAATGTTATATAATTTTATTAATCATAATCGCTAATTAAATATATAGCTAGCTTTATTTTATAATACAAATAAAAAAGAATATCCAATTGGATATTCTTTTAAACGCCCCGTTTATTACCCCAGACAAGTGCATGAACTTGTGGTAGAACACGAACATGATTTAATTTTGTAGATGCTACAACTTTATCAATCAACCATTCATATTTATCTAGTAAGTGACTGGTAAGATTGGAAACATTATTTTCAGCTAACTCATCATTACCTACTTGTAAAAAGAAGGCGATATCAGGATATCTTTCGTGAACATTTTCAGCATAAAGTAAATCATCATCATCGAACACCACTACTTTTAGACTGGTCTTTTGAGAATGATTAGCACTTTGTATGTTTTTAATAATAAGGTCTAGCTTCTCCCAATCTGTCTTCATCTTAGAACTTGGTGGTTTTGGTGAGATGGTGAGGTCATTAACTTTAAGAAACCATTCCTGCCAACGACTTCCTTGTGTTTCGAGCGCTACTTCCATATCTTGCTCATGTAAGGCGTCAACTAACTCATCAAGCTTTGCTAAAAGTGCAGGATTTCCTCCTGATATTGTAACATGATCAAATTTATCTCCACCTGTTTCTTTTAATTTTTTAATAATTTCATCTGCAGTTAGTCTTTCGATTTGGTCCTTTGCACTGCCGTCCCAGGTAAAGGCTGAATCACACCAAGAGCAGCTGTAATCACAACCAGCTGTTCGAACGAACATCGTTTTCCGACCTACAACCATGCCCTCTCCTTGGATGGTTGGACCGAATATTTCAAGTACTGGGAATTTATTCAACGTCCATCCACTCCCGTCTAGCTTCAGCATAACTTGTTGGTGTTTCATATAGTTTAACAAATTCAACACGAAAATGAGTTGCATGCGTTTCAAGTGCTTTTTCCATCTTTTGATAAATCCATACGACCATATTCTCTGCCGTTGTGTTCATGTTTGGTAATGTATCATTAAGATAACGATGGTCAAGATGAATTTCAATCTCTTCCTTCCAAATCTCTTTGATATCGCCAAAGTCAATAACTAAGCCAATTTCATCTACCATACCACTTATTCCGAAGATAACTTTGTACGTATGTCCATGTAAGTTTTTACACTTTCCTTGATAACAATGAAGGTGATGTGCAGCATCAAATGTGAACTCTTTACTAACCATCACCCGTTTTGTGTGATATTTAAGTTCGTGACGTTTTATATCTTCATTTATTTTCTGCAAGTTTTCAACAATCGTAAAACCATACATTAACCGTTCACCTCATCGCGTTCTTTAAGGTACGCATCTAGTCCGTTCTGACGTAACTTACAAGAAGGACAATCTCCACAGCCATCCCCACGAACGCCGTGGTAACAGGTTAACGTTTTTTCGCGAATATATGTAAATCGATTTAATTCATCCGCTAACTTCCACGTCTCAGCTTTATCTAACCACATTAGTGGTGTATGAATAACAAATCCATCATCCATTGATAAGTTAAGGGTGACATTTAATGATTTAATAAATATATCACGACAATCTGGATACCCACTAAAATCAGTCTCACATACACCAGTAATAATGTGTTTTGCATCAATTTGTTTGGCTAATATAGTCGCAAAAGATAAAAAGAGTAAGTTTCTTCCTGGTACAAATGTCGAAGGTAAATCACCATTATCTCCTTCTTTAACCTCGATATCATCGCGCGTTAACGCACTAGGTGCTAATTGGTTTAACAATGACATATCTAAAACATGATGTTTAACGTTTAATTCTGTAGCAATTTCTTTTGCTACTTCTATTTCATCATTGTGCCTTTGATTATAATCGAATGTGACAGCTTCAACATGCTCATAATTTTGAAGCGCCCAGAACAAACACGTGGTGCTATCTTGCCCTCCACTGAATACAACAATTGCTTTACTATTTTTTTTCATAAAAAAATTCTCCTTTCAAGTAACAAAGAGAATTCCACACACCCATAACAAAATAAAAAAACGGTACCTTAAGGAAGGTAACGTCCATCCTTAGTTTTTTATAGAGGGTGTAGCTAGAACCTCTCCTGCATCATTGCAGAATTGTTAATTATTTTCTTCTAAAGTATACCATAAAAAAACTAAAAAGTATGTTTAATGACTTTTACCCACCTTTTTAGAATAACCAGGCATTTGTCCATAACATTATGTTAACCATGACATAGTATACTCTTAGAGCCATTAAGAAAAGGAGGGATTTACTAATGGGTGAACCAGTAGCAGCTGCACCAACAGCAGGATTTGGTGGAGGTTTTGCATTACTCATCGTATTGTTTATATTGTTAATAATCATAGGAGCTTCTTATGGTGGCGGTTTCGGTTATTAAGAAAGAAGAAGGAATGACTAACGAATTAAGAAGGAGGAAAAATATATGAGTTTAGGTTATGGCGGTTATGGTGCTCCAGTCGGATATGGTGCCGGTGCTGGATATGGTGTAGGTACAGGTGCAGGATATGGTGGCGGTTTTTCATTAATTGTTGTATTGTTTATTCTCCTAATTATTGTAGGTGCAGCTATTTATTAATAGCTAACAAATAGATATTTGTGGCGTGTACTAATGTGCACGCCACATACTACTACATATAGTTATCTTTGCTTAAATTTTATTTTATTTGACAAAATTCATTATGTTTTTATATACATCTTGACTAAAAACTTTATACCCTTTTGCAGTTAGATGTATACCGTCATCACTGATTAATTCGGCAAGGTCTCCTGCTTTTTTTATTGCGCTTCTAACATCAATTTTTAAAACACCTAACTCATCTGCCAACTTATTTAAATTGCGGTTATATATACCATGCCAATGTTCGATACCACCCATAGAACTAATCAGATGTCCAACTACATCACTATATTTATCAGAAACATTTTTATAATAACGTACCGGATCTAAAGGTGGCAATGTGGAAATAATTGGAGTTATACCACTTTCTTGGACTTTTGTAACGATTGTTCGAATGTTTTCTAAATAACGGTCAATTGGAACAATAGGAGCATGTTCAAAACGTGGGCTTTTCACAACCTCTTGCCAATTAAAATTGCAATCATTGCCACCAATTTCAATTATAGCATAATCAGGATGTTGGTCTATTACATCTTTATTTAATCTGGAAAGTAAAGAGTCAGAATTAGCATTAAAAACACCTTTGTTTATAACGTTAACAGTTTCTCCCTCATTTTCATAAAATAATTGCTGTAAAAAAGCAGGATAGTTCTCTTTTAAAATACGCAATCTACCCTTTGCTACAGAGACCCCACGTGTAAGACTATCTCCAAAACAAATTATTTTCATAACTATCACCTTCTATAATTCATTGATGTTCTTATTATAACATTCATTTCCTTTTATAATGCAATCAATGATTAGACTAATTTCGACAATGCATTTCTATTCTAAATTGAATGACAGAACCTTTAACAGTCTCTTAATAGTGTAAATAGATACATTACAGTTAAGTCTTTTCCTCAGGTATGATAAATATAGCTAAAATATAAACTAATAGTAAAGTTGGATTAAATATAGTCAAAGCTACATAAGCCAATCTTAATATAGTTGGATCAATGTTAAAATAATTACCAATTCCACCAAAAACACCAAATATTTTTCTGTCACTAACAGAACGGGTTACTCTATTTTTCACGTTTAATTCTTCCTTCCTCTTGAAGCTATATATAATTATACGAATTGTAAATCAAAAGGTGACATAAAGTATTAAGCATACTAGTTTATAGACAACTTATTCTGTTAAGTAAGTTACAGTTTCTTTATCGGATTTGGTAGGTAAGCTAAATGATTGTTGATAAGGTTCATGACCTTTTCCAGTAATAATAATCCAATCACCATTCTGACTTGTAACCATTGCTTGTTGAATGGCTAAAGTTCGATCTGGGATCACTAATCCTTTATGGTTACCGATAGTGTTGTGAATATTTTCTAGCGTTTCAATCATGTCTTCCAAAGGTACTGTATTTAAATCATCCAATGTTAATAAATATTGATCACTCAGTTTAGCTGTAATCTCAAGCATGTCTTTTCGTTTCGTCTTGTCTCGATTTCCTCTAAAACCAAATATGTGAACAATTCTTTTAGCGCCGGCTACTTTAGCTGTATGTAAACAATGATAAAAAGCATCCGTAGTATGTGCGTAATCAACAACAACATTTGCGCCATTTTGTTGCGGGAACACTTGAAATCGACCATCAACACCTGGGAAATTTTTTAATGACTTACTTATTAATCTCTCGTTAGCTCCAAGTTGGTGTGCAACTGCATAAGCCATGCTGGAATTATATATATTATGAATGCCCTTCATTGATGGATTTATTTCCTCTGTTCTTCCTTCTCTTTTTATTTTGAACGAACCATCTTGCCCAGTTATTTCAATGCAGTAATCATTAGTAGCACTTTTTCCTATTGTAGAAGTGTTAACTTCATCAAGCTGTAATCGCTCATTTAACTTTGCTCCCCAACTATCATCCGTGTTTATAATAGCTTGTCCGTTTTCTTTTAACAATTGAAAAAGTGTTGCTTTTGTTTCGAAATATTCTTCAATAGAATCATGATAATCTAAGTGTTCGTGGCTTAAGTTCAGAAAGAGACAACTATCAAAATTTATTCCTTCCAGTCGATATTGTAATAGGCCGTGTGAAGAAGCTTCCAAAATGATGACTTGATCATTACTTTCATACAATAATCTGTTGAGTGTGAGTGAACCCGGAGTTGTATTAATAGACGGATTACTTTCGCCATTAATAATAGTTTCAATTGTTCCAACTAATCCACAAGACATGCCATTACTTTCTAATATGTGCTTGACGAGATAACTTGTTGTTGTTTTTCCATTCGTTCCCGTAATAGCAATCATTATTTTATTGTGAGATGGATTTCCATAAAAGTTTCCCGCTATAACCGCTAACGCTTTACGACTGTTACTTACATTAATAAATGGTACCGATAAATCAGTAAACTGTTTTTCTCCAATGATGATAGATGCACCATTTTTTATCGCATCTTCAATATAGTCATGTCCGTCTGATCTATAACCCTTAATCGCAACGAAAATAAAACCTGGTTTCACTTCAGATGAGGATTCAGCAATACCATGAATTTCTATCTCATTTAAATTTTGATTTTTAATCTGTTTATATTTTATATTACTCAGTAAATTTAATAGCTTCATGTTGTATAACTCCTTATTCATACGTACTCTTTTAAAATTGTCCATTATACTGAATGTTACCCTTTAATTAACGTATTAAAACTGAGATTTATTTACATTATTATTTCCTAAGCCTTTTATAATACTCAAGTAAAATTTTTACTTATAATGTTTAGTGAGATTCACGCTGGGTATTATAACTAGATAAGATTTAAAGGAGGACATTGGAAATGAGTCATCAGAAATATGAAGAAATAATTAAAACATTGCACGAATGTATGGAGGCTTGTAATCATTGTTACACCTCTTGTTTTGAAGAGGATGCAAATAAAATGGAGGCATGTATTCGTTTAGATCGAGAATGTGCAACAATTTGTGCTTCTTTTGAACAAGCTCTTACGTATGATACAGCTTTTGTACAAGAATACGCACAACTGTGCGCAACAGCTTGTAAAGCTTGTGGGGATGAATGTGCTAAACATGATCATGACCATTGTAAAAAATGTGCTGATGCTTGTTATGCATGTGAAGATGCTTGTAAAAAATTAATAGCATAAAATAAAGAGAGCCTCTACTTCGCATGTGCAAAGTAGAGGCTCTCTTTATTTACTACTGGAGTGGTGGTGTTCCATGAATATAGATCGGTGCTGGCATTAGACTTGGATTTTGTCCATTTGCTTGTGGATTCTGAATATATTCAAAGTTTCCTTTGCCGTCCATTGATGTTCCACTTGCCCAGCGTCCAGCTTTACTCTCTTCACCTTCAGAAAAGTTCATAAATGCATATGCCACATCTTGCTTTTGTTTTTCAGCATTAAATGTAGATGGTACAACAGCACCTTGCTTTTGCTCCAATTCTTCAATCGCTGCCATCCATTGATTTTGGTGCATGGTGTCTCTTGCAATAAGGAAGGAAAGCATGTCCTTCACTCCTGGATCAGTTGCAATCTCGTATAATCTTACTGCTTGCAATCGTCCCTGTGATTCAGCATTTAAATTTGCTCTGAAATCAGCTAGTAAGTTACCACTAGAAATAGTATAGCGCGCGTTCCAAGGGTAACCAGCACTATCATTTGGTTGTGCTCCTAGACCATTGACAATTGCGTGCTGCGGATTCATTCCTCCTAGAACTGCCTCGATAACAGGATCTTTTGCCCCAGCCTCTTGATCTTGAACTGGTGCATTATCTAAGAGTTGTGCGATCATAGTAGCTAACATTTCTACATGTGCTATCTCTTCTGTTCCAATATCTAAAAGCATATCTTTATATTTTCCAGTTGCTCTACAGTTCCACCCTTGAAATAAATATTGCATCATTACCGATATTTCACCGTATTGACCACCTAAAATCTCTTGTAGTTTTTTAGCATAAACGGGATCAGGCGTAGTTGGTTTAGCTGTGTATTGAAGTTTCTTAATATGTGAAAACATTTTACCCACTCCTTTTCTACTTAGCATGACCATAGAATTACTATTTATTCGCATAGCAATACAACATCTTGAATAAAAATAGTACAAGCCAGTAAAAGGAGTGATTTTGGTGGGTGTATTTTTAAGTTATCTAGTATTGGGATTATCTTTAGCTGCTCCAATCGGTCCGATTAATGCAGCACAAATTAATCAAGGTATCAAAAATGGTTTTTTTCATTCATGGTTAATTGGATTAGGTTCAATTGTTGGTGAGTTTTTATTTATCATTGCAATCTTTTTTGGACTTGTTCATTTTTTAGAAATGCCAATCATGAAAACATTTCTATGGTCGTTCGGTACGTTCGTACTTCTTTACACAGCAATTGAGAACATGGTTAGTGTACCTAAAATAGACAATGCAACTAATAGACAAACGGATTCACTTAAAAGAACTTTCTGGAGTGGATTTTTCTTAACGATAACGAATCCTTTATCAATTTTATTTTGGCTCGGTATTTATGGATCTATTTTAGCAAATACAATCCATCACTATGATATGCCACATGTTATCATGTATGGTAGTGCTGTTTTGTTAGGATTGATGTTGTGGGATGTAACGATGGCAGTTCTCTCTAGTAGTTTTAGAAAGATTCTAACACCAGCCTTGCTTAAAGGTATATCGTTTGTATCAGCCCTATCATTATTCGGATTTGCTGGCTACTTTGGCTTTCAAGCACTTCAGTTGTTATTTAGATTCTGACCGCCACTTCTTCCTCATCATGAAAGTGACAATTGAAATAATTAGTATAAAAGCAAAACTAATAAAAAAACCAATGCGGGCCACTTTATCAAATAATGTTCCAATAATACCAGTAAATAATAAACAAATACCTATCCATCGTTTGATTTTTTTCCAACCGTTTATATCTATTAATTTATGGTAGGAAAACAAAATGAAAATCCATATATACAACAACATGAGACTTGCTGCAGTCGTTAAATACTCATAAATTTTTCCAGGTAAGAGTATAGCAACTACAATTGAGGCAATCAGTCCAATAGTTGTAAGGATGACAGAATAATAAGGAACATTTCGAGGCCCAGTCTTAGAAAATAATGCTGGTGCATCTTTATCTTCTGATAATGAAGTTAAAATAGTTGTAATGCCATAAAGCGATGCAACCATGGTTGAAAAACCACCAATTATTAATACACCATTAAATATATGCGCAATGACAGTTAAATCAAATTGATTAATTACCATGATAAAAGGGCTCTCATCAGTGGTGAACTTGTTATTTGGTGCAATCCAAACCGCTAAACCAATCGAAGTAACATAAATTATCGTTAAAACAGAGAGCATTACTTTTCCGGCTTTCGGGGCATCTTTTGAGTTCTTAAGTTCATTGGACATGATACCCATAACTTCGATACCTCCGAAAGCATATAATACATAGATAAAGGCGGTCCAAATTCCAGTAAAGCCTTCTGGGAATAATCCCCTTCCTGTAAATGAGAAAGCACGATCCGGTGCTCCGCCCTTTAATAAACCACTAATAGCTAAAATACCGATAATAATGAACATTAGAATTGCAGCAATTTTCATTGCACCAAAAATATTTTCAATTCGTTCAAAACCTGATACACCAGTAATGATTACACCAATCCCTAAAAAAGCAAAAACACTTGATAATATCCAAAGTGGAATATCTGGAAACCAATATTGTGAAAAGATGGCTAAAGCCGTTAATTGACTTCCCATTATTAATAATTCAGATGACCAATAAACCCAACCATTACTAAAGCCAGCCCAACGTCCATATGCTTTTTTTGCATATGTACGAAAGGATCCTTTCTGTGGATCAGATACACTCATACTTGATAATGCATCATAAACTATATACGTAGCTAGTGCAGCAAGAATAAATAAAATGAGTACAGTAGGTCCAGCTCTTTTAATTGCAATTGCTGATCCTAAAAAAAATCCTGTGCCAATTGTACAACCAATGCCGATTAGAGCTAGTTGCCACCATTTTATTTTCTTGTGTTTTCCTTTTTTATTAGACCCCATTTTATAGATCCCCCTTATTTTTAAGAACATATCACCTTAGTATAGCCAACAGATCTTTTCCTACAACCAAAAAATAAATCCATTATTCTACTTATTGGAATATCTCGCTGAAGGCCCACATATCTTTGAATAGTCTGATTAAATAGGAGGGATTACATTGTTTTTTCATGTAAAAGAACTACAATATGAAGCAAAAGTTTCTAGACCAGACCCTGTCTATGCTAAAAAGTTACAAGAAGTATTAGGCGGTCAATGGGGCGAAATATCGGTAACAATGCAGTATCTGTTTCAAGGTTTTAATTGTAGAGGAAATAAAAAATATCGTGATTTACTTTTGGATATTGGTACTGAGGAAATTGCACACGTTGAACTTCTAGCAACACTTATTGCTAGGTTATTGGATAACACACCAATTGACGTGCAAGAACAAGCATACCAATCAGACCCAGCACTTGCTGCAATTATGGGTGGTATGAATCCGCAACATGCGATTGTTTCTGGTTTGGGTGCGATGCCAGCAGATAGTGTTGGTAATAGATGGTCAGCGGATTATATTATATCAAGTGGTAACCTACTTGCTGACTTTCGGGCTAACGTAACAGCTGAATCACAAGGAAGATTACAAGTAGCACGTTTATACCAGATGACAGACGATCCTTTGGTCAAAGATTCACTAAGCTTTTTATTGGCACGAGACACTGCGCACCAAAACCAATGGATTGAAGCAATTCGTGAGCTTGAAGCACAAGCACAAGATGTTGTCGTTCCAACTAATTTTCCAAGAGAATGTGAAAAACAAGAAGTTTCGTATGATCTATACAATACATCACAGGGGCAAGCAGATGCTAATGGACCATGGGCGCAAGGCGTTGCACCTGACGGCAGAGGACAATTTAGATACATCGCACAACCAATACCATATGCAGGAATACCTAAACTACAACCCGCACCAGCAAATCTCTTTAATACGCCTCCACTTCCATCGAAATAAAAATGCTGCTATAATGCTGCTATTATATGTAGTGAAAATATACAATTCAATATCATTTACGTGTTTATAACCAAAAATAAAATGAAGCATTCGTTTGGAATGCTTCATTTTATTTATTTTTCTTCATCCTTATATGGTGTTAATTCCTCAGACGTCTCCGTACTAAAATTCGTACGATTTATTGGAATAAAATCATCACTGCTCATATTCAATTTATTCGCAACATATTTATGGAAAATAACCTCACATATTCCCACTGCAACAGCAGAAATCAATGCAGCTGCGAATGGATTTCCACCTACTGTTAATCCGTCAGTCATTAGATAAATAATCACAAACGCCATCCCAAAATCAGCTGTTGTTGCAATTGTATTATTCGTTCGAGATAGTATGAGCAAATCACCAATTAAATAAGCAGAAATTCCTAAAACAATGCTTATAAACATTACATTACCAAACGATACATTATACCCAATTCCCAATATTGTATAAAGCACTACTAATAATAGTAAGATTTTTAACCCAATTAAATTAAAATGCTTGATAGTAACACCTCCTCTACTTATTTTTTGTAGGTTTCGTAATAATATACTTGCATAATTTTAGAATATTGTATGATTTCGACGAATTAACACATACTTTAGGTGTTAAATCTTATATCATTTGAGGTGGAAATTCGTGAAAGCTGTTACGTATCAAGGGAAATATGAAATTGCAGTAAAAAAAGTAGATTATCCAAAAATACAAGATAAACAAGACATTATTGTTCGGATTACTTCTACTGCAATTTGTGGTTCTGATCTGCACTTGTATCAAGGAAACTTTCCATTGCCAATTGGCTACGTAATCGGACATGAACCAATGGGAATTGTCGAAGAAGTTGGTTCTGAAGTAACTAAATTAAAAAAAGGTGACCGTGTTGTAATTCCATTTACTGTTGCTTGTGGAACGTGTCAATACTGTAACGCACACCAAGAAAGTCAGTGTGATAACGCAAATCCACATTATGATTCAGGTGGTTATTTTGGTTATTCAGAAAAATTTGGCGATCATCCAGGGGGACAAGCTGAATACTTACGTGTTCCTTATGGGAACTACACACCTTTTCGAATTCCGGATGATTGCGAACTTGAAGATGAGTCACTTCTATTTCTTTCTGATGTGCTTCCAACAGCATATTGGAGTGTAGAAAATGCAGGCGTTAAAGCTGGAGATACAGTGATTGTTTTGGGCTCCGGTCCTATTGGATTAATGACACAGCAATTCGCATGGCAAAAAGGTGCGGAAAGGGTAATTGCTGTAGATTATATCGATAATCGTTTGCAGTATTCTAAAAATGTAAACAAGACAGAGATATTCGACTTTTCGAAACATGATGATATGGGTGAAGTTTTAAAAGACGTAACAAATGGTGGTGCTGACGTTGTCATTGATTGTGTCGGTATGGATGGTAAAAAGTCCCCTTTAGAGTTTGTTGAACAAAAACTTAAATTGCAAGGTGGAACAATGGGACCAATTCAGATTGCCACGAAAGCTGTTAAGAAATGTGGAACGTATCAAATTACTGGTGTGTATGGAGGTAATTATAATTTATTTCCTTTAGGCGCCTTCTTTTCTAGAAATATAAATATTAAGACGGGCCAAGCACATGCTAGGTCTTTCATGGAACCAATTTATAATCAAATAGTGAATGGTGAAATAGACCCAACAAAGATCATTACACATACACTACCTCTAGATGAAGCATCACATGGTTATAACATATTTAATAAAAAAGAAGACAATTGTATTAAAGTAATACTCAAACCATAATACAAAAAAGAACTCTAGTCACAGAGTTCTTTTTTATATTATTATCTATTGATACATTTGATCACTTGAACCTGCAATCGGGTTTTGACCATCGTATTTCATCATCATTGCTTGAATTTTCTGTTGATCTTCAGGCACCATCTGGTACATCGCGCCGATTTTTGTAGTCATAGCTTGATCAGCTGGTTCTAATGGATAATATCCCTTACTAACCATGTATTGCCATGCTTCATATGCATGTGAACAACTCATCATAAAGGCTGTTTGTAAAAAAGAACGAATTTCTGGATTAGCACTTTCCATTGCAGACCAGGCATATTCACGGCCAGCTCTTTTTAACGTTAATAAATAGTTCGTTGCCATCTCTCTATCATTCATATCTGTAACAGTCACTCTAGGTTGTACAGGTGGATAGGCATTCATATTTGACTGTGTATAATCGGATAGTATTTTACCATCTTCTTTAAATAATGGCAGTTCTGTTGTTGCACCTTCTACCTTGTTTAAAAATTCCACTTTCATATTATAATCTCTTACATGAAACGGGAAATGACGCTCTAATAATTGTTTGAGTTCCTGATCTTGAACATGATCTAACATGTACGCCATAGAAGTCACAGAGTTCACACAACTCATTGTTAATTCATTTAAATCTTGTAATTAGTGTGCAGCTAATTTCATTTTTTCTCCTCCTTTTCGGCTATAGTTTTGCTCAAAAAGTCTTATCTATACCAATTTAAAATTATTATTTACAATGTTTCTGGAATAAGTTTTGCCTTGATGAAAAGACTATCTATGTAAGACTTAACAAAGGAGTGTTTAGAAATGGGTGTACTATCAGGTAATCCAAAGAAACAACCACTTCATTATGGTGAAGTTTTTAGCATGTGGTCCTTTCTAGCAGCTGCTAAAGGTAACTATGCGACGTATCAAACATTTATTAACCATACAGGTGATAAAGAATTAAAAAATTTATTAGAAGATTTAAACCGAGGAATGAAACAGGAAATGGAAAGTGTGGAAGAGATTCTTAAAGTTAATGGAATAGCTTTGCCTCCTTCTCCTCCAGAACGTTCCCTCGCAGACATTGAAGATATTCCATCTGGTGCGAAGTTCAGTGATCAAGAAATTAGTGCTGTAGTTTCTGCAAACATTGCAGCAGGTTTAATAGCTTGTAGTACAATAATTGGACAGTCACTTCGCGAAGATATTGCCATGCTTTTTGGCCAGTTCCATATGAATAAAGCGCAAGCTGGAGCAAAAGCACTTCGATTAAATAAAGACAAAGGATGGATTATACTCCCTCCAATGCAAGCAAAGATTCCAAATAAAGAGTAGTAAAAAAAGCACTAGATTATTTCTAGTGCTTTTTTCTTGCTACTTTGTAATTCGAATTGGGTTTAACACACAAGGAGGAGGGAAAGCAGATCACCTTAAGTCTTAATTTCTAACACTTCCGCCGAATCACAGATCGTTTCCGTCGGATTAACACCTACTCCATTCGAGTCAAGCAGGATTATCCCATCTCTTCTAATGGCCATTTTTCTAATTTATAAGCCATATCCCAAAATAAATATTCATATTGACTGCTAAGTAAGAAGTGTTCTTTCATACGTTCTCGATCAGAGGCTGTTACAGTTTCAGCTAGTTGATCAAGTCTATCAATTTGTTCCTCTACTAATGCTCTGAACCAATCCGATCCGTATGCTTTAATCCATTCTTGATAAATTGGTTCATCTGGTGTTTTATTTTTTAACTGTTCTCCAACTTCATAATAAACCCAGTAGCAAGGTAATATTGCGGCAATCACATCACCTAGATGACCATGATAAGCAGCTCGATACATATGTGAACTATAAGCGTAAGAGGTAGGAGCAGGTTTAAATGCTCTTTGTTCTGCTTCAGTAATAGATAATAGCTTAGAAAAAGTACGATGTAATTCTAATTCTGCTTGATAAGTTCCTTGTGCATGTGCCGCCATACTACTGGTTGTTTCTAAATCTTCCGCCTTTGCAGCACCTATTGCCTGGACACGAGCAAATTGTGCTAAATAATAAGAGTCCTGCATGACATAATAGCGAAAGTTCTCTAAAGGTAATGTGCCATTACCAATCCCCTTAACAAAAGGATGATTAAAACTAGCTTGCCAAACTGGATCTGCCTCTTTCCGAATGTATTGTGAAAATTTCATCTCAACTTCCTCCCTATCTGCATAAAAAAACCACCTTCCTTGATTAAAAGAAAGTGGTGGCATGATAAAGTAAAAGAACCAAAGGACTTTATTCCCATCCACTTCCCTCCGCTAGTTTAAACTAGATCAGGTTCTAAGAGTCTTGAAGTAACACTTCAATCTCAGTCTTTTATAAAGACTCCTCTAGTGGTTTTTCTTGCTATTTTATTCTGTCTATAGAATAAAATCTAGGAAGAAGATGTCAATACTCTTAAAGTAAACTTTCTTCCAGTGTCTTCATTTGATAAAAATAACCATTCTTTTTCATTAAATTCGTATAAGATCCCGATTCAATAATCTCACCATGATCCATGACTATAATTTGATCCATCTTTTCTAATCCTTTTAAACGGTGACTAACTAACAATAATGTATCTGTTTGTGCTTGTTCAAAAAGTTGTTTATATATTTTTTCTTCTGTTTTAGCATCAAGTGATGACGTTGGCTCATCTAAAATCCAAATATGACCGTTTTTCAAGATTGCTCTAGCAATTGCTAGACGTTGTTTTTCACCGCCAGAAAGATTCTCACCGTTTTCTAATACATGGTCATCGAGTGAAAAGTTTTCAAGTTGCACATTCATTAATGCTTCATGTAATACAATGTCATCTAAATCAGAATCTGCGAGTAATAAGTTTTCACGGATTGTTCCATAAAAGAAATGATTTTCTTGTAGCACGACTTTTGACTGTTCCCACAATGCATTTCCTGAAACAGTTGAAATATCGTGGTGATCCCAATAAATTTTACCTGCTTGTACTTGCTGTAGTTTCAAAACTAACTGTAGTAAGGTTGATTTTCCTGAACCACTTGCTCCAACAATCGCTGTTTTCGAACCTGCAGGAATCTCTAAACTAAGTGATGGAATGGTTGTGCGCCAATCCCCCCTATACGTGAAGGTAATATTTTTAAATCCAATCATTGGTGGTTTATTAGTGATTTGTTCAACGTTAGTTTCGACTTCGCTAACTTGAATATCTGGATCCTCCACTACCTCATACAAACGGCTGGATGCATCGCGGCTTTCTTGCATATAAATTGGGAAAACAGCCATTGGAGCAGCAGGTTCAAAAACGGTTAGTGAGATCATAACAAGCATAGCTAAAAATATCCCTTCTAACCTACCATCTACAACCAAATAAGCTCCGACTGCAAGTACGAACCAGCTTACGATAAAGGTTATAAAACCATTAAACGATTGACTATAGACTTTATTAATATTTTCACGTTTTTGTTTTTCAATATAACTTTCTGATTGCATAGTTATTTGTTCTTGTTTTTTTTCTAATTGTTGAAATATCTTTAAATCTCGAAAACCATACATCAATTCAGTAATTTCCGTTGAAAGATCTCCACGTTCTTGTCTGACTTTACCATTAATTCTTACTTGTCGTAACGAAAAAAAAGCTGGGATAACAAATACCGTTAGTAAGAAACCAACTAATAAAATAAGCGCGATTTCAATGGAATAAAAGCTACTAAATAAGATTGTTGTTACAAAAACGAGTAATAACACAATTGGTGGATAAAAAACACGTAAAAAGAAATTCTGTAAACTCTCCACATCTCCTACTACTCGACCAAGTATGTCTCCACTTCTATACTTATGAAAAATTTGTGGAACAAGAGGTTCTAACTTTTCAAAAAAAGTAACACGTAAATTACTTAAGATAGTAAAAGTTGCCCTGTGAGAATAAATACGTTCGCCATATTTTGAACTAGCTTTAATAAACCCAAGTAATTTAACTGTAGAAGTAAGCATAATTAATGCATAGAATGGAGGCATTAAAGCTGCTTTGGAAATAAGATAGCCACTAGCAGCAAATAGTCCAACGCTACTAATACCAGCAATAAAACCAAATAAAATAGCAAACAAAATATCCCTTTTCTCAATCAACATAAGTTTTATGACTTTAAAAAGAGCGCTCATGCTTCTTCTCCCCCCTGTTGAATCGTCACCATATCTTTATAAGCAGGTAAAGTAGCTAGCAATGTTTCGTGTGTTCCTATCGCTAGTAATTGTCCTTTTTCCATAAATAGAATTTGATCTGCTTTTTTAATCGTGTGTAATCGATGTGCTACCGTGATAACAGTTGCCGTTTTGGACAATTGTTCGATAGATTGTTGTAAGATTTTTTCTGTAGCTAGATCAAGTCCACGTGTTGGTTCATCGAGTAAGACAACTTTTGGCTTTTTTAAAAATGCACGTGCAATAGATACACGTTGTTTTTCCCCGCTAGATAATCCTCGACCAGCTTCTCCAATGGGTGTATCGTATTGTTTCTCCAATGATTCAATCAATGGCGCAATTCCTGCTAACTGCGCAGCTTTTCGTATATCCTGTTCATCAACTGGTAAGTTTGTTCCCATTTCGATATTCTCGCCGATTGTACCTGAAAAGATATATGGTTGCTGTGAAATATAAGAAAGCTTCCCAAGCCATGATGACTCCGAAAATTCAACAAGCGGTTGATTATCAAGTTTGATTGCACCATGTTCAGGAGTGATCATACCAGCCAACAAATGTAATAACGTAGATTTACCCGCACCACTTGCTCCTACAATTGCTATCTTCTGTTTCGGGTGAAAAGTCGCTGTGATAGCCTGCAAGTTAAAATTACTATCTGGATAACTAAAGTCTACCTGTTCCAACGTAATCATTGGAGGTCCGCCTTCTTTACTTAATTGCTTTTCTCCCCATTGTATCGCACCGTCTTCTTCATCGAATTCTTCTAATACTTTTTTAGCGGCGCCCAAACTACTTCTACCATTATGAAAAGTCGTACCAAGTTCTTTCAACGACGTAAAAAATTCAGGTACAAGCACAAGTATGACAAATGCAGTGAAAAACGAAATACTTTCATATATTATTAACTGGATAGCTAATTCCAAAGCAACAATACCAATACTTAGCATCGAA
Organism: Paraliobacillus zengyii; assembly: GCF_003268595.1. Classification (NCBI taxonomy): domain Bacteria; kingdom Bacillati; phylum Bacillota; class Bacilli; order Caryophanales; family Bacillaceae; genus Paraliobacillus; species Paraliobacillus zengyii. The sequence continues at coordinate 1,941,383 of NZ_CP029797.1, read as the reverse complement.
ATGACTTCAAGCATAAAAGATTGAGTGAAAGCAACTTTTAAAATCTCCATTGTCGTATCTCGAAAGCCTAAACTACTCTTTTCAATTTTATCTTTCTGCTGTTTTGTTCGGTTAAATAGTTTTAATGTAACAAGACCTTGTAATGTATCTAAAAAAGTGCCAGAAAAAGAAGCTAATTTATCTAGCTTTTCTTCTGACTTTTTTTGTGTTTGTAAGCCAATTACAATCATAAAAATTGGAATAAACGGTGCTGTAACAAGCAATATAATTCCTGAATTAACATGTTGAGTGAAAATTACGATCATGGCAAGTAACGGTACAAAAGTACTCTGCATTACTTGAGGAATAAACTGACTATAAAAACTATCCATCTCATCGACACCGTCTAATAACATACTAACTTTCTTACCCGTTTGTCCTTTTTCAGCCAGTTGAACAGGACGGGCAGCATATTTAGATAATAGTTTTTTACGTACATTTCCTTTTACATCACTTGCTAGTGAAACACCAATTCGTTTACTTATATAATCCGTTAATGCGCGAATAAATAGAACGATTAACAATAACAGTAGCCATGGAATCATCGCATGAAACGTTTGGTTTTTTAAAAAGACCCCATCGACAATAGTTGTCATAGCAAAAGCCTGTACAATTATAGAGAGGCCTAGTGTTACGGTTAATCCAATTAAGAAGAAGATTCTTATTTTATGCATCCATACGGTTTGCTGTAAATTTTGCATGAACGACTCAGTCCTTTAATACAAATTTTGCGTACACAATTATTTTTCCCCTTTCGCATAATCTGCATTAAATAGAAATAAACGCATGAGCAAGAAAAGAGAAGGTACTAACAAGAGTAATCCCCCAATGAAGGCCACAATTAAAGCAATACCCATAGCTTCATTCGTTACACTATCCTCTATGTGAATGTACGGATCAAGCAAATATGGGTACTGCGCAACACCATAGCCAAAGAATGCAAAGAAAAATTGCAACATAATGGCGATAAACGCTGATCCATAATTTCTGCCAATATATAATAGACCCATTGCTATTAAGAAAAAGCCCATAGATAAACCGAATATCCACCATAGATCTAACATATTATCAAAATGACGTTCGTTATGCTGACCTAAAGCAATCATTGTCGTTAAAGCCATTATAATTGTTGGTGTAGCCCAAAAGAGAGCCCATTTTCGCACTATTTTAAGAGCTGCGTGATCATTTGCTCGGGAAGCATAGTACGTTAAAAAACTCGCACTAATGAATAATAGTGCCGTTATCGCTAATGCAACAATACTCCATGCTAAAGGACTTGTGAACAATTCCAAATATTTAAGCGAAACTACACCATTTTCTTCGGTTATGAATCCACCTTCTGAAATAGTTAGCGCAACTGATAAAGAGGCTGGAATTAACAACCCAGTTGCTCCATATAAAAACATGTAAATATTACTTTGTTTTGACCCATAATTTTCAAAAGCATAAAATGATCCTCGAATAGCTAACAGTACGATAGCAAAGCTTGCTGGAACGAGTAAAGCAGAACCATAATAATATGCCGTTGATGGGAAAAAGCCTACTATTCCAACAAAAAAGAAAACTAGAAACACATTCGTAACTTCCCAAACCGGTGATAAATATCTTGAAATTATTTGATTGATAATATGATCTTGTTTCGTCATTTTTGCGTAAAAGGCGTAAAACCCTGCACCGAAATCGATCGATGCAATGATCAGATACCCATACAAAAATAACCATAGAACAGTAATTCCAATTATTTCATAACTCATTTTTCTTCCCCCTCTTCCATAGTTTCAGGGTAGTGTTTTTCTAATTCTATCTCTGCCGGATTGTCTTTAAATAATTTTCTTAACGTGATAACAAATAATGTACCTAAAACAATATATAAAGCTAAAAACAAAAAGAACATATGCAAAATATATGGAGATGATGTTGCTGCTTCTTCAACTCGCATATAACCACGCAAAATCCATGGCTGTCTTCCTTCTTCTGCGTATATCCAACCGAATTCTACAGCTAACATTGCTAATGGTCCAGTTAATGCTATAAGCCAAAGCATAAATTTATTATTTTCATCCCATTTTTTAAATCGAGTTAGAACCAGATAGAGAAATGAAATACCGATTAAAAACATTCCAATTGAAACCATTGAATCAAACATATAATGTATCCACAATGGTGGACGTTCATCTTCGGGCGTTTCTTCTAAACCTGTAACTTCGCTCATGAAATTTCCATGTGCTAAAAAGCTTAACGCTCCAGGTATTCGAATTGCGCCAACAATTTCATTGTCTTCATTTAGCCAGCCAAATAAGAGCAGATCAGCGTTCTCTTCTGTTTCAAAAAGCCATTCTGCAGCAGCTAATTTTTCAGGCTGATTATTTGCCAGATATTTTGCCGATGCGTCTCCTGCAACTGCTGTTATTAAAGAGAATACAAACATTGAGATCACAGTTAGCTTTAACGCCTTTTTATGATACTCAGCAGCCCCTTTTCGTCGTAATAATGCAATTGCAGCAATCGTTGCTAGTATTGCGGCAACTGTAAGATATGATCCTCCTACTACATGCGCAATTCTAGTTGGTGCAGATGGATTTAACATTGCTTCAAGTGGATTGACAGCAGCGAACTCTCCATTCTCCATTGTGAAGCCATCAGGTGAATTCATAAACGAATTTACTGTCGTAATGAAAACTGCAGACATACCTGCTCCAATTACAATTGGTAATGAAATAAACCAATGTGTAAATTTCCCTTTAAATCGGTTCCACGTATATAAATAGATACCTAAGAAAATTGCTTCAAAGAAAAAAGCGAAAACTTCCATAAATAACGGTAATGCTATTACATTACCTGCAAGTTGCATAAAGTTTGGCCAAACTAATGAAAGTTGCAGACCAATTGCTGTTCCTGTAACAACACCAATTGCGACAGTTATAACAAAACCTCTTGCCCATCGCTTCGCTAATAACTCATAATGTTTGTCTTTCTTTTTAATTCCGATAAATTCTGCTAATGAAATAAATAATGGCACACCAACACCTAATGTCGCAAAGATGATATGAAATGTCAGGGTCATTGCTGTGATTAATCTACTTATGGTGACTGTATCAAATTCCATTGGTTATTCCTCCTTCGCGGCTATTACATTTAAGTGAAGTAATACACATACTATGTTTTCTATCTTAACATTTATCAAGTAAGAAATGTTATCCTTTTACATTATAAACTTTAAGGTTCAAAAAGTTGTGAATAGCTAATGAAGTTTCTGTGACGAATTCGTGACGATTACCTTTTATTAAAATATCATTGCTCTTAATTTACCTTTTAACGTATTAAATAAACCATTATTTTCGTGAAAGTTTGAATTGATCTATTTAAAGCATCAAAATATCACGAATGTCATCTTCCGTAATTGCCGCGCTAATTTGTTCTTCTGAATCAATGATTTCACCGATTAGATTTCTTTTTTTATCTTGTAATGCGTGCATCTTTTCTTCAATTGTTCCTTTAGAAACAAGTTTTATCACTTGTACATCTCGAGTTTGTCCAAATCGGTAAGCACGGTCCGCAGCTTGTTCTTCGACAGCAGGATTCCACCAGCTATCATAGAAAATCACAGTATCAGCTCCTGTTAAATTAAGTCCTTGTCCACCTGCTTTCATTGATATAAGGAAGATATCTCGTACACCATCATTAAAATGGTTACATGTTTTAAGACGATCTTCAGCAGGTGTTTGTCCATCAAGATAGAAATAAGCATGTTCTCTGTTGGTTAATTCTCTACCAATTAGATCGAGCATCTTCGTAAATTGCGAGAAGATTAACACCCTTCTACCTGATTGTTTAATCTCTTCAACTATAGCCAACAATTGCTCGAATTTTGCTGATGTTCCTGTGTAACCATCAATAAAAAGACTTGGATGACAGCAGATCTGTCGTAATCTTGTTAATCCTGCCAAAATTCGAATTTTGTTTTTTCGAAATGTCTCTTTATCCAAATGTTTTACTGTGTCATGTCTTAGTTTAGCCAAATATGCTGTATATAGTTTCTTTTGTTCCGAAAATAACTCAATTGTTTCGAGTGTTTCTGTTTTTTTAGGAAGTTCTTTTAATACTGTAGTCTTCAACCTACGAAGTAGAAAAGGACGCGATCTCCTTGCTATTGTCTTTCTAGAAAGTGTGCTGTATTCCTTAAGTCCTAAAAATAGATCTGGAAAGATAACGTGGAAAATAGCCCATAATTCTTCTATTGTATTTTCTACTGGTGTTCCTGTTAGAGCAAATTTATGATCAGCATCAATCCGTTTAACGGATCTGGCTGTTTGAGTGACAGGATTCTTAAAAGCCTGTGCTTCATCAAAAAAGACAGTATGATAAACATTCTTTTCAAAAATTCGGATGTCCTGACGCACAATTGGATAGGAAGTAATAATGACATCCATCTTCAGTAGATTTGTTTGTTGTTTCATCCTTTTATTTTTATTTCCGCCAATAACAATCGCTTTTATTTCTGGTGCGAATTTAGTAAGCTCAGTTAACCAATTAAAGGTAATAGATGATGGGCATACAATCAATATTGGCCGCTTCTGTTCCCGAATGGCTGGCAACTCAGATAAAATATAAGTAATACTCTGAATCGTTTTACCAAGTCCCATGTCATCGGCTAATATTCCACCGAAGCCATAGCTAGCTAGTGTTCTTAACCATTGGTAACCATCTACTTGATAATCCCTTAAAATAGATATTAATTTTTCAGGTACAGCAAAAGCAATATTTTTAGGATCTTCAATTGTTTTTAAAAAGTGGCGAAATGAGTCTTCCACTAAAAAGGTATTGCTCGATTCGACCGAATCGAGTATCTCCATATACTTAACTATTGGAATGGTTAAACCATCTACTAAATTACCGGTTTCTTCTCTAGGTAGACCTTGAAGAAAACGATTTATCTCGTCAAATTCTTTTGTATTTAATGTGAGTAAAGCACCATTTTGCAAACGATAATATTTACGCTTTTCTTCCAATGCTTCTAAAAGTTCTCGAATTTCATCATCTGGTATTCCATCCATTTCAAAAGTGAATTCTAGCCAGTTTGTTTTTTCTCTTTTAAACTTCACTCTTATTTTGGGAAACGAGTTACTTTTTACAATCCGGTTTCTAATTGCAGTTGTTGTATAAACTTGTGTCAACCGTTGTAAATCTGGAAGCTTATAATATAAAAAGTCATATTCTAACTCCTCATTATAAAGAACATATCCACTCTCAGTCGTAGCAAACAGACTATCTTCCATAACTTGCAAAATTTCGGCTTCTTTAGCTTCATCTCTTATAAACAGGGTATTTAACGTTGGTTCCCTATTTTCTAATGGATTAATCACAGTATTTTCATAATGAAATTCTAGTCCTGCCAGCAAACGGTTCTTAACACGATCCAGATAGAGTTTAGCAATCAACGGGATTTGTACAACATTTTTTTGTAGTTCTTTTGAAATCGTAACCTTTCCTAATCCATTCAGTCCTGGTACAACTTTTTCTAAAAAAAAGTTTACTTGCTGATTAGGGATTGGTATTTTATTCGCATTTGAATTATCTAATATTCTTTTTAATTCCGTTAATTGCTTCGTGTGTTGCTGATTTAATTGTTCGAATTTACCATCGAAGAAGACCATCTTATAGGACAGAAACACAATCATATTATCTAAGCCGTCTACAATTAATTGGTAACCATCTTCAGCTGTCTCAATTAATTCAAACAGTAACGGTAATTTTTCTTCGGTTAGTTGGATCCCTTGATAAGTAGCTGATTTATAATGAACAGTAACCTCTGATACGTTTTTTAATGACGGTAATATTTTGGCCCATGAAGTAGCAGGAATGAGTATTTGCTGCTTTTTTATCTGATCGATGGTTTCACTCGATAAATGCTCGAGATAAAAACGTTCATCCGTCATAAGTTGAATTAGTAATTGAATAACTTCATCCGTCTTATGATTAAAACAATGTTCTTGTAAGTCAACTATAAACCCTGAAGAAATTCTATAGGATCTTCCTTCTTTAAGATTTGTTAGGAACGCTCGAATATCTGACACATTTACTCCAGCTACTTTCATTTCTATTGTTAGTAGATGACCTTCTTTATCTACTATTACAGGATTGCAAATAAAAGCAACATCAAGTACTTTTCTATTTTCAAAATGTAATTGTTCTGCACTTGTGCGTGAAGTGGGTTGATTAAAAATTTCCAACAAGCCATTTGTCAAATGTGGTGATGGCTGAGAGTCATTCGTCTTGCGTTGTAGTTCATTGATTGTTATTAATACCGCTGCTACATGTTGACAATCAAACGTATAACTAGCTAAATTAGGGCAGCTACAAGTCGCTTGGAAATCTTTATTTGATTTTTTCTCAATTTCAACTTGAAAAGCTTCTTTACCTAAAACAGTTGCTTTACATAAGTTCGGTGTACTTGTTTCAATCTTAACTTTATTATTACGATAAAAAACATTCCCACTTTTATAGGAAAGTTCACCGCATCTAGCTTCTATAATTTTACGGTCTAATTTTAAATTCAATTGTTTAGTCACTCCTATGAAGAAAAATCCACTAGTGGAATTGTATCACATCAGCACATAAATATAATAAATAACAAAGCGTACGTAAGCAACTAGTCTCGCCTTCCATATGCAAATGCTTCCAAATAAAACATAAAAACAACCTCTTCTAAAAAAGAAGAGGTTGTTTTTATATAAAATTAAGCTAAAGCTTTCCAGATATCATTGGTAAAAGCAATCGGGTCTTCTACAGCTAGTCCCTCAATTAATAATGCTTGGTTATACAAAATGTTTGTATATACATCTACTTTATCCTTGTCTTTAACAAATGCATCTTTTAATGATTCAAATACATCGTGATGAATATTAATTTCTAAGATTTTATCAGCCTTCACTTCTTGGTTATCAGGCATCATACTTAAAATTTTCTCCATCTCAATTGAAATTTCACCATCATTACTTAAACAAACCGGATGAGTTTTTAATCGTTTAGATACTCGAACATCTTTTACTTTACCAGATAATACAGTCTTCATATGATCTAATAAATCATGATTAGCTTTTGTTTCTTCTTCTGTATTTGTTTCTGTGTCATCTGAATCAAATCCTAAATCACCACTTGATACTGATTTAAATTCTTTGCCTTGATAATTCATAATCATTTTGATTGCAAATTCATCAACGTCATCTGTAAAGTATAAAATCTCATAGCCTTTATCTAAGACCATTTCAGTTTGTGGCAGTCTTTCAATTCGCTCATTTGTTTGACCTGAAGCATAATATATAAACGTTTGATCTTCTGGCATTCTCTCTACATATTCTTCTAGAGTAACGAGTTTCTTTTCTTTAGAAGAATGGAATAATAATAAATCTTGTAAGATATCTTTATTTTGACCAAAGTCGCTATATACACCATATTTTAACTGGCGTCCAAATGAGGTATAAAATTTTTCGTATTTTTCTCGATCATTTCGTAACATTTTTTGCAATTCTGTTTTTATTTTCTTCGTAATATTTTTCTCAATTAATTTTAATTGACGATCATGTTGTAACATCTCACGAGAGATATTAAGTGATAAATCTTCTGAATCCACAAGCCCTTGGACAAAACTAAAGTAATCTGGTAGTAAATCTGCACATTTATTCATGATTAATACACCATTTGAATATAATTCTAGACCTTTTTCGTATTCTGCAGAGTAGTAATTATATGGCATGTTTTCCGGAATATATAAAATCGCTTCATAACGAATATTCCCATCTACACTAACATGAATATGTTGTAGCGGTTTATCAAACCCATAATGTTTATCAGCGTAAAACTGTTCATAATCTTCTGTTTTTAGCTCATTTTTGTTCTTTTTCCAAATTGGTATCATACTGTTTACTGTTTGTTCTTCAACAACTTCTTCTGTTTCATCTTCGTCATCTGCTTTTAATTGCTCTTCAATGATATCCATTTTAATTGGATAACGGATAAAATCAGAGTACTTTTTAATTATCGTTTTCAATTCATTTTCATCTAAGAAGCTTTCGAAGTCATCTTCTTCTGTACTCTCTTTTATATCTAATGTGATAGTAGTTCCAACAGTATCTTTCTCGGCTAATTCTATCGAATAACCATCAGCGCCTTCGGAGTGCCATTTATATGCTTGTTCACTACCTAATGCTTTTGTCCATACTGTAACAACATCTGCAACCATAAATGCAGCGTAGAAACCAACACCAAATTGTCCGATAATATCATGTCCATCTTTTACTTCATTATCTTTTTTGAATGCTAATGATCCACTCTTGGCAATCACACCTAAGTTGTTCTCTAATTCTTCCTTCGTCATACCAATGCCAGTATCTGTAATAGTTAGTTGACGTTTGATTTTATCCGTAGCCACTTTTATGTAATAGTCATCTTGATTAAATGTGATCGAATCGTCCGTTAGGGCTTTATAATACATTTTATCAATCGCATCACTCGCGTTAGAGATCAATTCTCTAATAAATACCTCACGCTTTGAATAAATAGAATTAATCATCATTTCTAATAGTCTTTTTGATTCAGCTTCAAATTGTTGCTTACTCATATATCGATACCCCTTTCAAATTTTAAAATAGCAGTCTTAACTAACGAGTGCTAACATTACTTATTTACCATATAACAGAAATCATGTCAATAAAATAGCCACAAAAAAAGACATCCAATCCATAGGAAAAGGATGTCTTTGCTTATCTTAATTCGAACGAAAATCTTCTTGAGTAGAATTAGGTTTTGACTGGTATGCTTTAATGTAAGCTTGTTTTTTTGTTTTTTTTACATATTGTAGTTGTTTTGTTAAATCAAGAAACCAAGCTTCATCTTTTGTTTCTAATGCAATATCAATTAATTGACGTAATTGTTTCTCAGTCTTAGATACTGTCATATCCAATTTATTTAGTTTAATCTTATTAATTTGAATACTATGACCCATAAGCATTTTGTTATCACTTGCTACAACACGTAATTGAATAATATTGTGATCTAATGCATTTTTTTCAACAAAACCATGAATTAGCTCACCTTTACTTGATTTAGCTCGAACCCAGTCACCAATTTTAACTTGATTTGTATGATTCGTTTCCATGCATTGCCACCACCTTATTAAAGTAAAAAAGCTTATTACTATTTAATAACAAATGCGTAGTTCTAAATGGGTTATTAATTAAATAGTTACTGTTCATTTTATTTTTAAATTGCAGAAATGTCAACGATTTCGCATTGGCAATTGATCCTATTGATTGTCATTTCTGAATATATCAATTTGTTCGGCTTCTAATGGTTGGCTAAAGAGAAAACCTTGTACATAGTGACAGTGTTTTTGTTTAACATATTCAAACTGTTCTTCTGTCTCAATTCCCTCTGCAATAACGATCAACTTAAGCTTTGCTGCCATTTCAAATACGGCAGTCAGCACGGCATCGTCTATTTCGTCAATTAGTAAGTTCTGAATAAATGATCGATCAATTTTTAACGTATCTATTGGTAAATGTTTTATTACATTTAATGATGAGTAGCCCGTTCCGAAATCATCAATTGCAATTTTGCAGCCTAACTTTCTTAGTTGCTTAATAAGACGAATTTCTTTATTTTTATTTTTCATAATTGTTGATTCGGTAATTTCTAATGTCAAAAGTTCTGGATTAAAGTTGGTCTCTTCTAATATTTTGCATATCTTCGTAACAATTTCTTGATCTTGTAATTGCACAGGTGATAGATTGACAGATAGGAATAACGGCTTATCTAATTTATCATTCCATTTCTTCATTTGCATACATGCGATACGTAACGCTGACTCTCCAATTTCATGTATTAAACCCGTCTCTTCAGCAATTGGAATGAATTCTGCAGGAGTAATCAATCCAAGTTCTTTGTGTTCCCAGCGTAACAATGCTTCTACGCCAGTCATTTTACCTGAATTAGTATTTATAATTGGTTGATAATGCATAAATAACTCATTGCGCTCGTTTGCTTGATACAGGTCCATTTCTAGTTTTAATTTTTCAGCTACTTCATTTTCCATATCTTCTGTATAAAATCGGAATGTATTTTTACCTTGTTGTTTTGATTGATACATTGCAGTATCTGCATATTTTGTAAGTGCATTAACCCCAGTAGCATCAATTGGGTAGATACTAATCCCGAGACTTGCTGTAATAATAAATCTATGTTCATTAAATTGATAAGGTTTTGTTAGGATAGATAAAATTTCTTTAGCGATATCCGCTGCTTCCTGTTTATCATTAAGTTGCGTTGCTAAAATAGTAAATTCATCACCACCAAAACGGAAAACTTTGTCTGCATCTTTTAGAATGCTCTGTAGACGTTGTCCAACAGTCTTTAATAAAGAATCGCCTGCATCATGGCCGAATGTATCATTAATATACTTAAATCGATCTAGATCTAGAAAGAATAGTGCAATTTTCGTATCGTGTTCTTGCGCATAGCTAATTTCTGAATCTATTGTTTCAATAAATAGTTTTCGGTTTGGAAGTTTCGTTAGTTCATCGTGAAATGCTTGATATTTAATAAGTTCTTCTTGTTTTTTCATCTCCGTTATCTCTGTTGCTACACATAGTAATTGTAACTGTTCGCCTATATTACCGACAATTGGTACTTTACCAATGTGAAACCATCTTTTATCACCATTATGGTCGATAAGATAATCTTCTGTTTCTTTCGCTTCATTAGTCATCATGATTTCACGATTCACTTTTAAATAACGCCAAGCCTCCTCTGCATTTGGATTGAAGTCTTGTTCTTTTTTTCCTATAATATCGTCAGGGGTTAAGCTATATAAAGAAGCGAATTCTTTATTTATTAAAGTAAACTTACCTTCCCAATTCATCGTATAAATAGCACTAGGATTAAAATTAATTATTCGATTCAGAAAATTCTTTTGTTGTTTCAACTCGACAGTCTTTTGTTTTACATCTGTACGATATTTTTCTAACTCGTGTACCATTACATTAAATTTTGCACTAATCGTTCCTATGTCTGAAGTTGGATCAACTTGCTTAATACGATGTGTATAATCACCCTCACTAACTTTCTCTACGGCATGAAATAGGCGATTTATTGGCTGTAAGTTACGGTGCATCATGATTGTAATAGTGAAGAATAGGATAATAGACAAGATAAGGAAAACAGGTATTAAAACCTTATTCAACTCTTGTGAGGCAATGTTAATTTCCTCTTCTGGAATAGCCATTAAGACAGACCAATTTAATCCACTAATTAGCTGTTGGGAAACAAAATAAGATTTATCTTCCTGATTTGCTTGATAATATACTTGTTTAAATCCGGGCGACATATCTGTTAGCATCTGCCGATTAATTTGAAAAGATGAAATCGAAATTTGACTATCAAGTTTATTATGTTCAAATATAGACTTTCCATCTGAATCATAAACTGCTACATAACTATTTTTTGTGAATTCTAGTGTAGAAAATAAAGTTTGAAACATCGGATTTCTAGCTACATCGATAATCAATTTATAATTACGATAAACTTTATCATCTTTAAAGATAGGTACCGTTACCTGCATCAACTTATTCCCGCTAGAATTCGTGAATTTTTTAAACGAAATGTCTTCTTCATCAGAGAATGTATTAGACTGTGTGTTTGTTAAAGAATAATGCTCTGGATAATGTGCTAAGACCGTGCCATCAACATCAACTACTGAACCTCCATCTATCAAGGAGGCAAATGTCGCTATTTCTTTCAAATAACGAACCATCTCTTCTTCTGTGGTACTATTAGCACCACTATCTTTCTGAATGTTTTCACCTATATAGTTTAGCTCCTGTATCATATTAGTTACTTGACTGTTTAACCTTATAGTGGAACCGTTCATCATATTTTTATAATTAGTTTCAGCATAATCATTAAGCAATTTTTGCGATGTAAAAGTCAACAAAACAAAAAGACCAATAATTATAAGACTATTTAAACCTAGAATCTGCCAAAATCTTTTTGATCTCCAAAATGTTAATGTTTTCATTTTTGTACTCCATTTCTTGTCTTGTTAGCTACTCTTACACGATAGTATTACTGTTGGTTAAACTTATATTACGAAAAAAAGACTACTCTAAAGAGTAGTCTTTTTGTACATTTCTTAAGTCTATTATAAACGGTGAATAGTTTTTATTCAACATTTTTCGACATAATAAACAATCATCTTATTTATCCATTATTTTTATTGTTATTAGTTAAATCAAATTCACGTACTACTTCATTTAATTCATTTGCTAGTGACGCTAATTGATTTGAGCTACTCTCCACTTCTTCCATAGCACTATTTGTTTGCTGTGACGAAGCAGCAGTTTCTTCAATACCAGCTGCTGACTCTTCAGATATGGAAGCTACCTCTTCAATAGAATGATTCATTTCATTACTACTTTTAACAAGTGTTGTCATATTCTCTTTTACTGCATTTATACTGGCTGTCACTTCTTTAATCGATTGTTGTAACGTGTTAAAAGTTTCACCTGTCGTTCTGATTTGATCGGTACCTTTTTCAACTTCTTGGTAGCCATTCTGTAAAGAATTCGCAACGCTACTGGATTCTGTTTGAATCGATTGTACGATTGGTGTGATATCCGATACAGATGTTGAGACTTGTTCTGCCAACTTACGCACTTCATCTGCTACGACGGCAAAACCTTTACCATGTTCACCGGCTCTAGCTGCTTCAATTGCAGCATTTAAAGCTAATAAATTTGTTTGTTCTGCAATATCTTGAATAACAGATACTAATTTAGTTATTTGTTGAGATTGACTGTCTAATCCTTGTACTTTTTTAACTGCATCTTGTACAATACGGTCAATAACAGTCATTTGTACAATTGAATTTTGCATCGATTCTGAACCAGACTCTGTTAAATTTAACATGTGTAAGGATGATTCAGAAATACTTGTCCCATTCTTATCTGCTGCATTTACTTTTGACTGAAAAGCTTCCATCATTGTTGCAAGAGAACCAGCATGATTTGCTTGTGATTCTGAACCTGAAGCAAGTTCTTGCATAGTTGAAGCAATTTGTTCTGATCCTGATCGTACCTCAGAAGCAAAATGACTTAACGAATCACTTTGTGAGGTCACCGTACCAGATATAGAACTTACTTTCTCAATAATTGTACGCAAGTTTTCAGCCATTATATCAATTGAAGATGCTAATACACCAATTTCATCTTTACTATCGTAATTGATTTTTTTAACATTTAGATTACCATTTGAGATTTGATCACTTACAGCGACAACTTTACCTAGATTAGTTGTAACTGCTCTGTTTACAAAGAATAGTAAAATCACACTCACTATTATTGAAAAAACTATTGAACTTATTAATATAATCAATGCAGATAACTGACTCTCTCTTGTATTCGTAACTGCTTCACTTCTTTCAGCATTTACAACCACACGGATTTGATCCAATAAATCTAACGTTTCTAACCGTATTTCATTCGTTTGATTCGTATAACTATTTGCCATAGCACGATTTCCTGTTCCCATCGCTTCTACTATATCAGTTAAAAATAAATCATTCATCGCTTGGTCATTAACAACAACTTGATCAAAAAGATTGGCCAATTCTGTCGTATCCATTTGGCTGGAAATATCTGCTTCTAACGTGTTAAATGCTTCTCTTAACGATTCATATTCGTCCACATAAGTTGATTCACCGTTATTCGCATAATTTACAACTTGAATACTTTTTGCTCTAATTAAGGAACCCATTTCAGTAACTTTCACTGCTCGATCACCACGACGATCTAATGCATCAACATTTTCGCTAACATTAAATAATAATTTCGTAACAATTGCGGTAGAAATAACTATTAACAAAAAGGCTACAAAAAACGTAAAACCATACTTTGAACTTATCGACATATTTCTCCATCTTTTCATATGTAAATCCCCCAAGTCTCTTCTTTTTTATATAAACCTTATAAAAGTTGCGATTATAATAATAATAGCCTATAAAGTATCAAACTGACAACTGCAATGTGACAAAATACCTATTATATTTCGCTTACTTTTAAATTTCCTGATAATAAATCTCCCATTGTCATTGCAACTGTATTATATATTTGATATAGTTGAGCTAATATAATAACTTTACTTCAATAAGAAATTGAAGTGAGCATAGAGGTGCAATGATCATAAGTATGTTACAAGAAGCTGATGAGCGGCTATTGACTGTAACAAAAAGGGTGATTTGCCGAAGTGAACAGAAACTCATCGATCTTGTTCATTGGTATTGTATTTAATAAATGCAGTACTGTCATATAGCTAATTGTTTGCTATATGGAGGGCTATCTCACGCATCATAATGAATAAATCATGATGCAGCAACGAGGCCCTTCGTTGCTGTTTTTTTTTTTTTTTATTTACATTATGATGAGATACCCTCTATTCATCCTTGTGAACAAAAGGTTAACCCGAAACAAAATTTTATGAATAGAGGTGGGGACCATGCAATTTGGTCGACTATTAACAGCTTTAGTAACACCGTTTGATCAGAACGGAAATATTGATTATGTAAAAACAGAAAAATTAATTTATCATCTACTTTCAAATGGAACAGATGGTTTAGTTATTACAGGAACAACAGGAGAATCTCCAACCTTATCAAAAGAAGAGAAACTTTCTTTTATACAGTTCGTTGTTAAACATGTTAATAAAAGAGTTCCAGTTATAGCGGGTACTGGATCAAATAACACTCGAGAATCTATTGCTCTAACGAAACAAGCAGAAACAATTGGTGTAGATGGTGTCATGCTTGTAACACCGTATTACAACAAACCATCCCAGGAAGGAATGTATCAACATTTTCTTGCAATAGCAAATGCTACTAACTTACCTGTGATGCTATACAATATACCTGGTCGTAGTGTTGTTGGTCTAACGACAGAAACGGTTATCCGTCTAGCTGAAATTGAAAATATAACTTCTATAAAAGAAGCTAGTGGTGATTTAGAAGCTATGACAACAATAATTAGAGAAACACCTGATTCATTTGTATTGTATAGTGGAGACGATGGTTTAACCTTACCTGTTCTAGCAATTGGTGGATATGGTATTGTATCTGTTTCCTCTCATATAATCGGAAATGAAATGAAAGCTATGATTGAGCATCACATAAATGGTGAAGCTCAACAAGCAGCTTTAATCCATCAAAACATTTTGCCAATTATGAAAACACTTTTTATGGCACCAAATCCGACGGCAGTAAAAGAAGGTCTTGCCATGATCGGTGTTAACGTTGGTTCTGTTCGTTTACCGTTGATTCCTTTAAATCAAGAAGAAAGACAACGTTTGGAACATGCTCTTTACTTTATGAAAAAAGCACATGTTGGTTAACATTAGAAACGCCAAATCCGTTAAAGCAGATTTGGCGTTTTAGCTTATTCTTCTGTCTTCCTGATACTAATTTTACTATCATCTTGTAAAATTTTTGCTTCTTTCATTAGTTTTCCTACGGCTCGTTTAAATGCGGCTTTACTAATATCAAATTTCTGTTTAATTGCTTCAGGATCACTTTTATCGGTAAATGGTAATTCACCACCATTTTCTTTTAAAAGGTTAAGTATCATCTGAGCATCTGTAATTCTTGCTTCTTTTCTTTTAGGGAGTAGTGACACATTTAATGTTCCATCTTCCTTTACAGCGATCACACGTCCCTTCACCCATTCACCTAAACGTGGTTCAACTTTCCGCTCCGTATGATGTATAAAACCACGATAACTCTCTTCCGTTATGATAACCGCTCCCTCTTTATCTGTACGAAATACTCTGCCATATATCGTTTTATTTCGCAAATCTTCTGGAGCGCGGTCCCAATTGTCACCAAAATCAGATTCAGAAACTGGATTGGCTAACAATCTTCCTTTTTTATCATTTGATAATGTAACATATAATTCATCGCCTACTTTTGGCCAAACTGATTGAAAAAGTGGCAAATCATCTTTTGAGACTAGTGTATGTTTCGTGGTACCAATATCAACAAACACACCTAAATTAGGAACCACTTCGGTTACTTCTGCCCAATCAAATACATCTGGACGAACTGAAGGAATTGAAGTTGTACCGATCAAATTGTCCTTCTTATCGTGATATAAAAACACCTCAAGTTTATCTGCCACTTCTAGTGTATGTTCAACTTCATTTGCATGTAATAATACTTCTTCTGATCCATCAGTTAGTACGTAACCTGTTTCAATTTTACGAACAACTTCTAATTCTAAAACTTCTCCTGCTTTTAATAATCCCATTCTTTGCCCTCTTCCTTAAATAAATTACTCCTTCATATTATAACCGATGATGATCTTTGGTAAAATAGATTTAAACAAACAATTAGAAAAAGGTGATAATTAATGAAAATTTATGTAGATGCGGATGCTTGCCCTGTTAAAGATATCATTATAAAAGAGGCAAAAAAACATACTATTGAAGTTTTTTTAGTCAAAAGCTATGCACATTTCTCAACTCAAGATGACCCAATTGGTGTGACTTCTGTATATGTTGATTCAGATAAAGAAGCAGCTGATTATCGTATTATGTCGATGCTTGCTTCAAAAGATATTTTGATTACCCAAGACTATGGACTAGCATCACTAGCCTTAGAAAAACATGCTACTGTTATTCATCATAAGGGTTTCCTTTATTCTTTAGAGAATATAGACTTTTTATTAGAAACACGCTATCAAAGTGCACAAGCTCGAAAAAGTGGATACCGAACAAAAGGACCTAAAGCATTTAGTAATGAAGACAGAGCTAAATTTCACCGTATATTTAAAGAACTTCTTACATAAAACAGAACAACTCGGTCACTTTGATACCGAGTTGTTCTGTTAACCATAAACCATTCTATTCAATTCGCTAGTTGCAAAGACTTAAATTTTAGTTAATGCATCAGTTATTAATTGATCACCGCTAACGAGATCAAAGGATTTATTTTTTAAATTCGTTTTATCTAATGCAGTAATAATTGTAGTTGCTACGTCTTCTCGTGGTATAGATCCAGCTTCTATATTATTATCGCCTACTTTTACTTTACCTGTACCTGCATCGTTTAACAGGCCACCTGGTCTAATAATCGTATAATCTAATTTACTTAACTTCAAGAATTCATCTGCATAATGTTTCGCAACATAATAAGGTTTCATTCCTTCTGCTGCATTAAACATTTCACGATTATTTGCTTGAAATGCACTAATCATTATATATTTTTTGATTCCAGCTTTTTCTGCTGCTTCTACAGTTTTAATTGCACCATCAAGATCAATTGTTAACGTTTTGTCAGGACCAGTTTTTGCTCCAGAACCTGCTGTAAAAACTACTGCATCAGCGCCTTTAATTGCTTCAACTATTGAATCAACACTATCTTCAAGGTTCGCTAATTTGCTCGTTACACCTTGGTTTTCAAAACTTTCTTGTTGTTCTTTTTTGCGAACAATAGCAATTGCTTCATGATTTTTATCTTCTTGTAGTTTTTTTATGGTATGTTGTCCTATTTGTCCGTTTGCTCCTATAACTGCTACTTTCATTTAACTCATCCTTTCTTATTGTTCAAATAAATTCATGCTTAAATAACGTTCTCCTGTATCTGGTGCAATACAGACTACTTTTTTACCTTTTCCGAGACGTTTTGCAACATCAATTGCAGCATAAACTGCAGCTGCACCTGATGGGCCTATAAATATACCTTCCCTTGTGCCCATTTGTTTAAACATGGAAATAGCGTCTTCATCTTCTATTGCCATAATTTCATCGTAAATCGTTGTGTTCAATATGTCAGGAATAAATCCTGGACTAGTCCCAACAAGTTTATGCTTACCGGGTTTCCCACCAGATAAAACAGGCGATCCTTTAGGTTCAACAACAGTAATATGTATATTCGGAAGTAGCGCCTTTAGGCCTTCACCAGTACCAGTAATTGTTCCACCAGTACCAGCTGTTGCAACGAAGGCATCTAAATTCCCACTCATTTGCCGATAGATCTCTGGGGCAGTTGTTGTCCGATGAATGTCTGGATTCGCAGTATTTTCAAACTGTTGTGGCATAAAACTGTTTGGTGTTTTCTCGTGTAATGCTTTTGCCTTTTTAATAGCACCAGGCATTTTCTCATCACTAGGTGTTAACACAACTTTTGCGCCATACGCTTTTAAAATGTTAATGCGTTCTTTGGTCATATTGTCTGGCATTACTAGAATAGCTTTATAGCCTTTAGCTGCAGCTGTCATCGCTAATCCAATTCCAGTGTTGCCACTTGTCGGTTCGATAATTGTTGCTCCAGATTGTATCTTTCCTTCTTGTTCTGCGACTTTAATCATATTATACGCTGCACGATCTTTAACGCTTTTAGAAGGATTGAACATTTCAAGTTTTACATAAACGTCCGCTGCTCCATCAGGTACCACTCGATTTAATTTAACAATTGGTGTATCTCCAATTAATTCCGTCATATTATTTACAACACGCATTTCATTTAACCCCTTTCAAAAAAATCTTCATTTAAATGTATTATTAATCTGACCTATTTACTGCGTTATTATATCAATCCAAACATATTTTAGCCAATAATTGAATTCACAACAGCAGACTCATTTCATAATAATAAGCTCTATAAAGTAGATATAAAATGAACCGTAACTTTATTTTATTAAGGTTACATAAAAAAGAGCAAAAAAAACAACTAGTAACCTTAATAAAATAAGGTTTACTAATTGAATTAGGGATACTGTACATTTAAACAACTAATTGCAGCATTTCATCTATTCGTTTATATTCTTGTATACAGCTATTTTTAAGATCCATCTTTTCGTCAAAGTCAAGAAAGGAAGCATCAATTGCATTCATTGTTAATTGATTTAGTTCTATTATTGAAAAGTTAAAATGTTCCATTAAAATAGCGAATTCTTTTGATAACGTCGTATTAGATACTGTTATATTATCAGTATGCACCGTAACTTTTACACCTCGATCAAAATAATCCCTAATCGGATACGTTTCCCAACTATCAGCAGCTTTCGTCTGTATATTACTGATTGGACACATTTCTAAAGGTATTTGTTGTTTAACAATTTTGTTAAATAATTTTTCGTCATCTTTTAGTCGAACACCATGGCCAATACGACTGGCACCTAGATTTAAAATAGCTTCTTTTATATTTTCAGAACCAGATGCTTCACCAGCATGAATCGTTACAGGTAATTCATAGTGATTAGCTAACTCAAATACTTCTCTAAACAAATAAGTTGGGTATGCAGACTCATCACCAGCTAGATCGACACCAACAAGACCTTTTCCTAAAAAGGTTCCAGCAGACTTTATAACCTCTTTATTCATATCTGTAGGTTGGTGACGCATGCAACATGCTATTGCTCTGGCTTTTACACGATACGTTAGCTCACCTTTTGTTAATCCTTTAATAACAGACTCAATGACTTCCGAAACACTTAATCCGTTAGCACGATGCAATTGAGGTCCAAACCGTACTTCAATATACTTGTAATTTTGTTCTTTAGCACGAGCGACTAATTCATATGCAACACGTTCCAACGCTTCTTTGGTATGAAGAACCTTTGCAACTAGATTAAATTTATTCAAATATTCAGACAAATCCGAACAAGCGTCATTTACTTCAAGATAGGGCTTTAATTCAGTAAGTGTTGTTTTAGGTAATCTTACTTGCTGTTTTTTTGCTAATTCGAGTACAGTCTGTGGGTTTACACTACCATCTAAATGAACATGCAAGTCAACTTTAGGCAACCTTTTTATAACACGCATCGTTTCTTCTGTAATCATTGTACCCTCTCCTTTTATTAATATATTACTCCTATGTTAATAAAAGTGATGCGTGATTACTAGTGTTTTGTTAGTTATCCTCACATGGTTATTTATTATTTATGTTAGATAGTATAAATTATATCGCTAAGAACAAGAAAACAAGCAGCTACCTGCCTGTTTTAAATGTTTTAAACTCAAATTAATAAGTGAAATAAGTCTTGATCTTTATTAATTTCAATATAAGTAAATCCATTCTGTTCCATTCGTTCTATTAATGGATAATAATCGAGCCGATCCTTTAATTCTACTCCTACTAAAACAGGACCTTTATCACGGTTATTTTTTTTGGTATATTCAAAACGTGTAATGTCATCTGTTTCACCAAGAACTTCACTTAAAAATTCTCTTAAAGCACCTGCACGTTGCGGGAAATTAACGATAAAGTAATGTTTATAGCCTTCATAAATCAAGGATCTTTCTTTAATATCTTGCATCCTGTCTATGTCATTATTTCCACCACTTATAATACAAACAACATTCTTCCCTTTGATCTCATCTTTATATTCATCCAAAGCTGCTACTGGCATAGCACCAGCAGGCTCTGCAACAATAGCATTATCATTATACAGATTTAACAGTGTCGTACATACTTTACCCTCTGGTACAATTGAAATATCATCGATTACTTCTTTTGCTATTTCGAATGTCAGATTACCAACTTGTTGTACGCTAGCACCATCAACAAATTTATCAACTTTGTCTAAACGTACCACCTTATTATGCTTTAGCGATGTTTGCATCGATGGCGCACCTGCTGGTTCAACACCAATAATCTTCGTATTAGGACTAATACTCTTCACATAAGAACCTACACCAGAGATTAACCCACCGCCACCAACTGACATAAACATATGCGAAATTGGTTCTTGCATATTATCGAGTATTTCTAATCCTAGTGTGCCCTGTCCTGCAATTGTCCGATAATCATCAAAAGGATGGATAAATGACATGTTATGTTCATCACAATAAGCTTTTGCTTCCTTATATGCATCGTCAAAAGTATCGCCAACTAGGACAGTTTCAACATAAGAGTTACCAAAAAAAGCGACACGTTTAACTTTTTGTCTCGGAGTTGTAGTAGGCATAAATATTTTACCTTTTACACCTAGTGCCTTACATGAATAGGCTACACCTTGCGCATGATTACCCGCGCTTGCACAAACAACACCATTCTTTAACTCATCTTCATTCAAACTTTTCATTAAATTATAGGCGCCTCTAATTTTAAAAGATCGCACCTCTTGTAAATCTTCCCGTTTTAAATAGACATTACATTCGTACTTTTCGGAAAGGATCGCATCCTTTTGTAATGGCGTATTTCGAACAACGTCCTTTAACATTTTCTGTGCAATGAGAATATCTTTAATTTGAATTGCATTAACTTCAGTACTCATAATTAATAGGATCCTTTCTGAAAAATTTTAGGTTTGATATGTCAGAAAAAATGACAAATCAAGTTTAAACTTTCCCCTGAATGCTTGTTTGTTGCACCAGGTAAAAACTAATTAATTTTTTATTTGTTATTCTATATTAGAAAAGACAACTATTTCATTTCTATAGCTGCCTTTCCTTTTTGTTATCCTAATGTTTCTGTTAATTGTGGCACTATTTGTTTCTTACGAGAAACAACACCTTTTAATAAGGCTTGATTATTTTCTAATCTAACATCAAATGCTTTCTCAACACTAGTTGCCATTTTACCTAGTG
The DNA here is from genome assembly GCF_003268595.1 of Paraliobacillus zengyii. Classification (NCBI taxonomy): domain Bacteria; kingdom Bacillati; phylum Bacillota; class Bacilli; order Caryophanales; family Bacillaceae; genus Paraliobacillus; species Paraliobacillus zengyii. The sequence continues at coordinate 1,919,717 of NZ_CP029797.1, read as the reverse complement.
ATAGAATCACAGAATCATTATTAAGTATGTCCGTAATTACAAACACAAATAGATCAAGCTTTTTTGAATTTATTGTATTCGTAATAACTGCTTCTAATTCTTGTTGTTTCACTAAAACCTCAGTTATATCAACTGTATTTACTTGAGCTACTTCTACTTTATAAGAACCCATTTCAAATTCTTTTGCATCTAGTGTGATTAACTCTGCAGTTGATTTTTGACTTAAATCTGCTCCAGCTTTAAGCATTTCTAGTCCATATGTATCAAGGTTTATATCTGCTATGTCTGCAAGTTCTCGTGCAGCTTCGATATCTTCATTCGTGCATGTTGGTGATTTAAACAATAAAGAGTCCGATATAATTGCTGACACCATTAATCCTGCTATTTCTTTAGGGATTTCGACATGCTTTTCTTTATAAATTTTATTCAAAATAGTTGCAGTACAGCCAACTGGCTCAGCACGATAATAAACAGGATCACTTGTCTGAAAGTTTGCAATACGGTGATGATCAATCACTTCTTTTACTTGTACATGCTCAATGTCATCTGCACTTTGTTGACGTTCATTATGATCAACTAATATAACAGAATCAACTTCGTTAGCCACTGTATCAACTTGTCTTGGAGCTTCTACTTTAAAATGATCTAACGCAAATTGTGTTTCGTTATTAATTGCTCCTAAACGGACTGCTTCAACATCTTCACCTAGTTGTTTTTTTAAATAAGCATACGCAATTGCTGCTGTAATTGTGTCAGTATCTGGACTTTTATGTCCAAAAATTAATGATTTCGACATTCTACTACACTCCCTTTATTGTTAAATAATACTGCGTTACATAAATCCATAATCTATTGTAACGCAAAACAAACAATCTTTCACGTAAAATCATTTAATTTGTCCATCACCATATAAAGTATATTTTGTTGATGTTAATGCTTTTAATCCCATTGGTCCACGAGCATGTAATTTTTGGGTGCTAATTCCAATCTCAGCACCAAAACCAAATTCAAAACCGTCGGTAAAGCGCGTCGAAGCATTATGGTAAACACATGCAGCGTCAATTTGATTCATAAATTTTACAACGTGATTGCTATTTTCAGTAATAATTGATTCTGAATGTTTCGTACTGTACCAATTTATATGTGCAATCGCCTCATCTACACTTGATACGGTTTTTAGCGCAACAATTTTATCTAAAAATTCTGTTTCCCAATCCTCTTCAGTTGCTAATGGTAATTCAAAATGTGTCCATATTACTTTAGCATCAGCCCGTATTTCGACATCATGATCACGAAGTGCATTAATTAATAAATCGCCATGCTCTTTAAACCAATTCTCATGAACAAGTATAGTTTCAATAGCATTACAAACAGAGGGGCGTTGTGTCTTTGCATTAATTGCTATTTGCACACTCATTTCCGGATTAGCAGTTTCGTCAATAAATAGATGACAATTACCAGCACCTGTTTCGAGTACTGGTACAGAAGATTTATTTACAACTGTATCAATTAAATTTTTACTACCTCTTGGGATTAAAACGTCCAAATAATCATTTAAACGAAACATTTTTTCAGCTGTCTCACGACTTGTATCTTCGATTAATTGTACAGCATGTACGGGTAGATCGGATTTTGCTAGTGCAGTTTGAATAACGGAAACAATTGCTTTATTTGAATGAATAGCTGAGGAGCTTCCTCTTAATAAGACAGCATTACCTGTTTTCAAACACAGACTTGCTGCGTCAACTGTAACATTTGGTCTAGCTTCATAAATTATTCCAATCACCCCAATCGGAACGGAAACTTTCTTAATCATAAGACCATTAGGACGTTTCCAATCTTCTAAAGTAACGCCAATTGGATCTTCTAGTATAACTAATTGCTCTAATGCATGAGACATTTCCTCAATTCGAATCTTGTCTAATCGTAAACGGTCGATAATTGATTCTGTTACGCCATTTTTCTGTGAGGATGCAATATCTCTTTTATTTTCAGTAATGATGAACTCCTGTTGTTCAATAAGTTCTTTTGCTATCAACTGTAATGCAGTATTTTTTTCTTCTGTTGTTGCATTTGATAATGATAGGCACGTCTCTTTTGCTTGTTTTGCAACTTCGATTAAATCGAACATTTTTATACCCCCTGTAAAGTTAGTACTAGTTTATTTCGATGAATCACTTCTGGTCGCTTTCTATTCGTTATTTTCATCGCTTCTATACTTCCTAAACCTTTTACTTTAAAAAGCTCATCTGAAGAATAGCTAACCTGTCCTTTTGCTACCACATTATTTTGATAAATTAATTCAACCACTTCTCCTGCTTCAAAGGTATTAATGACTTCTTTAATACCAACTGGTAAAAGGCTTTTTCCTTTTAATATAATTGCCTGTTGTGCACCTTTATCAATTTCTATTTGTCCTGATATATTCGAATGAAATGCAATCCATTGTTTTTGTTTGCGAATATGATATGTTTGGTGATTCCCGATATAGGTACCATCACCATTGCCATCAATGATATTCAAAAATTTTTCTTCACCTTCACCAAGACCAACAAATGCATCGACACCTAAAGAAAGTGACGTCTGTGCTGCTAATAGTTTTGATTTCATTCCGCCTGTTCCCACTTTAGAACTAGATGTTTCACTCGTTTGCTTGATCAAATCATCTGAAATCGAATCAAGATAATGATATTTTTTAGCCAATGGATCTTGATTTGGGTTTGCGTCGTAAATCCCATTAATATCAGTAAGAAGAATTAAATAATCTGCATTTACTAAACCGCTAACTAGTGCAGATAACATGTCATTATCACCGAAAGTCAATTCATCAATTGCAACAGAGTCATTTTCATTTATTATTGGAATAACTGATCTCTTTAATAATTCTGTAATTGTTTGATATACATTGCTGAATTGCTCCTGATTAACAAATACATCTCTCGTTAATAATAATTGAGCACAAACCATGTCATACTTTTTAAATGCATCATTATACGCTTCAATTAATAGCCCTTGACCGACTGCAGCAGCTGCCTGTTTACCTGAAACAGTTACAGGTTTACTAGAATAGCCTAAGTTTCCAAAACCAGCTGAAACAGCACCTGAGGAAATAAGTACCACTTCCATTCCTGCCTGAACTAATCGAGCGATGGCATCTGCGTGACCTTTTAGTTTAAACAGGCTTAATCGCCCGTCTTTTTCTGTTAATGAACTACTCCCTATCTTCACAACCACTCGTTTATTTGCCATTATTAGTCGCCTTCTCTGTATAAAAATAAAAAAACTCTTTCCATCCATTACATTTTTATTGTAAAGGACGGAAAAAGTTTTTCCGCGGTACCACCTTATATTGACAAGTTTTATACTTGCCCATCTCATCCTATAACGCTAGGAGGCGGTTAAGGTATTTGCTTAACAACTCCAAGGTAGGTTCAAAAGTATCGATTATGCAGGGACCTTTCAGCCGATGAATCCCCTTCTCTTATCATATGATAACAATTTACTAATCCTCTTCTTCGTCTTCCGAATTATCTAATTACATCATATTATGCTGTAGTAAAATAAAAATGTCAACTACTTTTGTCAGAAAAATCAGTTGATTTTTAGAATGCCTCAGCTATTAGCTGAAATGACTTTAAACGAGTCGCGTAACTTTTTGTGTTTGTAATGATCATTAATTCATCCGCTTGGTAGTTATTTTGAATCATTTCTAATTGATTTTTCACTTGTTTGGGTGTACCATAAACAATTTTTTCTTTTGCTTGGTGCACTAATTCTTGTTCTGTAGGACTTAACTGTTTAAATCTTTCCTCAAATTGATCAAGTGACCTATTCTCAATTTTTTTATTTAATGTGCTCTCAATTTGGTTTAGACTATGAGAAAAAGCTTCTTGTGAAGCCTCTTCTTCAGTTTCTAAACAAATAGCTTGAACTGTCACTAATGTATAAGCATGTTCAGCTTGCTTATTTTCAGAAAAATTCGTTTTGTATTTATTTGTTATTTCTGGACCCTTATTTTCACTCATGAATTCACCAAAAGCATACTTGATTCCTAAATCGCCGGCCAATTTCGCACTCTTATCGCTTGTTCCTAGCAACCAAATTTCAGGTTGTACTTCTGGCAATGGCATAGGAATTACTGAATGATAGATGTGGTCGTTAGGAAAATCTTGCTTTATAAAATGGAGTAATTCCCTTATCTTATCTGGTGTTTGTTTTACATTTTCCAAATAATTACCTGATAATGCAATAGATGCTTGAGCAGATCCTCCCGGCGCGCGTCCAATTCCTAAATCAATTCGATCTGGAAACAACGTAGCTAAAGTATGAAATGTTTCTGCGACTTTTAAAGGTTTATAATGCGGCAGCAATATTGCACCAGCACCTAATCGTATTTTCTTGGTATTACTACCAATATAACTTAATACAACTTCTGGAGCAGAACTGGCAAGCGTGTTAATGCCATGATGTTCTGTTAACCAAAATCGATGATAGCCATACGCCTCTGCAACTTGAGCTAATTTCACTGACTCAACAAGCGCCTCTGATGATGTTACCTGTTCAAGAAGTGGTGACTGATCTAATATACTTAATCTCATCTAATCGGATCTCCTTCTATTAAGAAAAAAACACCCAAGTGGGTGCTTTTACTCGTTTAATTTACTAATCCAATTAAATGGATCTTCTTCTCTTCCGTATTGAATACCTGTTAATGTATCGTATAAGCGTTTGGAAACATCACCCGTCACGCCATTATTTATCTTTAGACTTTCCCCTTGCCAAGCTAATTCACCAATTGGTGAAATAACTGCTGCGGTACCTGCTCCAAAAGCTTCTTCTAAAGTTCCAGCTTGATAAGCTTGATAGATTTGGTCCATTGAAATTTTACGTTCAGATACGGGAATATTCCAATGCTTTAATAACTCCAGAACAGAATTTCTTGTTACACCTTCTAATATACTACCATTTAAGGCTGGTGTAACAACTTCTCCGGCAATTTTAAAAAACACATTCATACTACCAACTTCTTCAATGTAGTTCTTTTCTAGACCATCTAACCAAAGCACTTGTGCATAGCCTTTACTAGCAACAATTTCCTGTGCCTTTAAGCTAGACGCATAATTACCTGCTGTCTTTGCCTCACCTGTTCCACCTTTTACAGCACGAACAAATTCACTTTCTACTGCGATTTTGATTGGATTAATACCTTCTTTATAATAAGCGCCTACTGGTGATAAAATAATCATTAGTTTATATGTTTTTGATGGTGCAACACCTAGGTAAGGTTCTGTTGAAATAACGAAAGGACGAATATATAACGAAGTACCTGGTGCGTTTGGAACCCAGTCTTTTTCAAGACTTACTAATTGTTTAATCGCTTCAAGTGTTAATTCTTTGTCAATTGCTGGAATGCACATACGTTCATTTGATCGATTTAATCTTTCCATATTCTTCTCTGGTCTAAATAAGTTAACCTCGCCTTTATCTGTTAAATAAGCTTTAAGTCCTTCAAATACAGTTTGACCATAATGAAATACCATAGATGCTGGATCTAACGAAACTGGTTGGTATGGCACAATTCTTGGATCATACCAACCTTTGCCTTCTTGATAATCTACAATAAACATATAATCCGTAAATACGCGGCCAAATTCTAATTGATCAGATACGGGCTTCTCTTTATGTATTGTTGTTTTAGTAATAGATATCGATTGTTGTGTCATATTTCTAGTCCCCCTGCAATATATTCTAAATCTAATAGTATAAACTCTATTTTATTACTAAATGATCAATTTAGACAACCTATTTGTATTAAAAATATTCAAACTATTTTCTAAACTTTAAAAATAAGCTCATCTGATGCTTAATATGATATGATCATACTAAGCATTTTTTACAGTTCAATTAGTGAAGAGGTGAATTAATGCGTGAAATAATTACGTGGTTAGCCGAAATAGTAAATACAGGCCACGATATTTTAATTGTACTTTTTCGAGAATTAGGCTTTTCTTTAACGGATAAACAGTTACATTTTTGGATTATAGGATTTATTGGAATTTTCGCTTACTTTTTTGTTTATTTCTTTTTTAAACTTCTAGCTGCATTTAAATGGAGTACGTCTATATTTTCATTTGTTTATACATTTACGCTAATGATTGTGCTTGTTTTTGCTATAGAAATACAACAAGCTATCACTAATAGAGGTAATATGGAGTTTGCAGATGCTGTAATAGGTCTATGGGGATTTCTGGTTTTCTTTTTTGTCTATGCGTCTCTTGCAATCATTGCTTATCTCATAACAAAATGGTATAAAAAGAGAAAACATTAAAAAAAGCTCACTGTGAAGGCCTTTATAAGGGTTCACAGTGATCTTTTTTAATTTTATACAGCCAATACAGTTGGTAAGCTTGTCGCCCCCATTAAATAGTTGTCTACTGCATAAGCAACTTCACGACCTTCATTAATTGCCCACACAATCAAACTCGGCCCTCTTCTAGAATCTCCAGCAGCAAATACACCTTCGATATTTGTATCGAATTCACCATAAGTAGCATCAATCTTGTTTCTATTTGTTTCAATGCCAAATTGTTTTAATAATGGTTGTTCTGGACCTTCAAAACCGATTGCGATAACAACTAATTCCGCAGGCCAAACTTTTTCAGTACCAGGTGTTTCCTGGTAAACGAACATACCATTCTCATCTCTTGTTTTAATCATTTCTACTGTGTGTAATTCTTTCAATTGACCATTTTCATCTGTAACAGCTTTCTTAGTTAAAACAGAGTACTCACGAATATCTTCGCCAAATGCTTCTTTTGCTTCTTTATGCGCATATTCTAAACTGAATACCTGTGGATATTCTGGCCACATATTATCTGATGTACGTTTTAATGGTAGAGCTGGGTTAATGCCAAATTGTGCAATTGATTTTGCACCTTGACGTAGTGCTGTTGCTACACAATCAGCACCCGTATCACCGCCCCCAATAACAATAACATCTTTATCTGCTGCATTTAAAGTAGCTGGGACTACTGTTTTATCATCCAATACCTTTTTAGTAGCAGTAGTTAAATAATCCATTGCTAAATGAATACCGCTTGATTCACGACCTTCAACAATTAGGTCACGCGGTTTTTGTGCACCTGTACATACAATAACGGAATCATATTGTTCTTTTAATTCATCGGCAGTTATATCTTTACCGACTTCTGTATTTAGAACAATCTCTACCCCTTCTTGTTCTAGTAATTTAATTCTTCGTGTTACAACGTCTTTTTCTAGCTTCATATTTGGAATACCATACATTAATAATCCACCGGCACGATCAGCACGTTCATACATTGTTACAGAATGACCAGCTTGATTTAATTGATCTGCTGCTGCCATTCCCGCAGGTCCTGAACCAATAATTGCAACTGTTTTACCTGTACGTTCTTCTGGTATTCGAGGCTTAATCCAACCCTTTTCAAACCCTTTGTCAATAATAGCTTGCTCGATATTTTTGATTGCAATTGCAGGCTCTGAAATTGCAACTGTACAAGACCCCTCACATGGGGCTGGACAAACGCGCCCAGTGAATTCAGGAAAGTTATTTGTTTTTAATAAGCGATCTAATGCATCTTTCCATTTGCCTTTATAAACTAAATCATTCCATTCAGGTATTAAATTATAAACCGGACAACCGGATGTAGCATTACCAACTTCCATACCGATATGACAGAAAGGTGTACCACAATCCATACATCTTTCCCCTTGTCTTTCAGCGACCTCATCAGTGAAAGGAGCAGAATATTCTTTCCAATCCTTTACACGTTCTACAGGATCACGATCAACTGCTTCTTCCCGTTCTATTTCCATAAAACCTGTTGCTTTACCCATATTCATATCTCCTTTCTACTGAACGATCATTTTTTTGCGTTCGTCATTTAAGACAATACGGTTTTCCTTTTTAGCTAGAAATGCACTCATCTTAGCATCGTCATCTGATTCGCCTGATTCTACATAAGATTGGATAGTTTGTAGCATTAATTTATAGTCTTTTGGAATTACTTTGACAAACTTCTGTACACTATTTTCCCAATCATCTAATACTTCTTTTGCTCGACTGCTGTTAGTATAAAGATATTGGTCATTAATAATTGTTTTTAGGTTATCAATCTCTTCTTCTGATTGAAGTGTTTCAAATTCTATTAATTCCATATTACTTAATTGTTCGAATTTCTCTTTATCATCAGCTAATACATACGCAATACCACCAGACATACCTGCGCCGAAGTTCTTACCTACTTCACCGAGAATAACAACTTTACCACCTGTCATATATTCACAACCATGGTCCCCGATACCTTCAACTACAATTGTTGCTCCACTATTACGAACAGCAAAACGTTCACCAGCATAGCCATTAATATATGCTTCGCCACTTGTTGCACCATAGAAACAAACATTACCAGCAATTACATTTTGGCTTGCTGTAATACTAGATTCTTTTGGTACACGTACTGTAAGCTTTCCACCAGATAAACCTTTACCAACATAGTCATTTGCATCACCTGTTAAATTAAGTGTCATACCTCTTGGCACAAATGCACCAAAGCTTTGACCAGCAGAACCGGTAAAGTTAATCGTTATCGTGTCGTCAGGCAAACCTTCTTCTCCATACATTTTAGAAATCTCACTACCGACTATTGTTCCAGCTACTCGATTAATATTTCTAATAGGGAAAGAAACATTTACTTTCTTGCCTGTATCTATAGCAGTTTGAACAACTGGTAGTATATTCGTAATATCTAATGATTTATCAATTTTATGGTCTTGTTTTGTTTTATTATAACGTGCACTACCAGTATTTTTCGGTTGATAAAGCAATCTAGATAAATCTAAATATTTTGCTTTCCAATGTGTTTTTGCACGCTCACTAATCTCTAGGACATCAGTACGGCCAATCATTTCATTGACAGTTTTAAACCCAAGTGTTGCCATGATTTCACGCACTTCTTCAGCAATGAATCGCATGAAGTTTACTACATGATCTGGGTCACCAGTGAACTTTTTACGTAATTCTGGGTTCTGTGTCGCAACACCAACTGGGCAAGTGTCCATATGACAAACACGCATCATAACACAACCTAATACAACTAAAGGTGCTGTTGCAAAGCCATATTCTTCTGCACCAAGTAACGCTGCCATTACTACATCTTTACCAGTTAATAATTTTCCATCTGTTTCTAGAACAATACGTTCACGTAAGCCATTTAAAATCAATGTTTGATGTGCTTCTGATAATCCAATCTCCCAAGGTAATCCAGCATGCTTAATACTTGTTTTAGGAGACGCACCAGTGCCACCATCATAGCCAACTACTGATATAACATCTGCGCTTCCTTTTGCTACACCAGCAGCAATTGTACCGACACCAGCACGAGATACAAGTTTAACACTAATACGAGCATCACGATTTCCATTTTTTAAATCATGAATTAGTTGTGCTAAATCTTCAATCGAATAAATATCATGATGTGGTGGAGGTGATATTAAATCAACACCTGGGGTAGAACCACGTACATTTGCAACCCATGGGTAAACTTTCTTACCAGGTAATTGCCCGCCTTCTCCAGGTTTTGCACCTTGTGCCATTTTGATTTGTAATTCATCAGCATTCACCATATAGTGACTTTTTGCGCCAAAACGACCTGAAGCAATTTGCTTTATTGCACTTCGACGGAAGTCTCCGTTTTCATCAACAATATAACGGTTTGCATCCTCGCCACCTTCACCACTATTGCTCTTACCACCTAAACGGTTCATTGCAATAGCTAAAGACTCATGTGCTTCTTGACTAATCGAACCAAATGACATGGCACCAGTTTTAAAGCGTTTCACAATAGAGTCGACTGACTCAACTTCATCGATAGAAATTGAATTTTCGGTTTTAAACGTAAGCAGATTACGCAAGAAACCTAAACGCTCCTCGTCAGCTGCTTTAGAGAATTCCTTAAACAATTGATAATCTCCACGTCTTGTTGCCCATTGAAGTTTATGAATCGTTGTCGGGTTATACGCGTGATGTTCACCTGTTTGTCTCCACTGAAAATCACTACCTGGCTCTAATGTATCATCAACTGCTTTACCATACCCATTTTGATGACGGATTTTTGCTTCTTCAGCAATTGTATCTAAACCAATTCCATCAATTTGTGATGCAGTTCCAGTAAAATGTTGATCAATGACTTTATTACTAATACCTAACGCTTCAAAAATCTGAGCTCCACGATAACTTTGGACAGTAGATATCCCCATTTTAGACATAACTTTAATAACGCCTTCAGTTACGTTATTAATATAACCGCCGACTGCATCCTCGTACGTAACAGCTAGATTATCATTAGCAATTTCATTTCGGTACGTTTCATAAGCTAAATATGGTGTTATCGCATCAACACCAAAACCAATTAATGCTGCAAAATGATGTACTTCTCTAGTTTCTCCAGACTCAACTAGTAAACTCGTTTTTGTTCTACTACCTTGTCTAACTAGATGCTGATGTAAGCCACTTGCTGCTAGTAAAATAGGTATTGCAATATTTTTTTCATCCATATTTCGGTCTGATAGAATCAATATATTTACGCCATCTTTAATAGCCTGGTCTGCTTTTGCAAAAACTGCCTCTAATCCAGTTTGCAAATCATCTGTAAATAATGAGTCAATCACCTTACTCTTAAAATCTGGATACACATTATTTTTAAATTGCGTTAGCTGACTATTCGACAATACAGGTGTTTCCAATTGAATACGATGGCTATTTGCTTCAGTTGGCTCTAGTATGTTTCCTTCAGGCCCTAATAACGTCATCGTTGAAGTTACAATTTGCTCCCGATATGCATCAATTGGCGGATTCGTTACCTGCGCAAATAACTGTTTAAAGTAATTAAATAGTGATTGTGCACGATTAGATAGAACTGCAAGTGGTGTATCCGTACCCATTGCACCAATCGGATCTTTTCCTTCTGTAATTATCGGTAATAGATACTTTTCAATATCTTCTGTTGTATAACCAAAAGCTTTCTGGCGTATAGTTAACTGATCAATTGGTTTATCGTCTTTCTCAACCAATTCACCACTTAATGTAACAAGATTATCATCTAACCATTTTTGATATGGCTGTTCGCTTACTATTTCATTTTTAATTTCTTCATCTGCAATAATACGTCCCTCTTCTAAATCAATTAAAAGCATTTTCCCAGGACTTAATCTATCTTTATATAGAACGTTTTCTTCTGGAATGTCAATTACGCCAACCTCTGATGAATAAACAATATAATCATCTTTTGTTACATAGTAACGGGCAGGTCTCAAACCATTACGGTCTAAAATTGCACCAATTTGTTTACCGTTAGTAAATGTGATCGATGTTGGACCATCCCATTGTTCCATTAAACAACTGTGGTACTCATAAAATGCACGCTTATCAGCAGGCATGTGTGGATTCTTTTTCCATGGTTCTGGAATCAGCATCATTGCAGCATGTGCAGGCTTTCGTCCAGCTAACGTAAAAAACTCTAATGCGTTATCTAATACAGAAGAATCACTACCCTCTGCATTCAATATCGGTAATAATTTATCTAAATCATCACCAAATGCTTCCGAAACAAATTGTTGTTCACGTGCTCGCATCCAATTCATATTGCCACGCATTGTGTTGATTTCACCATTGTGAATTAAATAACGGTTTGGATGCGCGCGTTCCCAACTTGGAAACGTATTTGTACTAAAACGTGAGTGTACAAGTGAGAATGCAGAAACAAAATCTTCATCCTGTAACTCTAGATAAAACTGATCTACCTGACTTGGTGTAAGCAGGCCTTTATATACAATCGTTCTATTTGAAAGACTCGCAAAATAAAATCGGTACGCTTGTTCTTTCGCCCAATTTTCCGCTTGTTTGCGAATGATAAATAATTTACGTTCAAAAGCCAAATCATCAGTAATTGTTGAAGCTGCACCTATAAAAACTTGTCTTACAACAGGTGCTGTATCTTGCGCATTTATTCCGATTTTTCTGACATCTGTTGGTGCACTTCTCCAACCCAACAACAGTTGACCCTCTTGTTCAATTAATTCATTAATTTTGGTTTCAATGTGTTGTCTTTCTTGATCATCTTTAGAGAAGAATACCATCCCAACACCATAACGACCTTCTTCAGGTAAAGTGAAATCACAAACCTTTCGAAAATAATTATCTGGTATTTGTACCATTAACCCAGCGCCATCACCTGTGTCAGGATCACTACCTTGTCCACCACGGTGGTCTAACTGGCATAACATTTGTAATCCTTTTTGGACAATCTCATGTGTGCGCATTCCCTTAATGTGCGCATACAACCCAATTCCACATGCGTCATGTTCAAACTCAGGACGATATAAACCTTGCGCTTCAGGCATTTTACTATAACTCAAATCTTTCGCCCCCATTTACGAATTCTTTTAAAGTGTCTATTTCTATTGTAGGTTTATTTATCAATCCAAACAATATATAATATAGATAAGAACGATCTGATTTTGATATATGTTAGGAGGAATCAAATGGAATTACGCCAATTACGTTATTTTATGGAAGTTGCTGAAAGAGAACATGTGTCAGAAGCAGCCCTCCACTTACACATTGCTCAATCTGCAATAAGTAGACAGATTGCTAATTTAGAGGCGGAATTAACGGTACAACTTTTTGATCGAACAGGTCGTAATGTTAAACTAACCCCAATCGGGAGAACCTTTCTTCATCACACTAAAATAGCTATGAAAGCAATTGACCATGCTAAAAAGCAGGTGGATGAATATATCGATCCAGAACGAGGTTCGATTAAAATTGGATTCCCTACAAGTTTAGCAAGTAATTTATTACCTAATGTGTTAGCAGTGTTTAAAAAGAGACATCCTAAGATTACCTTTCAGCTTCGTCAGGGGTCTTATAATTTTCTGATAGAATCAGTTAAAAGCAGAGAGATTGATGTGGCTTTTCTTGGACCAGTACCTACTAATGATCCTGATATAACAGGGGATATTTTGTTTTCTGAGGATTTATATGCCTTAGTTCCAAAAGATCATCCGATGGCAAATCGAAAAAGTATTTATTTAACAGAATTAAAACAGGACCCGTTTGTGTTATTTCCAAAAGGATATATCTTCGAGAAATTGGCAATTGATGGTTGTAAAGAAGCAGGTTTCGAACCTAATGTAACTTCAGAAGGAGAAGATCTTGATGCTATCAAAGGACTTGTTGCTGCTGGTATGGGGATTACTCTCCTACCGGAAAGTGCTTTTAGTGAAGTGAACACTACATTCACATCTAAAATTGCAATAAGTAATCCACAATTGTGCAGAACAGTTGGAATTATAACACCAAAACATCGTAATCTTGCTCCTTCTGAAACAGTTTTTTATCAATTTGTTATTAACCATTTTAAAAAATTAGATTAAAATGGTTGAAACTATTATCTTTTTGTATGTGAATGTTTAGCTTTTTGTTCAAGTTGTGATTTTGGTTCTTGGTCTGCCTTATCTTCGGAATAACCTTGTGGATTTATACCTGAATTCATTCCATTATTACCTTTTTGCTTAGTTTGCCGTTTCAAATAATCACCTCCATACAATTATTTTGCTTATAAAAATGATTGTTATTCTTTATAATGGACATTCAGAGCTAAATCAGCTAAATTTAGATCACACATGATTTTTACTGGGGGAATTAGAATGACAGATAGACAAGAAATAGCAACTTTTGCTGGTGGATGTTTCTGGTGTATGGTAAAGCCTTTTGATCAATGGGATGGTGTTCATCAAGTCATTTCAGGCTATACCGGAGGCGCACTAGAAAATCCTAGTTACGAAGATGTTAAAGGTGGAGAAACTGGTCACTATGAAGCAGTTCAAATAACTTATGATCCTACCTTGATTGATTACCAACAAATTGTTGATCTTTATTGGCCACAAATTGATCCAACAGATCCTGAAGGACAATTTCACGATCGGGGACCACAATATCGAACGGCAATCTTTTATCACAATAGTGAACAAAAAAAAATAGCAGAAGCTTCAAAAGAAAAATTAAATACTAGTGGGAAGTTCAAAAAAACAATTGCAACTGAAATTTTACCAGCTAAATCCTTCTATACTGCAGAAAGTTACCATCAAGACTTTTATAAAAAGAACGAAAAAGAATACCTAGAAGATCGCGCTAAATCCGGAAGAGACAATTTCATTGAAGAAAACTGGAAATAATATATTTAAGGGGCCAGAACAAGGTAAAACTTGTTCTGGCCTCTTTTTTGTTTTTATTTAATATACATCTATATTCACATATTTCAGCCTTTTAATAATACTATATTAGGACAAGCAAAACATACTATCAAAAAGACAGTGTACTTTTTAAAAAAGTATTTAATAGAAAGAAGGCCTATACATAATGGTAAATAGAAGCAACAGTGAATCATCTGAAATACATTTTAAAGATCATATAATTCATTATGTAATTATTTCTTGTGGAGCATTTATTCAAGGAATTGCGATGGCTATATTTCTATTCCCCCACTCCATTCCCTCTGGAGGTGCAGCAGGTATTGCTGTTCTATTAAATTATTGGTTTAACATACCAATTAGTTTTGCACTTTGGTTTGTTAACTTTTCATTAATCATTTTAGCTATTTATTGGTTAGGAAATACTAGTACAGCAGGAACTATATTTGGTATCATCATTACATCTATAACCGTTCAAATATTTAGTGCGGATATATTTTTACATTATTCTAATATATGGGCTGATTTACTATTAGGCTCCTGTATGTTAGGTATAGGAATTGGGATTCTTTTGAGACAACAGGTATCAAATGGAGGTATTGGTGTCATTGCTTTAATTTTTGCTACGTATCGAGACTTTTCTCCTGGAACAACACTTCTTTTATTTAATGGGCTGATCTTTATTGTAACAGGATCAATTATCCACTTTATTATTGTATTCCAAGCCATATTTGTACAGTTTATCTCTACAGGAATCATTAATGTTGTTTATAATTTAAAAACAATACCAAGTATCACTCCAATTTTAAGTTGGCGAAAAAAATAATTTTGTTCACTTTAAGCTTATTAATTTAAGGGAAAACATAAATATTCCTATTATAAAATATATCCTAACTGTCATAAAAGTTAGCTAGGATATGATATTTACCTATATTTAAATACTTTTATTATTCTTCTCCTTCTCGTTCTATTTCTATCTTTTTCCCACCAACAGATAAATATGATAATACTTCAAGGTCAGGCTTTAACTTAGTAAGTCCTTGTATATAAGGTTCAATTAAGTCCTTGAAATCCTCTTCAACACCTTCTGATTCAAGTAAACCATAAATGTACATTTTCTTTTCCTCAATCAAAAAAGCCATATAACCAACTGCGTTCTTTTTATCATCTACAATATTTAATACTTGTGCATCTTCCTTTAAAAGTTCTGGTGTGAAATATATTTGCATGCTAAGCACTCCTTTTTTATTCTGTTATGTGCACTTTTTGAAACAATGACTCAGAATTTTTATCTTTAGTAGCATTCTTTACATGAATGAAAATTAAACAAAGAAAAGCAACAATAAATGTTAAACTAGCGGTACTTAAAAACATCCACGTTCTAGATATGCCCATTAACCAACCGTATATTGGTGGTCCTGCCGCTACTCCGAGAAATCGAACCGAGCCATAAAGCGATGTTACAAACCCTCTTCTCGCTTTACCAACTGAACCAGTAATTAAACTATTTAAACAAGGAAGAACCAGGCCAGTTCCAATACTACTTATAATAAGTATAGAAAAAAAGGGGATTAAATTTTTAACCAATGTTAATGTAGCAAACGAAATCGTCATGAATAATAAACCAAAGATTATTAAACGTTTCATTACTTTTAGATTTTTCCCTATTTTACTACCCGTAATATAAGATGTAGTCATCATAAATAGCAATGGAATAGCTAATATTGCTCCTTTAAGAACACCATCAATATTATGCTTCGTTTCTAGAATATCCGATATATAAAAGAGAATTCCAAATAAGGTAAACAAACAAGTTGCACCTGCTAAATAAGATGTAAATAGCCATCTACCATCCTTTTTGAAAACGGAAAATAATCCCTTTATATAATTACCGATTGTCGGTGGAGCTTGTTTTTTCTTTGTTTCTTTAATAAAAATAGCGGTTAGCAAGACCGATACAATACAAAAGATCGGAAATCCCCAAAAAGGAGCATACCAAACTAATATAGCTAATAATGATCCCACTATTGGTGACAAGACTTTTCCAAGTCCATTTGATGCTTCAACTAAGCCTAAAACTCTACTTTGCTCATTGCCTTTAAACAAGTCGCCTGTTAGAGCCATTGCTATCGGTGTCGTTCCAGCAGCTCCTATCCCTTGCATTGCTCTTCCGATCAGAATCCAAATGAAAGCACTACCGCTAAACCATGCTGCCGCAGCACCCGCTAATAGACCACCTAACCCATATAATATTAAAGAAGGAACAATTATAGCTTTACGGGAGAATCGATCGGAAAAATAACCTAATATGGGAATGAAAATAGCGGCTGTTACAGAAAATATTGTTATTGTTAGGCTAACTTGAAATGAACTTAAACCTAATTCCTCTTGCATTTTTGGTAAAATTGGAATTAACATTGAGTTACCAAGTGTCATAATTAATGGAATGGAGCTTATTGCTACTATCACTAACTTATTCGATTTAGCCAATTACTTAAGCTCCTCTCTATTTAGCCTGTCGTAATACTACTTCACCATTATCTTTCCTAAAAGAATAAGACTTATTCTTTTAAGTGAAATATTTAAACAAATAGCTAGAGCTATTAAAAAACTAAAATAAGCAGTTGAGCTATAGCTCAACTGCTTATTCTTCATCGTTTATTCTATTATATATTTTCATTCTGATTTTGTTTATCTTCAAGAATTTGTATGATCTTTTTGTTTTGTTTAGTTTGTTCATTTAAGTTTCTAATAATTGTACCTAAACCCAAGATTATAAATAATAATAGTATAGTTATCAAACAATTTCACTCCTTAAAATCAGGGGATTTTTTGTTTAGATTGCTTGTATCATCTCTACCCGGTTACCAAACGGATCTCGAAATTCAAATCGATCATAACCAGGAAGTGGGATGGATTCTGAGATATCAATTTTGTTCTCTTCTAATATGTTTCTCCAATGTGCAAGATCCTCTACTTGGTATGCTAAATGTGCTTTTGTAGCTAATCTATCAATACCATCTTCTGTCCCAACATGTAATTCCATGTTTCCGACTTGTAACCAAAATCCACCTCTGCCTTTTAGTGATTCAGGCTTTTCTTTTTCTTTTAACCCTAATAGATCACAATAAAAATGCTTGCCTAATTCTTCTGCATTTTTTGGTATAGTAATTTGCACATGATTTAAACCTATAATCATTTCTATTTACCTCCTTATTAACGTATATCATTATTTAGAGAACTGTAACTGAGGACATCAATCCAACATACATACTGAATACTGAAAGGCCACTCATTAGTAAAGTACTTATTACTTTCTCATGGAACCAAAAAACTAAAACTGTTGAAAGTAGAAAAACAACAGATAATAGTATAAAAAAAACACTTATAAGATTAGGAGCAAATAATACATTATCCCCCATATTAACTGATGCAAAAATGCGAAATAAAATAGAGATATCACCACTATTAGCTAGTTTCTCTGTATTTAACGGTGGCTCTTGCTCACTCATAAAGCCTGTCACAGAGAATATAAGTAAAATAATCACACTTTCAGCTCGCCACCATCGTTTAGGTGAAAAATCAGATTTCTTTGCTTTCTTGCGAACAAGTATAGCATTAATAAAAACAAACAGTAATAAAGCGACATATAATAAATGCTTGATTAGCAAAGCTTGACCATATGAAACACGCCATGGTGAAACAATTGTTCCTGTTGTTAAGCTGAAACTCATAAATATGCCAGTAAACGTAACAAGTAAAAGACATAGTAAAGCAATAGCGGAAAACCAATTAATAAAAACATGCCAATTTGTTTCATCATTAGCTAACCAACTTACAACTAATAATGTACCTGCCCAAAAGCAAACAGCAAGCAAATGGATCGTGTGTGCTAGAGCACCAGGATAGCTTGCCATACTAGCTACATGACCAACAACACTTTGTGTCAAGATTATACCTAACAGTAGAAATATACCGATTCCGGAAGATATAAGTACGTTTTTTCGAATTAATAATAGTAAAAGATGGAAAATACAAAGGAGCAACAAAATGAACCATGCTCTTCCTATCTCTATTTCTTTTATAACATACACAAAACTGGTGAAGCCGTAATCGTCTCGATATTTACTAATCGTGTTTACTAAATCAATAATAGGAATAACTGCAAGTATAGGTATAACAAGTGTTATACCAAACATAAGACGATCTTTGACTTTTATATTCATACTCATTTCTTTAGGAAATAAGGATAGGAAATGCACACCAATCAAAATAGCAAAGCACACATATAAAAGTCCATTTGTTACCGCATAAATCATTTTTTCTTCCTATTTATCAGAAAAACACTTATTGCAATCCCAATTAGAATTACTGCAATAGCTGGCAAAAGCCATCCATTTTGTTCATTAGTAATTTCTGTTTCTTCTATAGATGCCTGCTCTGTCTCTTCCACTATGTTATTTTCTTCTACTTCATCTTCTTCTGCCTCGATACTCTCTTCTTCAGAAGATTGTGTTTCATCCGTAGAACTAGAATTATCGTCTGCTTTTTCATAAGTAAATACAAGACTATCTTCTATTACATGCCCATCTTCACCAATTATACTATAAAAAAGTACGATCTCACCGTCTTCAAGATCAGTAGGTAATGTTGCTTCTATTACATTTTCAGGAGAATGATTGATTTCTGTAATTGTTATCTCTTCATTGTTCTGTGATATAGAAATTGTATTTGGTTCTTGGACTGGTGAATCAAATGTTAATGTAATTATTGGATTGTCTGAAGAAACCACTTCATCTGTAGCTGGATCAGAACTTTCCAAATGCGTGTGAGCAAACACTTGGACAGGAATTAATAATAAAACAATTACTGCTAAAAAATTAATATAGACTTTCAAATTGCGCACCCCTTTTTAAATTTAATTCTATTTATATTTAGTGGTATCTAAAGATAATTGGAGCAGCTATAATTCTTTTGTAGTGCTTTTTTCTCTTTGATAAATTACCACTTTGCATAAAGAGAATCGAAAAAGCTTCCCATAGAAATATCCAGCCACCAACTGTTAAATTTAGTGAAACTAGATCTTGGAAAATCTTATTTTCTTCTGAAAACTGTATGTAGCTTGATGCTATTGTGAACATAACAGAAACAATAATGTAGATAAATGATTTTTTCCTACTTTGTACTGTCTGTTTATTTAGTAAATAATACTTGTAATTGAAATTGTTTCGGATACCTTTTATAATATTTTTTTCCATTTCAACATCTTTTTTTTCATCTAACATATCAAACTTCAACTTCACATTTTTTCGTGAGTCAATCTCAAACGAAAATTCTTCAAGGAAAGCTTTCAAGCTTGCATCTAGATCTCTTATATTATAAACAGAGGAGTCCCAAGTATTAAATACTTCATCATAATCCTTTATCGAAATCTCAATGATATAATCACCCGTAACTGGATCAACTGTATAAAATTGGTCTAAGAAATTATTTTTCATGTAACCCCTCACTTTTAATTATCTTATTGATTTAAGCCTAACCAATTAAAGGTCATTATCTCTATCTTACCATTTCTTATTTGTACATGATAGCGAAATGAATGATAACTAATGAGTAATTTAGAGCTTTTTCACTTTTTTTAGTCAATTTAAATTTAATGATTTATTCTTGATCTGAGGTTTTTTGATCCGTAATCGTTCCTTGATGAAAATATAATTGCCATCTACCATCTATATACTTCCATATCGAACTTCGAAGTGTATTTCGGTTTCTTGTATTATCTTGTATTAAATAAGTAGCTAGGACAACGTCAGGTGCTAAACTATGAACTTGATAATTATATAGGGACATTTCTGCTAATACGACGCCATTTTTAAGGCATTCTGCTTTATCCAACATATAACCAGAACTTCCTATTTCGATAAAATCATTAGCTAATATTTCATCTAGCTTTTTAACATCTTTTCGAACGTCAAGACTTAAATGACTTTCCTCTAATGCTTTTAATTGCACTTTTAAGTTATTAGTCATCTTACCATATCCCTTCTACCTCTATATTTTCAAAAAGTCATCTATTTTTTATTAAGAAACTATCAAATTAAGAAAAAAGGACTTCTAGACAGCACTATCTAAATTTAATGTTTTGGAAATAGAATGCATCTTGAAACATCTAAGGGAATTATTACATTAATTCCCTTTTTGAAGTCCAATTCTACTTATCATTCAACAGCAATCTTTTAATAGATCTTATTTGACCACGATGATTTATTTCGTCTTCCATAACATGAAACCAAAGATAATAATTATTATAAGGAACGTCATTCGGCCATTTATGTTCTTCAAATAGCCAACTATCATGTTTTGATTTTAGCTGTTTTAATGTGTTTTCTCTAACCTCTGATAATTCATGAAGGTAATACGAAACGGGTTTGTTTTTCTTTTCACTTCTAGCTTTATCCCCAAGTTCTAATGAAGTCTTCCATTTCATAAATTCGCTTTCATTGAGATCTCTTTCTTCAAATGATATTACTTGATGTACAAATTCAATCGCAGCAATATGATGTAAAAGAGCACCAATCGAATTCGAACTACTATCTACCAAATAGTCTAATTCCTTTTGGGTTAGATTCGTAACTTCGTCAATTGTCACAGCACGCGTATGTTCAAGCATGGAAACTAGTGATCCAATTTTACCAGTATAAATTTCGTTTTCAACTATTCTGTAATCAATCATGTTTACCCCCAACTTCTTAAGGTGACCCTATTCCAACAGCAAGTAATAGTAATATAGCAAACACAAATATACATCCATTTAAGAGAATTCCTGTAATTGTTACAATTCGCTTCTTAGACATTAGAGCAAAAATTATACCTAAAACAGATAATAACGTAAATATACTGATAGCAAGCGTAATATTTGCATTTGGTCCTCTATTAAAAATAAAGAAAATGAAATTGATAATAACCATTAATAAAGACAGCAGGCCAAATTTATTAATATTAGTCATATTGCACCTCCTCATTATTTTTTCATCTTATCTATTATATAATGATCTTATTGTTAATTAAGTAATGTTTTGGCTAATAACCGATAAGAATTCACCTTTTCTTCAAATGAGTAGATATTTGTTATAATCATAAATTCATTGCAGCCATAACTTACTTGGATATCTTCTAATTGTTTCTTAACTGTTTCAGGGGTCCCAATGATACATCTCTTTCTATTTTTATCAATTATCATTTGTTCTGATTCTGTATAAACTTTTTTCTTTGCTTCTTCTACTGACGGCACACGCGTTCCAATTCCTTTTTCTACTCGCAACAGCCAAAGATCTTGCGATAAGGCAAGCTCTTCTGCCTTTTCCTTTGTCTGTGAACAAATCACAAAGATACAGACAGCCACATGTGGTTCATCAAAGTTTTTATTCGGTTTAAATTTTTCTTTATAAGTTGCAATCGTTTCTTTTCCTTTAGTTGGATTAATGAAATGACCATATGTAAACCCTGCACCAATGTTTGCAGCATTAGTTGCTCCTCGTTCAGATAAACCTAGAACCCAAATTGGCGGATTTGTCTTCGTTCTTGGACTTGCTTTAACAGTGTGAAATGGATGATTCTTAGGTAAATCATCGTGCAAAAAACCGTATAACTCTTCTAATTGACGTGGAAATGAACTCATACTTTTTTTAATATGATCGGTTAATGCTAATCGTGTTTCATTTGAACCTCCTGGTGAACGGCCTAAACCTAAATCAATTCTATTTGGATACATAGCTTCTAACATTCGAAAGTTTTCCGCCACTTTCAATGGTGCATATTGTGGTAATAAAACGCCACCAGAACCAATACGAATAGAACTAGTCGCACCAGCAAGACGTGTCATCAATATTTCAGGTGAAGAGCTTGCTAATCCGTTTGTGTTATGGTGTTCAGCTACCCAATATCGTGTATAGCCTAAATTTTCGGTCATTTTTGCTAACTTAACTGTATTATCTAATGCTTCTTCTGGTGATGAGTCTTGTGAAATTGGTACTTGATCTAACACACTTAATCGCATAGTTTTCCTTCTTTCATGCTCAATTTCTTTTAGTATACAAGAACACACTACAAAACCAAAATAGCTTGTTTAATAAAAAATCCAGACTTAGAGGAGTATTCTATTACTTCTCCATTTCTGGACATTTTCCTTCTTCTTATTGTGAAGGATTAAGTATTCGGTTTAAAAATTGTTGTGTGCGTTTTTCTTTTGGCGCTCTTAAAACTTCTTTTGGTGGTCCTTGTTCGACAATATAGCCATCATCCATAAATATTACTTCATCCGAAACTTGTTCAGCAAATTGTACTTCATGTGTTACAATAACCATTGTCCAATTTTCATTTGCAAGCTCCCGAATAACCGTTAATACTTCTCCAATTAATTCTGGGTCTAGTGCAGATGTCGGTTCATCAAACAACATTAAGTCTGGTTCAATTGCTAGTGCTCTTGCTATGCCAACACGTTGTTGTTGACCACCGGAAAGTTGATGTGGATAAAGGTGCATCTTTTCCTTTAAACCAACCTTCTCTAAAAGACCCTCTGCCATTTCCTTAACTTCTTTCTTATTTCGCTTCTGAACAATGATTGGTCCCTCAGTTACATTTTCTAATGCTGTTTTATGTGGAAAAAGATTATAAGATTGGAATACCATTCCGGACTTACGTCTTAATTTCAATGCATCTTGGTTGCTGATTTTATCCTTAAAATTAAGAGTGAATCCATCATCAAAGGTGAAGATACCACTATTGGGTTGTTCTAATCCATTTAGACAACGTAACATCGTTGTCTTTCCTGATCCAGAAGGACCCATTATGGATATAACCTTCCCCTTGTTAATCTCTACATCAATATCCTTCAAGACTTCCAGTTCACCAAACGCTTTAGCTAAACCTTTAACCGATAATAACATTTCTTTCCCCCCTTTATGTTGCTGTATAACGTTCGAGACGTTTCTCTATTGCTTGTTGAACTAGGGATAAAAGAAAACAAATTACCCAATAAAGAATAGCAGCTTCAATATAGATCAACATAAAATCATATGTCACTGCGGCGATTTCTTGCGCTCTTCGAAAAAGTTCCGTAACAAGTATTAGTGAAGCAAGTGATGTATCTTTTACTAAACTAATAAAGGTATTTGATAATGGAGGAACGGAAACCCTTGTTGCTTGCGGTAGAATAATCCGTTTCAACACAGTGTTTTGTGTCATACCTATGGTGTAACCTGCTTCCCATTGCCCTTTTGAAATAGATAAAATAGAAGCACGAATAATTTCTGATGCATAAGCACCTACGTTTAAACTAAATGCAATAATTGCACTTGGATATGGATCAATTGTTAAGTTCAAACTCGGTAACCCATAAAAGATTATAAATAATTGCACAAGTAAAGGCGTTCCTCTGATTGCAGAAACATATATAACTGCTGGTTTGCGTACAATAAATGACTTAGATAGACGCATAATTGCTGTTAGTAATGCTAATATCAACCCTATTGAAAACGAGATAAGCGTAAGCGGTATTGTATATTTAATTGCACCTAAAATCATAGGAAGAAGGGAGTTTAGAAATAACTCCCATCCTTCTAGATCTGCAGTGATAGTAAACAATGTATTACTGAGAGGAAACATCTTCACCAAACCAGCTTTCAGAAATCTCCGCTAAAGTACCGTCTTCTCTCATCGCTTCTAATTGCTCATTAATCGCTTCAACTAATTCCTCATTACCTTGGTTTAACGCAAATGCCGTTTCAGAAACATTATCTTCTTCCGCAACAATTTGAACACTTTCATCGCCTTCTTGATTTAAATAATCAAGAACAGCAAGTTTATCATTGACTGTAACATCCGCACGTCCTGTCTTCAATAACTCAATTGATTGTGCGAGACCTTCCACACTTACAATCTCAGCACCATTTTCTTTAGCTATCTCACCGAAGTTACTTGTTAGCGACTGTGCTGAACTTAATCCTTCTAAATCTTCAAAAGAATTTATATCCTCCGAATCTGTTGGTGCAACAACAACAGCTGATGAATACGTATAAGGATTTGAAAAATCATAACTCTCTAAGCGATCCTCATTAATACCAACTTGGTTAGCAATTAAATCAAAACGTTCTGAATTCAAACCAGCAAACATAGAATCCCATTGTGTTTCCATGAACTCTACTTCAACACCCATTCTTTCAGCTACTTCTCTAATGACTTCAACGTCGTAGCCCGTTAATTCACCATCGTTATCATGAAAAGTAAATGGTGCGTATGTGCCCTCTGTTCCTACTGTAAGAACACCCTTGTCCATTACTTCATCATATAGACTTGCTGACTCATCTGATGTAGAAGTATTATCAGTATCTGACGTGTCTTCTTCATTTGTGCCACATGCTGCTAATACTAGTATAAAACTCATTATAACTATTCCTGTTACTAATTTCCTCATGCTGTTAACCCCCAGTTATTTTGTCGGAATAATATTACTACGAAATCGTAGCATATACATATTAAAAAGTAAAAGATTTTGCAGTTATAGTCTTTACTATCTTTACTTTAATTTAGTTTATTATGCGTTTCTTATATATAAAAAAAGAAACTGAAAAGTGTTTACCACTTCTCAATTTCGGGACGATCTCCTTTATTATTGCCTTTTTTGAAAAAACGGTTTTCTAATTCTTCTTTAACTTCATCCAATGAAACAGATTGATCACTCATTAAAACAAAGGTGTGGTACAACAAATCACTAACTTCTAAAATAATTTCTTCTTTATCACTATTTTTTGCTGCAATTACCACTTCTCCTGCTTCTTCAATTACTTTTTTAGCTATTTTATCAATACCTTTATCAAATAAATAGTTCGTGTATGAGTTAGCAACGCGAGTTTCTTTCCGTTCTTCTACTTCGGCCATTACTTTATCAATAATAGACGGCTCTACTAGTTTTTTATTTGTTTTTTCAGCTTCAAAGATAGAGTTAAAGAAACAAGTCCGTTCCCCCGTGTGACATGCTGGACCATTTGGCACAACATCTATTAAGAGTGTGTCTTGATCACAATCAAGTTTAATAGAAATAACAGTTTGTGTATTACCAGAGGTTGCCCCTTTGTGCCATAATGATTGTCTTGATCGAGAGTAAAACCACGTTTCTTTCGTTTCCAAAGTTTTTTGATACGATTCTTCATTCATAAATGCGAGCATTAACACATCTTTTGTTTGATTATCTGTAATAACAGCTGGAATTAATCCTTTAGAGAAGTCAGGCTTCACGTATATGCACTCCTTTTTCTTGACAACTAGCTTTCACTTCTTCTATTGAAAAGGTATTTTCATGAAAAATTGATGCAGCTAAACCTGCCGACACATCTGTTTCTTTGAATACTTCTGGGAAATGATCTGGATGACCAACGCCACCTGATGCAATAACGGGGATACGAACAACATCAACAATTGCTTTTGTCAGCTTCAAATCAAATCCGTTCTTCACACCATCTGTATCAACACTTGTCAGCAATATTTCACCAGCGCCACGTTTTTCCACTTCTTTTGCCCATTCAACTGCATCCAAACCACTATCTTTACTTCCTCCGTGTGTCATTACATGCCATCCATCGTCAAATAGCTTTGCGTCAATTGCTACGACAATACATTGCGCACCAAAACGAGCACCAGCAGTTGTTATCAGATTAGGATTGTTAACTGCAGCTGAATTGATACCAACTTTATCAGCGCCTGCTTTTAATAAACGGGTAACATCATCAATGGTTCTCACACCACCACCAACGGTAAATGGTACAAAGACATTTCGCGCTGTTTGACGCACAATGTCAACCATTGTATCACGTCCTTCGTTCGTTGCTGAAATATCAAGGAATATAATCTCATCAGCGCCCGCTTTGGAATAACTAGCAGCCATTGCTACTGGGTCTCCTAATTCACGTAAGGATACAAAATTTGTACCTTTCACAACTTTACCTTCTTTGACATCTAGACAGGGTATAATGCGTTTTACAATCATGCGGACGTTTCCCCTTTCAACGTAACCGTACCTTGATAAATTGCCTTACCAACTATTGCTTCTTCTATGCCAATTGCGGCCAAAGCTTCGATGTCTTGATTATTACTTATACCACCTGATGCAACGATCTTACAGGAAACATGTGCGAGTAACTTTTCTAGTGCTCTTACATTAGGTCCTGTCATAGTGCCATCTTTTGAAATATCAGTAAAAACAATCGTTTGGACACCTAACTTTTCCATTTGTTTAGCAAATGTAAGATAATCGATTTCTGATACAGTTTCCCAGCCATGAATCGCTACTTTATCATCTTTCGCGTCAATTCCAACAACGATATGTTCAGCATATTTAGCTAAGGCAGCTTTTAAGAAATCCGGATCTTCAATTGCCGCTGTACCAAGTACTAATCGATCTGCTCCCGCAGCAATTAATTTTTCAATTGCTTCCATGCTTCTAATACCGCCACCTATTTGAATTGGTATCGTTGATAATTTACATAATTCACTTATTAATTGATATTGACGCGCTTTTTCTCCATCACGCGCTCCATCTAAATCAACAATGTGAACAATCTCAGCACCGTTAGTAATAAACGTTTTTAATTGTGTAATTGGATCAGATCCAACTTCGGTCGTTTTACTGAAGTCACCTTGGTATAATCTAACACACTTGCCATCTATTAAATCAATTGCTGGTAATATTTTCATTGGGATACCTCCTGTAAAAATGCTTTTAAAATTGCCACGCCAACTTCTCCACTTTTTTCTGGATGAAATTGAATCCCATAAGTAAGACCGCTCTTAACAATTGCTGTCACATCTGGACCATATTCTGCTGTTGCAACAATATATTGTTTGTCTGTTTTTGCTGCAAAGCTATGAACAAAGTAAACATGCTGATCTTGAAAAGATTGAAAATTAGGTTGATCATTTATTATGTCTAATGCGTTCCAACCGATATGAGGTAAAAGGTATGGCGTGTCTATTCTTTCTATTGTACCTGGAATTAAATCTAATCCCTTTGTATTTCCGCCTTCTAATCCCTCTGTAAATAACAGTTGCATACCTAAACAAATACCAAGAAATGGCTTATTTTCTGCTAATGTTTGCAGTATTTCTTTTAGATTACGTTTCTCTATTTCTTCTACAGCAGCTTGAAAGGAGCCAACACCAGGTAGGATAATATGCGAACTTTTAGCTAACTCTGTAGGATTATCCGTAACGATCACATCATAACCAAGATTGTGCAATGCTGTTTTAACACTCGCGATATTACCCATCCCATAATCTACTATAGCTATCATTCTATTAGCCCCTTTGTAGAATTAACGCCAAGGATTTCTGGATTAATTCGAATTGCTTCTGCTAAAGCTCTACCGAGTGCTTTAAATAGTGCTTCTACTTTGTGATGCGTATTTATCCCATATAAAATACGCGCATGAAGTGTAATGCCTGCTTGAAATGCAAATGCTTGAAGGAATTCTCTCACCAATTCCGTATCAAAATTACCTAGCTTTTGATTTTCAAATGTCGCATCTAAGACTAGAAAAGGCCTACCACTTATATCAAGCGAAACAAAACCGAGTGTTTCATCCATTGGCACATAGGCTGTACCATATCGATTAATTTGTTTCTTATCGCCTAAAGCCTCTTTAATCACTTGTCCTAGTACAATACCGACATCTTCAACAGTATGATGACTGTCAATATGTAAATCACCGTTTGCTTTAACAGTAAGTCCAATTCGACCGTGACGGGCAAATAATTCTAGCATATGATCAAAGAAACCAACACCAGTAGATATAGTTACTTCTTGACTATTATCTAAATTACAAGCTACTTCAATTACTGTTTCATTTGTTTTTCGTTGTTTACTAGCTGTTCGCATTGTGCATCCCGACCTTTTCTAGTTTTTCTTTAATCTTTTTTCAACTGCTCTCGCATGACCATCAAGAAATTCTTCTTTGGCAATCGTCATCACGTCTTCTGATGCTTGTTTTAATGCGTTTTCTGAATAGTAGAGGAATGTTGTTTTCTTGATAAAATCATCAACAGATAAGCCAGAAGAGAACCTTGCAGTCCCTGAAGTTGGAAGCACATGATTTGGACCAGCATAATAATCACCAAGGGATTCAGGTGTATAATGACCTAAAAATACAGAACCTGCATTTTTTATTTTGCCTAAATATTCAAGTGGATTATCTAATTGGATTTCTAGATGCTCTGGTGCTAAACGATTCGATAATTGAAATGCTTGATCTAAATTATCAACTAATACTAATCCACTTTTTTCTTTTAAAGAAGCAGATGCGATATCTTTTCTTGGTAAAACGGCACATTGTTTTTCCACTTCTATGTTTGTCTCTTCTAACAAATTTTTAGACGTTGTGAACAAAAATGATCGAGCATTAATATCATGTTCTGATTGTGCGATAAGATCAGCTGCGATATAAACTGGATTTGCTGTATCATCTGCAATAATCGCAACCTCTGATGGTCCAGCAATCATGTCAATCCCTACATCACCATATACGAGTGATTTTGCAGCAGCTACATAAGCATTACCTGGTCCGACAATTTTATCTACAGTAGGTATTGATTCCGTTCCGTATGTCAAAGCAGCAATTGCTTGAATACCACCAATTTTAAAGATTCGATCCACACCTACAATATCAGCCGCAACAGATAAAATTGGTGCGATTTCTTCCCCATCACGTGCAGGAGTCACCATGATAACTTGTTCTACACCTGCCAACACAGCCGGGATAGCATTCATTAGTACAGATGACGGATAACACGCTGTTCCACCTGGTACATAAATACCAACTCGTTCAATAGCTCGATATAATTGACCAGACATTATATCACCATCTACTTGCATAAATTTGGAGGATTGAAGTTGTTTCGAATGAAAGCCCCTAATATTTTCTGCTGCCCTTGTAAGTGCATCAATTGTCTTTTGATCTACTTTATTCCATGCATTTTCACGTTCCTCGTTTGTAACTTCCCACTGCTCTGGTACGGAACGATCAAATTTTTCAACATATTTTTTGAGAGCGTCATCACCATTTGCTCGTATTTCTTCAATGACTTCTTTTGCAACTTGATAAACTTTTTCATCTGTTGCGTTTTCTTCTTTTTTTGATAAAAATTCCGATTCGAATTTGGTTGGCTGATAGATAGGTATCATACCAATTCCTCCTTTTGCTTGAAGGCTTGAATAATTGGAGCAAGTGCCTCTCTTTTAATTTTTAATGAAGAGCGGTTTGCAATGCAACGTGCACTGAATGAAAAGAATTCTTCTTGAACAACTAAGCCATTTTCCTTTAATGTCGTTCCAGTTTCTACTATATCAACAATTCCATCTGCCAACCCTAAAATTGGAGCTAATTCAACAGAACCTTCTAATTTAATGATTTCTACAGATTCACCTTTATTACGAAAATATTCTTTTGTAATCCCAGTATATTTACTTGCGATTTTTTTCTTGTGATCTGGCCAAACTTTACCTTTTTCCGTAGCAACTGCCATTCTACACTGTCCAAATGGTAATGGTAATAAATCAAAAACATCTGGTTGAAATTCTGCTAAAATATCACCACCAACAATGCCTAAATCAGCAATTCCGTGTTCCACATATGTTGTTACATCAGGTCCTTTAGCAAAAATAAATTGAAATTCATCTGTTTCCACACGCAATTTTCGGCCTTTATTAACAAGTGGTTCAATATTATAATCTAGCGATTTAAAAAATGCGAGAAATTGCTCTTCTAATCGACCTTTAGTTAATGCAATACATGGTTTCATTCTTCTATCACCCTAAATTCATTATTATTGTCCGTGATAATTCTTATAATTTTATCATAGTCATGTTCATCCATTAATGTATATTGAATATCTACAATGTAATTTGAGTAAGATGCTCGTAAGCGCTCTGCAAATACATGTGATTCTTCTGATGCTATGATACAGATGCTTTCTCTTTCCGTTACATTGTTTAATTGGTCTGCTAGCACATCAACATCAAATGCTAGACCAACTGCAGAAATTTTTTCATTAAATTGTTCATAAAGCTTATCATAACGACCACCAGAAAAACATGTAGCACCATTCTCTTTTAAATAACCTCTAAACATCGTACCACTGTAATACGGTAAGTTTTTAACGCGGCCTAAATCTACTAATACTTCATCAATACCTAGTCCCTTGAGAACTGTAGCTAGTTGCTTCAAATGATGTAGTATTTTTACTAGTCGTGGGTTACTTGCCCAGATCGTTTCATATTTCTCTATTTCATTAATCGTACCATATGCTTCAATCACTTGTGTAAGTTGATTAGCTATAACTGGATGTCCTTTATCTGTTGCAATTTGATAGACTACATCTCTTCGTTTATCATGCATTGCCTGTCGTAATTGATCTTCCTCTGCTTTGTTTAATTCTAAGGGAGTTGTTAATTCATCAAATATGCCAGTATGGCCTAGTTCAATTAAATAATCCTTTATCTCTAATGCATTTAAATAAGTAACAGCAGTAAATAAACTTTCACTCTCACCTAGAAATGGTGTTGTACGTATAATTTCAATACCCGCTTGTCTGCTTTCTATCCCATCTTTATCATTACGGAACACTGATCCTTGATACGACCATTTTAATTGTTTCGGATGTTGATTGATTAGCGCTCGAGCGATTGCTGTGGTCCAATCAGCGCGGAGTACTTCTATTTCACCTTCGCGATTAAACCATTTCAACATGGCATGTAACTTCATCCCAACATGTTCGTTGGTAAACGTATTTGCATATTCCACAACTGGTGTAGAAATTGCTTTATAATTTCGAGACGTTACAACATCTCGAAATATTTCATACGCTTTTGATCGATTATCTAACTTTTTTCCGATTTCATCTTGGCTTCCAGCTGGTAAAAACATATAAGACACATCCTATTTTCTTTATTGCGTTACCACTTTACTTAAGTAAAGTGTCTGATTATTTATACACTATCACGTGGTTCCTATTCTCGTCAATAAAAAACTTTTCTTTTTTAACTATACTATTTAAGATAGAATTAAGAAAGGGAGGAATGACAAATGCAAGTTACCGGAGATTTTCATGTACATACAAACTTTTGTCCCCATGGTTCTTCGGATCTAATGGAGGAATATGTTTTAAAAGCAATAGAGCAAGATCTCGATTACATATCTTTTACTGAACATGCACCACTTCCGGTTAACTTTACCGATCCAACACCGGCAAATGATAGTGCGATGAAGCTTGACGATGTTAAAAGTTATCTTAAAGAAGGAAATCGTTTAAAACTAAAATATCAAGAAAAAATCACGATTTATATTGGCTTTGAAGTTGATTTTATCGAAGGATATCAGGAAGAAACAGAAAAATTCTTAAATCAATATGGCACATTTATAGATGACGCAATTCTATCTGTCCATATGTTAAAAGCCCCAAATGGTAAATATGTCTGTCTCGACTATAGTGTTGAAGAATTTGCTCGTATTATTGGATTGTTCGGTTCAGTTGAAGCAATTTACAAAAAATATTATCAAACCGTAAAACAAGCTATTACACAAGACATGGGAAGATATAAACCAACACGAATCGGGCACCTAACCTTAATTGAAAAATTTGTGAAGTTATTTCCTACAACAACTTCTTTTGATTATCAAACGGACGAGCTATTATATTTAATCAAGGAAAAAGAATATCAACTTGATTTGAATACAGCAGGTCTTTATAAAGAACATTGTATGCGTATTTATCCAAATCAATCGGTTATAACAAAAGCTAATCAACTATCCATTCCTTTTGTAATAGGTTCAGATAGCCATGTTTCAAGAACAATTGGTAGAGGTTTCGATGCTCTATCAAAAGATATTGTATTATCCATTCCAAATAGATTAGGAAAACGCTAGCTGAACGAACAGCTAGCGTTTTATATATAGGCTAATTTGATCTATTTGTTAATAGAGAGCGAAATAAAGACCAAATCTTATTTGATTTGGTCTTCGTCAAGCATCTTTCTTCACCATTTAACTTGATCAATCGTTCCAACCATAAATTGATCTCTTAATTGTTCTGCTGTTTCTTTCATACCTTCTTGCTCTTCGTTAGTTATGTCTGATTCATTCATTTGTTGTATATCTTTTTGCAATATAATAACACCTCCATATCATATAGTAAGTATACGAAGGTGTTAAGATACTATACATTGGTTATGTTGATTATAAACCATCCATATAAGGCATTTTTTCATCCGTATCGATTACGCCTATAACTTTTTTTATGGTTGTATTTTCACCATCTAACCAGTTTTTAAATGAAAATGGTGTGGGCTTTCGGTTATTACCTAAAGCAAGATAAACGTCCAAATTCTTCTGATCATAAAGTGATGTGTGTAATGTACCAGCTGATTGACTGTATTTTTTAGAAAAAATCTCTTCTTCGATATTATTAAATAACTGAAATGCTTGCTCTTTTCTAATTGAATAAACAGGTTGTTTCTTAAGTATTGCATATCTTCGTCTTGAATCTGCCAAATGATAACGATTTGCTTCTGGTAACATATCGAAATGATTCGTACTAATTTTGCTTTCCTTCACACGAATAGCTTGAGCAGTAGCTTCTATAACATGTGAATTTCCTAATTTATCAGCGATTACATAGTTAAAGGAATGGCGATGTGGAACCTTTTTAATTAAAGAAATTGCTTCTTCGTTAGTAGCACATTGTTCCAATAACATTCTTGTAATAATTGTTGGAATAAAACCATTCCCAGGATTTCTACGATTCACAAAATTATAGCCAACAGTAAGACCCACTTCATTCATTCCATCGGCTCGACCGACTATACGTTGCGACGCGCCAATCGTTGCATATCCTTTTGCTGAAGGAGGTTGATAGATAGCAAAACGACCTTCATATGTTTTAGGATGAAAATCGTAATTTCGAATTAAAAAGTCGGGACCTGTTAAAATAGAACACCCTGATCGTTTCCATTCTTGCTGATAACCACTAAAAAATTCTATTGTTTGCTCTATTGTAAAACCAATTGCTGCGGATATTCCTTTTAATTCATTCAATAATGCAGGAAATAAAGCAGCTAACCAGTCCGTTGCTTCTTCTGTATTAACGGCAAAACGCGGTCTTTTTGTTCGAGTATGTTGTTGTTGGTATATTTTAAAAAGGGGTGACCCAAGAAGCCATTTACCTTGTTCATAGCCAAATGCTTCGTGGTCACCTCTAAACTGAATTATATCTGCGTAGTATTTTCTCATAAGTTTATTTTCCTTCGTATTACTTATCTAATTGTTGATAGCTTCCACTAAAATACAATAAAGGATTCCCATCAGCTATTTTTAGATCATTGACTTTTGCGATGAAAATCATGTGGTCACCAGCTTCAACAGCGGATTCTTTTTCACAAGATAGTTGAACTAATGCATTATTTAATACAGGAGTTCCTGCTAGATCTGTAAATTTAACTGGTTGGTCTACTTCTTTTTGATTTGCATAAATCATTGATTCTTCCTTTTGATTTTCACTTAAAACACTAATACCGAATGTATTTGCCTCTTGTAAAATGTCATACATTGATGCCGTTTTATCAATAGAAATTGCTATTAATGTTGGATCTAATGATAATGACATGAAAGAATTAACCGTTATGCCTTTTACTTCATTTTGGTAATTTGTTGATACTACTGTAATACCAGTAGCAAATTTCCCCATTGCATCCCGAAATAATCGTTTCTCCATTTTTAAAACCCCTTTATCTCTATACTAACTGTTAAAATCATACCATTTCTTATCTTGAATAAAAACTAAATTGCCTAATAAGTATAAAAAAGCAAAACAACAGTTATTTCACGTTGTTTTGCTTCTGAAAAAATAGATTAAATTCGCTTCTAACTTTAAATCATATCTGATTAATCAGTTGAATCATCTGCTTCAAACACTTTTACATAATTGGCTTGTTTCCACACGTCAACAATTTCACCTTCTATATCCGTGTCAATTACAAATGAACCATTGCTATATCGGTCACTTGTACTTAATTCCATTGGATATAATGGATGTTTCACACCAGAATTGGTCATGAATTGTACAGAATCTTCTTTGGTCGTACAAACAAATCCTACGATGCGGTGCGGCTTTTTCTTTAATTCGCGTAACATACTTTGACCGCGTTTAGCGCGTGACGACAATTCAAAATCATTTAAAGTCATTCGTTTTGCAGCACCTCTTTGGGTAATTACTACTATATTAATGCCTGTCTTAGATTGACCAAGTACAACGCCATTGACTACTTTTTCCTCCTGTTTAAGCTGGATAGCTTTTACTCCTGCAGCTCTTTGTCCGACTGGCGTTACCTCTGATTCAGGGTACCATAATCCAAGTCCACGATCAGTAGCAATAAATACCTCGTCATTTCCCGTGGTTAATGCAACATTAACCACTTCGTCATCACCTTTTAAATTAATTGCTACCAAGGCTTTTGAATAACGTTGTGCCTCATATAAACTCAATTCACTACGTTTAATCATGCCGTTTTTGGTGAAGAAAACTAAATAACTTTCTTCAGTAAACTGTCTAATTGGTATGACTCTTATTATATTTTCACCTTTATCAATAGCTGCGACATTTGAGATATGTTGGCCAAGGTCTTTCCATCTTATATCTGGTAGTTTGTGAACTGGCGCATAAATATACCTTCCTTTATTAGTGAAAAGTAAGACAGTATCTGTTGTGTTCACCTCTAATAGACCTACCAAGTGATCTTCATCTTTAATTGCCAAGTCTTTCCCATTTGAAGCAGCATAGGAACGTAAGCTTGTTCGTTTTAAATAACCGTCTCTTGTAACGGAAACTAATACATCTTCACTTGCAACCATTACTTCTAAATTAATCTTTAACTCTTCAATCTTATTTTCAATCTTTGTCATGCGTGGTGTTGCATATTTCTTTTTAATTTGTTTTAAATCATTTTTAATAACAGAAAATAATTTCTTTTCATCTCCTAAAATTGCTTCTAGTTCTTCAATTTTAGCACGCAATACTGCAGCTTCTTCTTCTAAAGACGTGATATCAGTGTTTGTTAAACGATATAATTGTAAGTTTACAATTGCTTCTGCTTGCTCATTAGAAAAGCCGTATGCATCCTGAATCCGTCTTTTAGCATCTTGTTTGTCATTTGAAGCTCGAATCGTAGTAATTAATTCATCGAGAATGGAGATGGCTTTAATTAAACCTTCTACAATATGTGCCCGTTCTTTTGCTTTTCTTAAATCATATGTGGATTGTCTAGTTACAACCTCTTTTTGATGCGCAATATACGCGTCAAGTAATTCTGTAAGACTTAATAACATTGGCGTTTTATCTTTTATTGCAACCATATTAAGATGATACGTAATTTGTAAATCAGTACTCTTATATAAAAAATGTAAAATTCCTTCGCTATCAGCATCTTTCTTCAGTTCAATTACGATTCGAAGCCCCGTTCGGTCTGTCTCATCACGAACTTCTGCTATACCTTCTACTTTTCGATCAAGTCGTAATTCATCCATTCGTTTTACGAGTACTGCTTTGTTTACCTCATAAGGTATCTCATCTATAACGATTTGCTCTCTATTTCCACGTAAAGGTTCAACTTTTGCTCTACCTCTAACCATGATCTTACCTTTACCTGTTTCATATGCAGATTTTAGACCTTCTACCCCTTGAATAATACCACCTGTGGGAAAGTCAGGTCCTTTCATAATTTTCATTATTTGCTCTATTGTAATGTTTGGATTTTCAATTTTCTTAATAACTGCATCAATTACTTCATCTAGATTATGTGGTGGCATATCTGTTGCATAACCAGCTGATATCCCAGTAGAACCATTGACTAATAGGTTAGGAAACCGTGCTGGTAATACAACAGGTTCATCAATTGTATCATCAAAGTTCGGAATATAATCCACGGTTTCTTTATCTATATCACGTAATAACTCAGAACTAATACTTGATAGTCTTGCTTCGGTATAACGCATAGCGGCTGGTGGATCACCATCGACACTACCGTTGTTACCATGCATTTCTACTAATACGTTTCTAACCTTCCAAGTTTGACTTAATCTAACCATTGCTTCATAAACGGAACTATCGCCATGTGGATGATAATTACCAATTACGTTACCGACTGTTTTTGCCGCTTTCCGGAAAGCTTTATCAAACGTATTCTTCTCTTCATGCATAGCAAACAAAATTCGTCGTTGAACTGGTTTTAAACCATCTCGTGCATCTGGTAATGCACGATCTTGAATAATATATTTACTATATCGACCAAAACGGTCTCCAATCACATCTTCTAATGGTAAATCAAGAAATTTCTCTGTTGAAGCCAAAAAGCTTACCCCCTACTAGGAATGAATATTTTCATTATCCATTATATTTGAATCTTCTTCTAAACCGAATGCAACATTGGTTTCAATCCATTTACGTCTAGGTGCGACTTTATCACCCATTAACGTGGTTACACGACGTTCTGCACGTGCTAAGTCATCAATTGTTACACGAATTAGCGTTCTTGTGTCTGGACGCATTGTCGTTTCCCATAGTTGATCTGCATTCATCTCACCTAAACCTTTATAGCGTTGTAGTAAATAACCGGTTTTCAACTCTTTTATTACTTTTTTCATTTCATCTTCGTTCCAAGCATAATGAACCACTTCTTTCTTACCTTTACCTTTAGAAACTTTATATAGCGGTGGCAAAGCTATAAATACTTTTCCAGATTCGATTAAAGGTCGCATATATCGATAAAAGAATGTAAGTAGTAATACTTGAATATGTGCACCATCTGTATCTGCATCGGTCATGATTACAATTTTATTGTACTGTACATCATCTATATTAAAATCGCCACCTACACCAGCACCTATTGTATGAATAATGGTTGAAATTTCTTCATTTTTCAGTACGTCTGCAAGTTTTGCTTTTTCAGTATTAATTACTTTTCCACGAAGAGGCAGAACAGCTTGGAATCTTCGGTCTCTTCCTTGTTTAGCGGATCCACCAGCTGAATCACCCTCTACGAGATACAGTTCATTCTTTTCTGCATTTTTAGATTGTGCTGGTGTTAACTTACCGCTTAGTAATGAATCTCTTCGTTTCTTTTTCTTACCACTACGTGCATCTTCCCTAGCTTTGCGCGCTGCTTCGCGAGCCTCTTTTGCTCGGACAGCTTTTTTAAGTAACATTAGCGCTATATCAGGGTTTTCCTCCATAAAATAAGAAATATTCTCAGATACAACTGCATCTACTGCAGATCTAGCTTCTGATGTTCCTAGTTTGCCTTTTGTTTGTCCTTCAAATTGTAATTTGGCTTCTTGGATCCGAACCGAAATTATCGCAGTAAAGCCTTCTCTTATATCGTTTCCTTCTAAATTTTTATCTTTTTCTTTTAGCAAGTTTGTCTTTCTTGCATATTCATTAAATACGCGTGTAACACCTGATCTAGCACCTGATTCGTGTGTTCCACCATCTTTTGTTCTTACGTTATTAACAAATGAGAGCATACTTTCAGCGTAACCATCATTGAATTGAAAAGCAAAATCTACTTCCATATCTTGGTTCTCACCTTCGAATGATACAACCGGATGTAAAACATCTTTTTCTTCATTTAGATATTCTACAAATGATTTTAATCCATCTGGATAGCAGTAAGATTCAATTTTTTCACTTCGCTCATCATGAAGAACTATTTCCAAACCTTTTAACAAAAAGGCTGATTCTCTTAATCGTTCTGCCAACATTTCCTGTTGATATGTTGTCGATGAAAAAATAGATTTATCAGGTTTAAAGTGAATTAATGTTCCCGTTTTTTTCGTCTTCCCTTGGTTTTGTAAAGGCTTTGTGGGTATACCGCCATTATTAAATTCTTGTTTATATGTTTGCCCATCACGATAAATGGTAACAGTTAAACGTTCTGATAAAGCATTAACCACCGATGCACCTACACCGTGCAATCCTCCAGATGTTTTATAACCACCTTGACCAAACTTACCACCTGCATGTAGGACTGTTAATATAACTTCTGGTGTTGGTCGTCCACTTCGATGTGTTCCCGTCGGCATTCCACGACCTTCATCCAATACAGAAATGCTATTATCCTTATGTATCGTAACCATTATTTTGTTACCGAAACCAGCTAATGCCTCATCTACAGCATTGTCTACTATTTCAAATACAAGGTGGTGTAACCCTCTTGCATCCGTACTACCAATATACATCCCTGGGCGTTTTCGAACAGCTTCTAGTCCCTCTAATACTTGAATCGAATCATCTGAATAAGAGGTTGTTTGTTTACTCACTTTTATTAAGCCCCTTTCTCTTACATTCCTAACTAATTTGTTTATAACATATACACTAACACAAATGAATAATACATCTATTATCTTAGAACAGACGTTTGTTTATGTAAAGCTTATTTCTCCTAGTATAGCATTGATTATATAATGTAAATCTAGTTTTTTTTAAAATCAATTGATTTTTTTATCAAAAAGCAGAAAAAAATCTCTGCCGAAACAGAGATTTTTTTCATATTATTTACCAATTGTGATGGCATGCGCAACTTTTATACACATATCCATAATAACTGTAAAACCTTTACTTGATAAGTCTTCATAAGCGGCTTGATCGAAGACACCTTGCTGTGCCCAGAAAACTTTTGCATCTGTTTTTACCGCTTGATCTGCTACATCTTTTAAAAATATAGATCTTCTAAATACATTAATAACATCAAATGGTTCAGGTACATCAGCTAAAGAAGGATAAGCTTTTTCACCTAGTGATTCTTCAATAGTTGGATTAACCGGAATAATACGATAGCCATTTGCTTGCATGGCCTTTGATACCTGATATGATGTTCTCTCTGGGTTGTCTGATAATCCAACTACTGCAATTGTCTTTGTATTCTCTAAAATGTCTTTCATCGTTTCTTTATCAGCCTGCTTATAATCCATTTTTCCACTCACTTTCTTCACTGTTTTTACTCTGCTAATAAGCCTTCAGCTACTAAATACTCTCTAGCGACTGTAACCGGTGCTTTATCTTCAAAGTCAACTTGATAGTTCATTTCTCTCATTTCTTCATCTGTTATCTTGCCCGCTAATTGATTCAATATTTCTTCAAGTTCCGGATACTGTTCTAAAGTCTCTTGTCGCATTAAAGGCGCGCCTTGATAAGGCGGGAATAAATTCTCTGTATCTTCTAGAGATCCAAGATTTAATTCTACCATATAGGATGATGTAGAATAAGCGTCTATTATATCTACTTCATCATTTTGTATTGCTTCTTGTCGTACTCCAGGTTCCATTGTTTTCACTTCACCAAATTCGATATCATAGACATCTTGAATTCCAACATAACCATCCTCACGGTCGTTAAATTCCAAAGTGAAACCTGCTGTTATTTCATCATCCATTGAACGAAGATCTGCAATGGTTGATAAATTATTTTCATCTAAGAAAGATTGCTTAGCTGATAATGTGTATGTGTTATTGAATGCCATTGGTTCTAAATAAGCCATATTATATGTTGAAAGCATACCTTCTTTTGCCTGTTCATATACTTCTTCGGCATCGTTACTAACTGCTTGCTCTTCTAAATGCGTTACAATCGACGTTCCAGTGAACTCTGGATAAATATCGATGCTTCCCTCTTGTAATGCACTAAAAACAAATGTCGTTTTACCTAGTCCTGTTTCTAGTTCAACATCTAAATCTGTTTGGTCTTCGATTAATAACTCGTACATATTAATTAAGATGGATGGTTCAGAACCAAGCTTTCCACCTAATACTAAATCTGGTTCTTGATCTTGATTTATAATCCAAGGTACAAAAACTAATGCCAATGCAAGCACGACCATTATAATTATTGATGTGAATGCTGATTTTTTTGATATTTTTTCAAACAGTCGTAATACTAAATCTAAAATAATTGCTAGTAATGCAGCTGGGATAGCACCTAAGATAATTAGGTTTATATCTCCACCACGATCAATCCCTAGTAGAATCAGTTCACCGAGCCCGCCGGCACCAATTAATGCTGCTATTGTAGTTGTTCCGACGATTAAGACCATTGATGTGCGAATACCTGCCATAATGACGGGCATTGCAATTGGTAATTCCACTTTCATTAAGCGTCTATATGAGCTCATACCCATACCTGTAGCTGCTTCATTTAAAGCAGGATCAACTTCTTTTATTCCCGTATATGTATTACGTAAAATAGGTAGTAACCCATATACAATGAGTGCTACGATAGCAGGGGTTTGTCCAATACCTAGGAAAGGAATTAAAAATGCTAGGATTGCTAAACTAGGGATTGTTTGTAATACTGCTGTTACACCTATAATTGGCTCAGCAATTTTTTGCTTGCGTGTTAATAATAAACCTAAGGGAACTGCAACTAAAATGGCGATTAATAAAGATACGATCGATAACTGAAGATGTTCAAGAATTAATTCGAACACCATTCCCTTTCTGTCCTGAAATACGTCAAAAAAGTTATCCATTACTTAATCACCCCTTTTTCCATTTTTACTTGTTCACGTAAAAAGCGAAAAATGTCTTGATAGGTTATTGTTCCAATAACTTCATTTTCTTTTACAACTTGAATCGCTGTTCTCTCAGATTCCTCAAACAGTTTAACTGCATCTATCACTTGTTGGTCGTGTCTAATTGAAACAAGTCCTTCAGTTTGTACAGTGGATTGATCAGATAGCGATTTAATCGTTTGGATAACCGTATCCATCATTTCTTGCCATGGCGATCTTTTATCACCAATAAATTCTTTAGCAAAGTCATTTGCTGGATGTAGAATTAGATCTTTAGGCGTACCAATTTGA
This sequence comes from Paraliobacillus zengyii, assembly GCF_003268595.1. NCBI lineage: Bacteria > Bacillati > Bacillota > Bacilli > Caryophanales > Bacillaceae > Paraliobacillus > Paraliobacillus zengyii. Next base: position 1,878,478 of record NZ_CP029797.1, on the reverse strand, counting down.
ATAATTTTACCATCTTTCATTAAACAAATTCGGTCAGAAATAGCTAATGCTTCATCCATGTCATGTGTTACAAATACAATTGTTTTTTTAATTTTTTGTTGTAATGATTGAATATCTAATTGCAATTGTTCACGACTAATTGGGTCTAAAGCACTAAACGGTTCATCCATTAAAATAATATCTGGATCCGCAGCTAGTGCACGTACAACACCTATTCGTTGTTGTTGTCCACCTGATAATTCAGAAGGCATTCGATTCATAAATTGCTTTGGATCTAAACCGACCATATTTAGAAGTTCTTCGGTTCGTAATAAAATACTGTCTTTTTTCCACTTTTTCATTTCTGGAACTATTGCAATATTTTCTGCTATAGTTAAGTGAGGAAATAGTGCAATTTGTTGTATTACATAACCAGTATTCCATCTTAACTGGTGTAAATCATATGTAGTAATATCCTTGCCTGCTATTTTTATCGTACCTTCTGTTTCATTTACCAAACGGTTAATCATCTTCAAAGTGGTTGTTTTCCCACAGCCACTTGGTCCTATTAATGTTAATAATTCTCCTTCTTTAATAGATAGCGAGAAGTCTTTTACGGCTTCTGTTCCATCAGGGAATCTTTTTGTAACCTGATCAAATTCAATCATACGTGCACCTCCATATTATTATATAGTCAATTCCCATTTTTTTGATAAACCAAACATTTTTAATAAAGTTACATGAATATGCATTTAAATAGTTGTACAAGGATACATGAATTCGTGTTAAAATAACGATACTGTATATAGATTGATTGGAAAAGGAGTAGTATTATGACTTATATATTAATGGCAATATTAGCTTATCTCATAGGCTCTGTTCCATTCGGACTATTAGTTGGCAAAATTGGCTACAAGACCGATATACGTGAACATGGAAGTGGGAATTTAGGTGGAACAAATACATTCCGCGTATTAGGTAAAAAGGCTGGCATTATCGTGACACTTGGGGATATTTTTAAAGGAACAATTGCTACTTTATTACCAATTATTTTTAATTTGACCGAAATTAGTCCTCTTATAATCGGTGTTTTTGCGGTAATTGGACATATGTATCCTGTTTTCGCTAGATTTAGAGGAGGCAAAGCTGTTGCTACCTCTGGAGGCATGTTATTAGGACTTAGTCCATTATTATTCGGTATTATATTACTATCTTTTATTCTTACATTGTACATAAGTAAGTACGTATCATTATCATCTATGATAACAGGGCTAATTTCTATTACGGCTTCTATTTTTATAGAAGATTATGGTTTAGTAATCGTAACAAGTATTTTAACTGTTTTTATATTTTATCGACATCGAGCAAATATCAAGCGAATTCTTAATAAAACAGAGCCTAAAATTAGTTGGATGTAAACAAAATGGTCTATATTTCAGTTGAAATATAGACCATTTTGTCAAATTATGTACGTTCAAGTCAAAAAAATTGAACTTTAATATGTTGTTCAGTATACTTTGAAATATCTAAATAAGAGTATGAAAGGGGGCATCATTATGGATGCACAAAAACACCATAAAAAAGTTTTACCAAATAAGTTAGAAAGACATACATTATTTGGATCCGTTAAACCTGGAGCCAAAACTAAACCGATAGATAAAGATCTGATGTCTGATCTTCAAAATACACAAAGTGATTTTCTGTTTGATTTAGATGCTGTAGGGATCGCTAATGTAAAACATCCGATCCAAATAACTAGTAAAATGGAGCCTGCTTTACAAACAACTATTGGAACCTTCACTTTTTCTTCTAGTATCACAAAAGATAGTAAAGGTACAAACATGAGTCGTTTTACACAACAATTACAAGAATATCATGCAGATGGCTCATTCACCTTGTCGCTTACTAATTTGAAAAAATTTGCCGAAGAATTAGCTACACGATTAAAACAACGGGATGCATTTATAGAAGTAACTTTCCCTTGGTTTTTTGAAAGAAAAGGACCTTCTTCCGATTTTTCGGGACTTAACCATGCAGATGCTACGATCCGTATACAGTACGACACTGAATTAGGTTATGATATAACGGTAGGATTGACTGGTACCATTACAACTTTATGCCCTTGTTCCAAAGAAATCAGTGAATACAGTGCTCATAATCAACGTGGAAAAATCACGATGGAAGTTGAATTAACGGAAGATTTTGATGAAGAGGAAGTAGATTGGAAATACGCTTTATTAGAAGCAGCTGAAAGTAATGCAAGCGCTCGTATCCACCCCGTTTTAAAACGGCCAGATGAAAAGATGGTAACCGAGCAAGCTTATGAAAATCCACGATTTGTTGAAGATATGGTTCGTTTAGTAGCTGCTGATCTGTATGAATATGCATTTGTTCAAGCATTTTACGTTGGTTGTCGAAATGAAGAATCAATTCATTTACACGATGCAATTGCTTCTGTTACTTATGATAAATATGCCGAACAATAAAGAAGGGCTAAGATGAAGTACCTTTTTCTAGGAATCATTCGTATTTATCAAAAAATTATAAGTCCTATCAAACCACCAAGTTGCCGCTTCTATCCTACCTGTTCACAATATGGTATGGAAGCAATTAGAAGATTTGGTGCATTAAAAGGTGGATATTTAACGGTTAAACGGATAATAAAATGTCAGCCATTTCATTCAGGTGGTTTTGACCCAGTTCCCGAAAAACGCCAAAAACGCGAATCTAGATGAGATTCGCGTTTTTTAATCTGTTTTCTAAAAGGTTGTTATTTCCAACTAAATTACTATAGACTCCGATTAAATAAAATGTACTTGCTTTCTGTGGACACCAGTCTTAGTTTGCAAAAAAATTATAAGTTAAAATGTTCTATTTGTTTCCACTGTTCTTCTTTTGTTAGTATTTCTTTTTGTTTCATCCCAAATAAATCAAAATGTGGATGTATAGGGTCATTATGAATCCAGCTTGCCTCTAAACCGTACTTTTTGCCCCACTTGATTAAACTTTCTATGTTATTACACCCAACTTTTGTTACGGTATTACAACCAGGAAATCTATCATCTAACCAATAATGTGTTAAAAATGCAATATTTCCTTGCTCGACATTCGTTTTCCATTCCATCAATTCTTTCCGTTTAATTCCAAAAGCCATCCTTATTCATCACCCATCGCTTTTTGGTAAGCAAGATGCCATTCTGGAAATTTCTTACGCAAGGAAACGGGACGAAAGTTTTCTTTTTTTACTATTACGTGCTTTGTCGAACCTGTAACGGCAATGTTACCTTCCTGATTTACAACGTTATAGCCATATGTTGTCCGTAAACCATCATAAGCTTCTACCCATGTTTCTACATAGGCAGGTTGACCGTAGCGAATTGGTTGTTTGAAATATATATGCGCATCTACGACTGGAGAAACAATGCCGTTCTCTTCCATATCAAAGTAACGAAAACCTAATTCTTCTATAAATGCTGTCCTACCTATTTCAAACCAAATGAGGTAATTCGCATGATACACAACCCCCATTTGATCTGTTTCTTGATAGCGTACTTTAATTGGTGTTCTCACCTTCATATATAATTAAACCCCCTTGACCGTTTGCCATGCTTTTTCAAAATCCTCTTGTTTTAGCAATAATAGTGTATCCGTTGAGTATTTTTCGTCTGCAATACGTAATGATTGAAATTGAATTGCCTCATCAACTAAATTAACGACAAAACGTGCGTTACCTTTAATTGAATGTGCTTGATATTGTTTTTGAATATAGGTTTTAGCGTATTTATCAAGTTGATATTGATAGCGAGCTACATGATAGTCTGTGATTTCAACCAGTTCTTTCCCATTATAATCAAGAAACTTAAAATATTTTTTAAATCGAGATGATAATCCTGGATTACTATTAATAAATTGTTTCATTTCATTCTCATATCCAGCTAAAATAACAACCAAATTTTCATTGTGTTTTGTCATTTCATCTACTAACGTATCAATAGCTTCTTTACCAAAATCGTTTTCTCCACGAAATAAAGCATAGGCTTCATCAATAAACAACACGCCGCCAAGCGCTTCTCTTATCTTTTGTTTTGTCTTGATTGCAGTTTGACCAACATATCCAGCCACAAGATCACTTCTAGATGCTAATACGAAATGTCCTCTTTTTAATAAACCACATTCTTTCAGTAATTGTGAATAAATCTTTGCAACTGTTGTCTTACCCGTCCCTGGATTACCAGAAAAGACTGCATGCAATTGAATTGGCACAGCTGGATATCCTAGTTTCTTTCGTTTTTGTTGTGCAGTAACAAATGATGAAAGTTTTTTTACTTCTTCTTTGATATTTGTTAATCCAATTAAATTATCTAATTGCTTCATCGGTTCATTTTTTAATCTTTCATTATCTTCCATAATATCTAAATCACTAACATCGATACGCATGTGTTCTAACCAATTATCTGACGAATTAATTGTTTTAGTAGCACCTTTTTTAAAGATAGCTTTTAATACAAGGTCCCTTACCGTTCGTGCATTACCAAAAGTATCATCCACTTTCGCTCGATCAATGACACTTTCGAAGCGATTTAAGGCTTCTTCCGTAAAAAAGTAATCATTACTTAATGCAGTATTTTGAGCTATTTGTACTAACTCAACCATTTTAAAATCAGGTAATGAAACAACGTTTTGTTCAGGAAAACGGCTACGTAGTCCAGTATTCGACCATAAAAACTGACGCATTTCTTCTGGATAACCAGCTAAAATAACGGCAAACTTATTCGCGTATTCTTTACCAGTCATAGCGGAAACAAGTGTATCAATAACAGCTTGTCCATAATCACTACCGCTTTGTTCGGGACGTTTTAAACTATAAGCTTCATCAATAAAAAGGATTCCACCAAGGGATTGTTTAATATATGACATTGTATTTTCTTCACTTTGACCAACATATGAGCCAACTAAATGCGATCGATTTACTTCTGTTACTTCTTTGGTATCTAATAAACCTAACTCATGATAGATTTCTGCTAAGAGACGAGCAATTGTCGTTTTACCAGTCCCAGGGTTACCTGTCATTACCATATGTAAACCAGGTTCATCAATCATGTGAAAGCCCATATGTTTACGTTCTTTTTGATATTTAAGGTAATGATAATATTGCGAAATATATTTTTTTACATCGTCTAAACCAACCATTTCATCCAATTTTTCTAATGGACTTTTTTCATTAGATGCACGTAATACATCAGGAAATGCACGATAAAAGTCCTTTTTCAGACCGACTAATTCTTTGATGTAATCATTTAGGCGCTGTACTGGAATACCTGATCGTTTATTCTCTAATGAAGCAATGCTATCTTCTACTATCTCTATAAAATCACTTATCGTCTTCTCTATACGTTTATAAATCGAAACGATTTCAGGTTGTGTTTCATTTGGTTCCCTTTTTGTAATCGCATTTTTTTTCAATTGTTGTAATTGTATCAGCCATTCATTTAATTTTTTTAAATTAACTGGATCGAAATCTGTCTCTCTAATCGACCATGTAGCTACTTCAAGTTTTTCTAATTCATTATAAAAATGAAAATACGTTTTTATATCACGCAATGATTGATATACAGTTACTGTATCATCATATGACGCTGCTTTATCTAGTAATAAATCAATTAAATAGTCTGAGTTTTCAAGACGTTTTAATCGATGAAAAGCCAACATACTATAGAGAACAGCGATCGCCTGCTTTGAATAATCTCTTTCATTTGACTCCAATTGATCTAACATACGTAATGTGTCAACTTCAGTAAGTGGAACTTCTGTTTCTAACGTATCCCACTTTATAATCTCTGCTTCCGTAATTGTGTTTCTCAAAAAATAACCGCTCCCTTCACTTACAACTACATTTTATCATAACTATCTGTTTATGTTGACTCGAAAGATTTTAAACACTAGGTATGAGTTTTTTTATGATAGCATCTTAATCGGGCCCTATATTTAATTTTATTTTACAGAGTTTTCTGATTTTTTATGATAAAATAAAGATACGTTTATTATGGTATTTGAAATAACTAAATATAGGAGTTGTTTTTTTGAATAATATATTTGTTTTTAAAGATATGATCAACACACCTGAAGACCTTCGTACGCTAGTTGGTCAACCAAGTGAACTGGTAGAAAATAAAGTGATAAACTATTTAGATCAAAATTGTATAGATTTCATTTCGAAATCTCCATTTTTAACATTGGCCACTTCAGATAACTCCGGAAATTGTGATGTATCACCCCGAGGAGATCGTAATGGTTTGGTTAAAGTAATAAATGAAAAACAATTATTCATCCCTGAAAGATCTGGGAATAAACGTAGCGATTCGTTACGAAATATCTTGTCCAACCCCAACGTCGGTATTCTCTTGTTTATACCTGGTCTCGGAGAAACATTAAGAATTAACGGAAAAGCTTGCTTAGTTAAAGATAAGCAATTACTTGACGAAATGATAGTCAAAGGGGAAAAACCCCTTTTGGGAATTGCTATAGAAGTAGAAGAATGTTTCATTCATTGTGCCAAAGCATTTCAACGTTCTGGTATATGGGAACAAAATTCTTGGAGTAAGCAAGATACCCTGCCTAAAGCTGCAAAAATAGTATCAGAACACACAAAACTACCCAATCTTAAAATATAAAAATTTATTTCAATAATAGTACTAATGAGGTGGGAATAATGGAACTAACGATTGTTAAACCAAGTGAAAATCATACAAGTGAAATTGCTACAATCTGTACAAATGGCTGGAAACAAACGGTTGAAAATAAATTAAGTGACAAACATCAAGTGAAAACTGTTGCTTTTTGGTATCAAAAGGAACGTGTTAAACAGGATATTGAGAAAGGAATTTATACATATGTAGCCCTTATAGACGATAAAGTCGTTGGTGTAATTGGTGGAGGATTAAAAGAGCCAAATATAGGAGAAATTTTTGTTTTTTATGTAGATGAAGAATACAGATATAAAGGCGTCGGAAAACAACTTCTTGAAAGATTTACAGAATATCAACTTAAAATAAATGTAAAAGAGCAATGGGTATCTGTACAGGATGGAAACCAACGAGGTATCCCATTTTATGAAGCACGTGGATTTACCTTTCAGAAAAAAAAAAAAAAAATAGCTCAAACGGAAACTGGAGAAGAACAGGTTACACTACGCTATAACAGGCAGATCTAACCAAACGTTCTCTTAATAACGTAGATAAAGAAGCCATTAACAGCGCTTCTTTATCCAATATAGCATAAAAATTACTTTTGTTGATTTTTATATTCATCTTTGATCTCTACACGTATTGCTTCTAAGGACTCTTCTCTTCTTTCATTTTTAGCTTCGATATTTTCTTTCTCTTGATCGGTTGCATGTTGCAACGCATCATGTGATTGCTCAATATTTTCAATTGTATTATGAACCATCTCTTGTAATTTTTCTACATTATCGGCACGATTATCTGGATTTGGTTTGTTTTCACTCATTATTTATACCTCCTATTTGCCTTTTTGTTGTATGAGGTCGGGTTGTTCATTACTTTTCATACCCATTTGTTTTCCTTTGTTGCTTTCAGCTTTTCTCGGCTGTGTGCCATAATGATCAGGTTGAAATTGCTCACTATCTCGTTTAGGATTACTCATCAAAAAGCCCCCTTCGTTGTTCACAATTAGTTTGGCTTAGGGTATTGTATTTATACAAGATCTTTTCATGAAGAAATATTTGTCTTTATCGTTGCATGAATCTTGTCTTCTATTCGATCTGTAATTTTTTCTATCGTTTTTTCATCCTGCATAATTTCTTTTCTATTTTCTGCCACTAGTGTTTGAAACGACAATTTCTTAGCTCGAACCATTCCTACCACTCCTTTTCTTGATTAAATAGATCTTTCCCATTATTCTGATAATTTATACTTTTAAAAATCGAAAAAAGAGGTTCCGCAATTGCGAAACCTCTTCTCATTTATTATTAGTCTTTCAGTTTATTACGTAAGACCATTTGCAGAATTCCACCGTGACGGTAGTAATCAATCTCCACTTCACTATCAAAGCGAGCTACAACTTGAAAACTTACTTCACTTCCATCTACTCTTGTTGCTTTTGCATTTACAAGTTGATTGGGTTGAACTGTTTCATCAATATTTATTTCAAATGTTTCTGTTCCAGTTAAACCTAATGATTCAGCTGATTCGCCTTCATTAAATTGCAATGGTAAAACGCCCATCATAACTAAATTACTACGGTGAATACGTTCATAACTTTCTGCAATCACTGTTTTAATACCTAATAGCTTGGTACCTTTTGCAGCCCAGTCACGCGAACTTCCCATGCCGTAATCTTTTCCTGCAATAACAAGTAAACCTGTATTATCTTCTTGGTATTTCATTGCTGCATCATAAATTGGCATCACTTCATCCGTTGGCCAATATGTTGTATATCCACCCTCCGTACCAGGTGCAAGTTTGTTCTTAATACGAATATTAGCAAACGTTCCACGCATCATCACTTGGTGATTTCCACGTCGCGAACCATATGAATTAAAGTTTCTTGGTGTTACACCATTTTCTTGCAAGTATTGCCCTGCTGGCATATCTTTTGCAATTGCACCTGCTGGTGAAATATGGTCTGTTGTAACAGAATCAGCAAATTTTCCAATTACGCGTAAACCAGATAGTGCTTTAACTTGATCAGCTTCCTTAGCTAAACCTTCAAAAAATGGAGGGTTTTGAATATAGGTAGAATCATCATCCCACTCATATATAGGCTCATCAGTTGTTTCAATTGCATTCCACTGTTCATTTGATTTGAAAATATTCTCATACTCTTTCTTGAAAATATCTGGCGTAACAACTTTAGCAACCTCTGAACGAATTTCCTCCATTGTTGGCCATAAATCAGCAAAATAAACAGGTTCTCCATCTTTGTCCATACCAAGTGGTTCATCTTTAATATCTATATCAACCGTTCCAGCTAAAGCATAAGCTACAACAAGTGGTGGAGAAGCTAGATAATTTGCTTTAACAAGTGGATGGATACGTCCTTCAAAGTTTCTGTTACCAGATAGAACAGATGATACTGTTAAGTCTGCATTTGCAATAGCTTGTTCAATTTCAGGCAATAACGGACCAGAATTACCGATACAAGTTGTACAACCATATCCAACCAAATTAAAACCTAATTTATTTAAATAAGTCATTAGACCAGCATCTTCAAGATATCTTGTCACCACTTTTGAACCTGGTGCTAAAGATGTTTTTACATAACTTGGTACATCTAGCCCTTTCTCTACAGCCTTCTTAGCAAGTAAACCTGCTCCTAACATTACATACGGGTTTGATGTATTTGTACAAGATGTAATCGCAGCAATTGCTAATGAGCCAGTCTTCATCTTAGATGTACTACCGTCAGGATGTTCAATTAAGGCTTCTTTTTCAAATTCAGATTTCTCTAAACCGAACCCTTGATTTCCGGCAGGATTAGAAATAGTTTCATGAAAAAGCTTTTTCATGTCAGATAGAGCAATTAAGTCTTGTGGACGCTTCGGACCAGATAGATTCGGTTCTAAATCAGATAAGTTTATTTCAACTAAATCTGTAAATTCTGGATCTGCTTGATCTGGTGAATACCAAAGACTATTTTCTTTACAGTATTTCTCGACTAAAGCAATATGATCCTCGCTTCGGCCTGTTAAACGTAAATAATCTAACGATTCTTGATCAACTGGGAAGAATCCACAAGTTGCTCCATATTCAGGAGCCATATTTGAAATGGTAGCACGATCAGCAAGTGGCATGTCTTGTAAGCCAGGTCCAAAATATTCAACAAATTTACCTACCACTTTTTTCTCACGTAACACTTGTGTTACTTTTAATGCTAAGTCTGTAGCAGTTGTTCCATCAGGATAACTTCCAGTGAATTTCACTCCTATTACTTCTGGAGCCGGTAAATAGGAAGGTTGACCTAACATGCCTGCTTCAGCTTCAATACCGCCAACACCCCAACCTAATACACCCAAACCATTAATCATTGTTGTATGTGAATCAGTTCCAACCAATGTATCAGGGTAAGCATCAAATTCACCTTCTTTATTTTCAGTTGCATGTACTACATTTGCAATGTACTCTAAATTAACTTGGTGAACAATACCTGTTGCTGGTGGTACTACACGATAATTTTCAAATGCCTTTTGAGCCCAATTCAAAAACTCATAGCGTTCTGCATTACGTTCAAATTCAAAACTCATATTAGCTAATAGAGCTTTATTTGAACCATATTCATCAACCTGTACAGAGTGATCAATAACCAAATCTACCGGTACTTCGGGATTGATTTTATCAGGTGAACCACCAAGATCAACCATCGCTTTTCGAAGGGATGCAAGATCAACTACAGCAGGAACACCAGTAAAGTCCTGTAAGATAACACGTGAAGGCTTGAATGGTACGTCTGTTTTAGCTACTTGACCCCATTTTGCTAAGCCTGCTATGTGCTCGTCTTTAATAACTCTTCCATCATATTGTCTAAGTAAAGATTCCAATAGTACTCGAATAGAGAAAGGTAACCTAGATATTTCTCCAATTCCTGCCTTTTCTAAGGCTTTTAGTTGATAATAATTATACGTTTTACCATTTAAATCGAACTTTTTTTGCGCGTTAATAGTATGATTTATTTCTGTCATACATGATACCCCCCATATTAAATAAAACTCATAATACTCCCCGTATCCTATCAATAGTAGGATTCCAAACATCTACGTATATTTCATTTTAATTGAAATCGACAGATAAGTAAAATAATTCGTCTACATTTGTCAGTCATTGTGTTAATCAAATCGATAATTTAAAGAATAAAAACCATATAGAAACACACATTAATTATTGAGGTGGTGACAACAAATGGCAGATAAAAAACAAACAGAAAAACCTAACAAACCTTTAAGTGGATCAAAAAAAGTTAAAAATAGAAATCATAGTCGACAAAAGAAAAATGCAAGTCATGATTTATAGTTTGATTACACGTAAAAACAGCCATGTTAATCTCGGCTGTTTTTACGTATAATCAGCTATTATTAATTAGTGGTAAGGAAACACAAAAGGTACTTCCTTTATCTTGATTTTGTAGGATATCTAATACACCATTATGGTTTTCTATAATCTTATTTGAAATCATTAAACCCAATCCAGTACCTTCTTTTTTTGTTGTAAAGAAAGGTTCTTTTAACTTATGTAATAAACTCTCTGGTATCCCTGGACCTTCGTCAATAACAGAAATAGAACAATATGTTTGATCATCTGTTACATGAATCTGTATCGTACCACCATTAGGCATTTCTTCAATTGCATTTTTAATTAAATTTATAAGGACTTGTTTTATTTGTGTACGATCACAATAGACCGTCTGATCTACTTCAATTTGCGAAATAAGATTAATATTATATACTTTAGCCTGTGTGTTCAGTAATGTAATAACATCTTGAACCATATCAGATACACTCTCATTTTTTCGTTCATCTGTCATTGGTTTAGCAATAAATAAAAGTTCCGATGATATAGCATCTATTTTTTCAATTTCATCAATCATAATTTTATAATATTCTTCTTTACGATCTATACCAGCCTGAAGCAGTTGAACAAACCCTTTCAAGGATGTAAGCGGGTTTCTAATTTCATGCGCGACACCGGCTGCTAATTGACCTGCTATCGACATTTTTTCAGAACGAATTAACATTTGTTCTGCTTCTTTTTTGTCTGTGATATCTTTAGACAAGCAGATATATAATTTTTCTTGTGTATCTCTTGAAAACAATGAAGCAATTACAGAATCAATGCTCCTATATCTTCCAAATGCATCTCGAATGTTAGCAGTGAATTTTTGAACTTTTTTTTCGTTTTTGTTAATTTTTTCTGGAATTCTTTCTTGGTCCATTGGTGAAAAATAACTAATAGCATTACTTGCAATTAGTTCATCTTTTTCAAAACCTAAAACCTTCTCTATAGAATTAGAAACGTAAATTACTTCACTTTTATCATTACAAATTGTAATAAAATCAAACCCTTGTTTATCAATCCAATTTAATACTTCTTCCGGTAAACTGGCTAGTTTAAATTGTTTGGGTTTCTTTGCAATTGAGAATGTTGCTAAAATAGCATTGTCTGTATTTTCATCAATTTCATAACCTGACATAAAATACCCCCTTTCAAGGAACCAAACCCACCCTACCATTACTTAACAATGATAACACAGTTATTTCATGTATATTAGCAATTTGTAGTAAATATTAGCGAAAATAGTGATAAATTAATCTTTTTTAATAAAACTTAAGTAGGTATAAAGTATATGATAACATAATGAGTCGTACGAACTATTAGATTATTCGAAATTATCACTTTTTATTTTTAAATATTTCGTGAACATTACTAATCTCCATGTCGCAATCATACCAAAAGCTAACAAAAAAAACATACCACTCGTTTCACCAATAGATATAGAGGAACTGATAGCTAACTTTAATATAATTCGAACAATTAATAGACCTACCAAAATAACAACAAAATATTTTGAAGGCGTTAAATAAATATTCCCTTTTTCGAAGGTAAACGAAGTTGATTTAATAAGAAATATTGAGAAGACCATTCCCACAATTAATGCTTCTGCAACTTGTGAGAAAGAGACGCGAAATATAGGCACTACAAACATAAAAGCACCTGTACTCATAAAAAGAGGTGGTAGTAAGATCCGTGCCGCGTTTGTCGGCCTTTTTGATGCGCGTGCACGAACAATAATCATCGTTGTTGCCATTATTAATCCCACAACTGTACTAGCTATAGCCCAAAACATCATTTATACTTCCTTTACATTTTATTTTAGATGATAATATTTGCGTTAAAACTTATAAATCCCTTGCACCAATTGGTGGCAAGGGATTTATAAGTTGCAATGCCTATACGTATCGAATCATTGAATCATTGAATATATTATTTCGTTTGATTTTGATTATTCATTGCACGCATCATTTGATTAATCTTTTTCTGTGATGGTTTTTGACCCATCTGCATCATTAGTGTTCGTAACATTTGTTCATTAATTGGTGGGTTCTTTTTCAAATAATTCATCATGTATCTTCTAGCGATGAAAAACCCAAGCGCAACACCAGCAATTAAAGCTACTATAGCAATAACTACAATCCAAATCGTGCCCATGTCTAGCCTTCCTCCTTCAAATTCTCTCTCATATAGTATAGTAGACAATAACAAAGATTACAATAGTAGAGCTAGGAAAGCAAGACTTGTTTTTTGATTGGAGAGAGCCAGCCGTAATTCATGCCACTCTTCTCCATAATATAACAACAGTGATCATACTTCTCTAGCCATTCAAATAACATGGTATTGGCTACCTCTAGTGATTCACAATCTACTTCAAGCCATCTTTCATGCACAGTAAATGTATTAGTAGCATTCTGGTTAAAATAATAGACAATACGTTTATTCTGGACATAACGATTTTTTTTTGCATTTTCATTTACATAATGCAGCAATTGATCAGCAGATATCGTCCTAGTTATGTATAGAAATTGTGCAGCTAAATCTTTTCTGTTTTGCTGATCAAAATAAGATTGAAAAAACCGATTTAGTAACTCTGGTTTATAGAAATAAGAATAACAAACTTCACTATTTAAAAAAAACACATAATATTTTTGCATAAGCTTGTCCCCCTCTTTTGACAAACAGTATACAAAAAAAAAGATGCATATCTTGTCATAATGAAGTAAAAAAATAATAAGCTTTTGTCAAATCCAAAAAAAACCTCACTTTATTGTGAAATAAAGTGAGGAATTGGTTAAATTACGCTTTAATCATCGCTTCAAATCTTTTAACTACATTATCAACAGTGAAACCATATTCTTGCATGATCTTATCACCATTAGCAGATGCACCAAATGTATCAATTGCTAATATGTCACCTTCATCACCTGTATAACGTTCCCAACCAAATGGTGATGCCATTTCAATTGCTAAACGCTTCTTAACAGTAGATGGTATGACTTGTTCTTTGTATGCTTTATCTTGTTTATTAAAACGATCCCAAGATGGCATACTCACAACACTTACATCATAACCTTTTTCTTTTAATTCGGCTTGTGCTTTTACTGCTAACTGAACTTCAGATCCAGAAGCAAGTAATAGTGCATCAGGTGTTGCTTTTGTTGCAGCACTTACTACATAAGCACCTTTTTTAACACCTTCATATGCATTATCTTTCGTATCTGGTAATGTTGGTAGGTTCTGTCTTGTTAAAACAAGCATAGTTGGTACCTTTTCAGACTCTAAAGCTAGACGCCATGCTGCTTGTACTTCATTACCATCACCTGGACGAATAACTGATAGATTTGGCATTGCTCTAAATGCAGCAAGCTGCTCAACCGGCTCATGTGTTGGACCATCTTCCCCAACAGCAATAGAATCGTGTGTCAAAACATATGTGACAGGTAATTCTTGAATGGCAGATAAACGTACAGCAGGACGTAAATAGTCACTGAATACAAAGAATGTGCCACCAAAAACTTTTAATCCGCCATGTAATGCCATACCATTTAAGGCTGCAGCCATCGCAAATTCACGTACACCAAACCAAATATTTCGACCAGAATAATTATTTTTAGAGAAATCTTCTGCACCATTAATTTTTGTTTTATTTGAACCAGCTAAGTCAGCACTTCCACCAAAGAAATATGGTACTGCTTCCGCTACTGCATTTAAAACTTCACCTGATGATGCTCTTGTAGCAAGTGTATGTTCGCCAGCTTCATATACTGGAAGGTCTTTTGCCCAATCTGATGGTAGTTCACCTTTGATTGCATCTTCCAGTTCCTTAGCAAGCTCTGGATGTGCTTTTTTATATGCTGAAAATACATCATTCCACTCTGCTTCAGTCTTTTTACCACGTGTTACAATTTTCTCTTCAAAATCTTGATAAACTTCTTCAGGCACGAAGAAATCTTCATGACTCCAGTCATAAAATTCTTTTGTTAATTTAATTTCATCTGCACCTAATGGCGCACCATGTGAAGCAGAAGAAGCTGATTTATTTGGTGAACCATATCCAATAACAGTCTTCACTTCAATTAAAGTAGGTTGATCTAGATTTGTTTTCGCTTTTTTGATCGCTTCACGAATAGCGATAATATCATTGCCATCTTCTACTCGAATTACTTCCCAGCCATATGCTTTAAAACGATCTTCTACATTTTCAGAAAAAGCCTGGTCTAATTCACCATCTAATGAAATGTCATTAGAATCATATAGTGCAATAAGTTTACCTAAGCCTAAATGTCCAGCTAAAGATGCTGTCTCATGTGAAACACCTTCCATTAGATCGCCATCACTAACAAGCGCATAAGTAAAGTGATCAACTACATTAAAATTATCTCTATTGTATTTAGCAGCTAAGTGCTCTTCAGCCATTGCCATACCAACAGACATCGCAACACCTTGTCCTAATGGCCCAGTAGTTGCTTCAATTCCGTCCGTGTGTGTTACTTCAGGATGACCTGGAGTGATAGATCCCCACTGACGAAATCCTTTTAAATCTTCAATTGATACGTTGTAACCTGATAAATGTAGTAACGAGTACAATAGCATAGATCCGTGTCCTGCTGATAATACAAATCTATCTCGGTTAAACCAACTAGAGTTTTTCGGATTATGGTCCATAAAGTCAGTCCATAATGTATATGCCATTGGTGCTGCCCCCATTGGTAATCCTGGGTGCCCAGAGTTAGCATTTTCAATTGCATCAATAGATAGCGTGCGAATCGTGTTAATAGAGCGTTGTTCAGTTTGTTTTGACATACTTTGTATCCCCTTTCGAAAATTATGAAAATATGTACGTACAATTAATATCCTATAATGAAAACGGATAATAAACAAGTACTATCTTCAAGAATATTCAATTATTTTTAATTTTCTTTTCTCAAATTCTTCACTTTTTCTGGAGTGACATCATCTCCATTAGGATCAATGATCTTCATCCCTTTGAATTCATTTTTAAAAGATTGTCGTACATTTTTTAAATATTCTTGTCTTAGTTTTTGCTGTTCTTCTTTTTCTTCACTTGTTAACCCTTCTTGTTTGGCCTTTTTAGCCAGCATATTAATACGATCTAATTTATCTTTAGCTAACATCGTTCTTCTCCTTTACGTATAAAGTTTTCTCGAAAACAGAAAAGACAAGTATCCTTTAATATGGATTCCTTGTCTATTCATTCTATATGAAAGGTATGCTCAGATTCAAGCGATACATATTCTTGGTATCTTCGGTGAACTGTTGCTTTGGACACTTGAAAACCCAATCCACGAAGCGTAGTCGCTATTTCACCAAAAGTTAATTGATTGTCTCGCAAACGTTTTACCTCTTCAATTGGAAATTCAATTCGATTGCGACCATTCGCGTGATCACGGTTACGAAGGTTTTTAGCTGGATCGTAGCCATTTTTAATAGCTTTTTGCATCCCTCGTTTTATTTTAATGTTATGAATTTTACGTTGGTACTCTTCAACAACACCTACAATCTGTAAAACCATTGCATCAGATTCAGATAATTGTAATTCTCCTTGATTGGATAAAGCATATATTTTCACACCTAACTTAGAAAATTGATGGAATAAGGCAATTTTAGTATTACCTCTTCCTAGTCTTGTCTCATCTTGAACTAATAGACAATCCACTGCTTCAGTTGCACATTTTTCTAATATGGATAAAATACCATCTCGTTCAATTTCATATCCACTTTGCCTTTCTTCTATAATACTGATGACTTCCATTTGTTCTTTTTCTGCTAACTCTATCAATTCTTGTTTTTGTCTATGTAAGGAAGAAGACTGCTCTTCTTTTTCCGTGCTTACCCGACAGTATATAATCGCTCGCATGATAACTACCTTTCTATTTTAAACATATTTTTTAACTAGAAACTAAACCCATATACATAAATCCTAACGTAAGAATGAACGAAATGAAATAGAATAAATCCACCATAGTAATATTAGTTATTTTATTAAACATTTTGTTTCCTCCTTTGATATTAAGAACGATTGTTCGCATCTGTATTTTATTATAACCGAACGATTGTTCCTGTCAAGTCTTTTTTAGAACTTATGTTTGTGTATTTGTGATAAACATGCTATACTTTCACTAATAAAATATGTACGGAGGTGCATCATTATGACGAAAATTTCAAAACGTCAACAAGCAATCTTAGATTATATTAAAGATGAAGTAGCAGCAAAAGGATATCCACCTTCAGTAAGAGAAATTGGCGGGGCTGTTGGTCTAGCATCAAGTTCCACCGTACATGGGCACCTTGCTCGACTAGAGAAAAAAGGATACATACGTAGAGATCCAACGAAACCTAGAGCAATAGAAGTATTACATGCCGCTGATGACTCTAGTATTCCTAAAGGAGAAGTAACGTTTGCACCTGTTATAGGGAAAGTTACTGCTGGTATCCCCATTACTGCTGTTGAAAACATTGAAGAATACATCCCACTACCTTTAACTCTTACACATGGAGATGCTACCGATCAGTCAATTTTTGTACTTGTAATTGAAGGCGAAAGTATGATCGAAGCAGGTATATTAGATGGTGACATGGTAATTGTAAAACAACAGCAAACCGCTCAAAATGGAGAAATTGTAGTCGCCATGACAGATGAGAATGAGGCTACAGTTAAGCGCTTTTTCAAAGAAAAAGACCATATTCGTCTACAACCCGAAAACGCAACAATGGAACCACTCATATATGATAATGTTTCCATTTTAGGTAGAGTAATAGGCTTATATAGAAATATCCATTAACAATAAAAGAAATCTCCACTTAAACATAGTGGAGATTTCTTTTATCCGTTGAACGTACTAATAAATGAATCAAACCCTATTTCATTTAATTCATCTACACGGCCTTCAGCATTGGACCTGTTTTGAAATGACCCAACAATCACTCGGAAGTAAACTTGCCCTTGGTCATTAAATTCCGTTATAAAACTACTATAACCATGCCTATTTAGAACATATCTACGTTGCTTCGCATTTTTCTCGGATTGAAACGAACCTGTAACAACTCGGTAAAAAGATGACGTATCAGGTTCTTCTGCATTCGAGTCTTCTTCTAATTCAAATGCTTGTGCGATACCAGATGCATGTGCACGTGCTACTTGTTCAATCCATTGTGGCGTTTTCATTTCTTCAGCTTCAGCATCATTATCTATAAAACCATTTTCTGTCAATATTGCTGGCATCGTCGTTTCTCTTAACACATGAAAATTCGCTTCTTTTTTACCTCGATCACGCCATCCAATCGTTTCAACAATTTCGTCGTGAATAGTAGATCGCAATCGTTCTGTTTCAGATTTCGAAGCAAAATTACCATTCCATATATAGCTTTCAAAACCAACACCGCCACCTGCGTTAATGTGAATGGAAAGATAGTAATCGGCATTCCAATCATTCGCAGCGTTTGTTCGATTGGTCAGGGAAACTGACTGATCTGTTGTTCTTGATAGACGTGTGGTGACATTTTGATAAGAATCGTTCAATATCTGTTGTAATTTTAGAGCAATATTTAATGTTATATCCTTTTCTACTAACCCGTTACTACTTGCACCTGAATCATTTCCCCCATGTCCAGGATCAATAAAAATTTTCGGCATTTGTCAAACCTCCTTCACTACCTTTATATGAAATAAAAAGGTTTTACGTGTGGACTGATCTTCCATAACGGAGGCTTAAATTTAGATATTCTTTTCTTAAATATTCTAACAACTAATTCCTATATCCTCATTAAAACTGGTGCTTAGAATTCCTCTAATAACAAATTCCATAAGAAAACAACTGATTTATATAAGACTTTCCGAAAATATTACCCGGGCAACCGCAAAATATGACTTTTTCTCTTATTGGTTTCTTCTGCAAATTAATATAGATAAGAGTAGGCTAAAACTCGATAAAACAATCGATAGTATAAAATAAGGTGGATAATAGAGTAATTCTATCTCGTTTTCATCTTTGTCTATGGGAAATCCAATAAAAGCATAGTTAACCTTCTCAATTTTTTGCTTTTTATTATTAACTTTAACTTGCCACCCTTTTTCAAATGGAATAGGTAGCATCATGAAATAATCATTTCTATCGTTGTTAAAAGTTATGGATATTCGATTATCTTTCCACTTTAACGTACTATTATTTGATACCTTGTTTTTTTGATATTCCAAACGGGCATAGTCTGTTTGATATAGTTCTAAATCTCTTAAGATGTACTTTCCTTTAGGTAGTCTAATTCGAATTTTATTCGAATTATCTACGCGGATTGTTAGCTCATCATCATATGTTTTATAAATAGATTGATTAGATTTTCGTGCAGTTTTATAATCGTTTACTTTTAATGTAAACCCTTGATCGACTGCAGTGTTCTCTAAATGAAAGTGTACGTACAGATCCTTTGCTGCAGACGTTAATGAATCTGTTTCTATATCTAAACCACCATTTTCCTCAGTAACAGTTAATACGTTATTCGTATAAGAAGCACCAACCATCATGATTTTCGTTTGGTCGATAAGATTAGCGTCTTGTGCTATTTCTGCGTTTGTTTGTTTCGTGTTGGATATAATTACACCTTCGAGCATCGCATACTCTTTACTTAAATCAGAAACCTGTTCGACATCTTTTTCTGAAAAGAAATTTTTAGTTGTTCGAATAAAAGGCAATACATTATTGTTTTCTAAAACGATATAGTTCTTTGATTCAAGTATTTTTGAAAATCCATATGGTACGCCCTCTTCGCTTTCCTTCTCCCTTATCATGTACTTTCCTTGAAATAAACTATATAAGTGCGCCCGATTACCAAATGTTGCATATCTACTAACACTTTCCCTCCCTGTGTCAATATTTAGATCGTTCAAATAAAGATCGATCAAGTGTTCGTTTAGTATACTACCGTACACACTTATTCCGTTAAAATCTTGCACAATTGGTGTATTATTAAGTCTGTCTACTTTCCAGTCAATCCGGTATAGCGAATCGGGGTCTTTGTTTTTAATTTGTTGCAAAAGCTCTCTTTGTTCTTTTCCGTTATATTTATCGCTCAACAAATAATTTTTAGAGGATTTACTAACTTCCCCTGCTTGAGAAAGACCATATTGAAAACTATTCGCAAAAATGATTACGAGTAACAAAAGTCCTACATACATAATATAAAAAGCACTTTTTTCTTTTTTAAATACAGCATAAAAAAGTAATAAGATAGTAATAGATACCATTAATAAAATTGCCAAAGAAAGCAGTGAAAAAACATGTAAATCATCAATAAATATAATTGTACCAAGATAAAGAATTAGTACAATTACACTTGATAAGATCATTCTTCTTTTCGTTACACGTTGAATGTGTTCTAAACCAAATGAAATAGCTCCTGCAATAGAAAAAGAAATCAAGTATTCCCAACGATATTGAGGTGCTGAGAAGCCATTGAATGCACTTGCAACAAGTGGACTAAAATGAAAGAAGATAAAAAAACTACTTAAAACAGAATACAGTCTAAATGTCTGCACTTTGAAAAGAGAAAGACTGAATAAAAGTAGTAAAAATACGGTAGGTAGAATAATATAACGACTATCAAATAAAATATTATCCCAGCTAAAAAAAGATACGGATTTCTGATATGCTGGTCGAAAGTTATGTAAATATCCATAAACAGCTGGTATAAAAGCTACTGCACTAATTCCAAATCCTAAAAAACCTGAACAAATAAAAAGCTTAGCGTACTTGCCTTTATCTGATTCATTCTCTGCCAACGGAATAAACCAACGAAAGATAATATATAGAATAATAAAAATTAAATTAACATATGCAAAGTAAAAATTATTAATAAGCGTTACAGCTATCGCAAAAATGAGCCAATTTGGTCTTTTCTCTCGGAAAACTTTTTCAACTCCAAATACGAGTAGTGGAATCCAGATCATTGCATCGGCAAAGAACTCCCAATACGTCACATGTCGGAAATAAATAGTAGCTAATCCATAGAAACAGGCCCCTGTAAATGCAGGCAACCAATCACTTTTCATATAATGAAATACAATACTTGTTATAACAATGATTGAAGTTAATCGAACAATACTTATAAATATTGAAGCATTTGCCCAAAACAGTGTATCAGCAGGTCCAATAACATCTAAGGCTTGTAATACAAAAATAAAAATTGCTGACAAAATGAATAGAAATGATGTGGAGAAATAAAATGCTAATTGGCTGTACGTTCCACCTCCAAGACCAAATTGATAGGAATAAAAGTAATTTCCACTTTTATATTGTTCATACAAAATTTTTTTAAAGGTAACCATCTGTTGCAAACCATCATTTGGTCCGACCATATATCTATCTAATAGCCATTCTCTCAAAAAAAACAAATGACCTAATACAGCAACGACTAGACTACTTATTATAAGATAGAGGATTTTTCGTTTGATCAGCATATGTATTCCCCGTTATTTTCTTAAAATTTTTCCTGCTACAAAAAATGTAAGAGGAACAGTAAAAATCATGGAAACAATCGGTGCTATCGTGCTACCGAGTACCAAATATTCGATAAAGACATAAATGAATATAGAGGAAACAATAATGTTAATAACTTGCGTAACCGAAAATTGAATAAATTTCATTACTGTTGGCTTTACTTGAAACGTGAAATAAGAGCTTAAAAAAAAGGATATAATTAAACTTAAAATAAATCCTGTGATATGTGAAACCAGATAGTTAATTTCCCAATATGCATGTATGAATAAATAAACAGCATAGTAATTGCACGTATTAATGATGCCCACGATGATGAATTTTATAAATTCTTGGCTGCGTATGCTCATAATTTTCTCCTGTTGAAATGTTTGTTTCTTGTATTAAGTAGTGTGGACGATGTTTCGTTTCATAATAAATCCTACCAATATACTCTCCAATAACACCAAGACAAAGTAACTGAATACCACCTAAAAAAAGAACTGCTGACATTATAGTAAAATATCCTGGCTCTGTGATTCCATTAGTTATAATAAAGAACAAGTTAATAAATATATACAAAAGAGATAAAAATAATATGAACGCACCTGAATAAAAGCAAATTCTGAGTGGCCTATTATTAAAAGAGATAATCCCATCAATTCCATAATTAAATAACATAGAAATGGACCATTTGGATTTACCATTTTTACGTGAAATATTATCATAGTAAATAGTTTTTTGGCTTAGACCTATCCAAGAAAAAAGGCCTTTTGAAAAGCGATTCCCTTCATTCAATAATAGAAGGGCCTCAACAGCTTTCCGGCTTAATAATCTAAAATCCCCTACCCCATTTTTTATTTCTACATCAACTATTTTGTTTACTAGGCCATAATAAATCGATGAAAAACAGGCACGGAGTCGATTTTCACCTTTTCGATTACGTTGTGCTATCACTTGATGATATCCTTCCTCATAGCCATGTATAAATGGTTTTATCAAATTACATGGGTGTTGTAAATCAGCGTCCATTACAATAACAGCTTCTCCACTAACATGTTGAAAACCAGCTAATAGTGCAACTTCTTTTCCAAAATTCCGTGTGAAAGAAATGTACTTTACGTTGGCATTAGTTGATTCCAACTTTTTAATTAGGTTAAGCGTATTATCCGTACTACCATCATTAATGAATAAAATTTCAAAGTTATAATCAATGTCTAAACATTCATTGGTTATCGCATCATATATTATTTCAATATTATTTGACTCATTATAAGAAGGAATAATGATAGAGATAAGGCGGTTTTTCATAGATACACCTACTTCTATTAATTGATAACAGTGATAAATATTCACTATTTATACGGATAGTATAAACAATAATGTCATAATTATTAGAAGAGTTTTATAGATGAGCGTAGGGTAATAAAATAGAGACTATCTGAAAGTAAACTTTCATGACAGTCTCTAGATTTACATCTGTTTATTCGGATTTCTTTTGTTTCCCTAAGTCAGAATAGAGTTTCTCCTCATATTCTTTCGTTAGTGGTGCATGTATATCAAAATCCGTTACATTTTTCACCTTTTCGTTATCTACTTCAACATAGATCTTCTTATCATACCAGTGTATATCACTTATCCAATCCGTAGCTATTAAAATAAAATTCGCTGCTAAGAATTTACTTGTTTCTATTACTAAGTAGGTGATTTTCCAATTCTCTTCATCTATAATAACATCAGAAACATGACCTATTTTCCCACCAATACCTTCTACTTTGTACCCAGTTAATTCACCTTTTATTTCATTAACACTTCTTAATTGATGACTTTCTTTTTGGTCAGCTTTAGCTTTTTCTTGAATTTCTCGTTGTTTATCAGCAACAGCAAGAGCAGCTGGGGTACTAAAGCCTCCCCATGGTCCAATTTGACTCCAATAATTTGGCCATCCATAATATCCAGTCAAGTCTATTTCATCTTGTTTTGAGATTGGTTCATCCGCTTTTTTATTTGGTGCATTTCTAACCTTTTCTTTCGATGCTAACACATCTACTGTCGCGTTTTCAGAATCTACTTTATTAACTGACAAAGGTGATAACAATACTTTTTCACTTGGGAGCCATTTACCCGTATCAGCTACTAAATAACGTACTGTCCAGAACTTATCGTCAAAATAGATATCTTTTATCTTTCCTAATACATCATCCGTTGCTCGAATATTAAAATGTTTCAATGTTGTTGCTAAGTAATAAATAGTTAGCCTCCTCAACTAAATTCATTCACTAATACATGTATTTAGCCTTTTCATCTATTCTTTAAACATTTTAATAGAGTAGTGGGTGTTATTAGAAGAAACATCACGAAATAAAATCACGTGATGTTTCTTCTGACTACTTATTTTCCAGCTCTATTTTTATTATATACATCAAATCCGACTGCAAGTAATAGTACCATCCCTTTTATCGCTTGTTGCCAATCAATACCAATACCGATTAATGACATCCCGTTATTCATTACACCCATAACAAGACCACCAACTATTGCGCCAATAATCGTACCGACCCCACCCGACATAGAAGCACCACCAATAAATACTGCAGCTATTGCATCTAGTTCTAACATATTACCTGCTGCAGGTGTTGCAGAATCTAACCGAGATGCAAACATTAATCCAGCTAATGCTGCAATAACCCCGTTGTTAACAAATACCCAAAATACAACACCTTTTGTTTTTATACCGGATAAATCAGCAGCTTTTTTATTTCCTCCTGTTGCATAAATCCTTCTTCCCATTACTGTATTATTCATAATAAAGGTATAAACTACAATCAGTATAATTACAATAATTAATACCATTGGGATACCTTTGTTCAATGCCAGTTGATAAGCAAACCAGTTAATAACAGATAGCAATAACACAAGTTTTGTAATACTAATCCACATCGGAACAACTTCAAAACTATATTGTAACTGTGTTTTTCGATTTTTAATTTCTAAATATACTAGAATGATTGATAGTATTACGGACAAAATGATCGTCAGAGTATGCAAACCACCTGAACCAAACATATCTGGTAGAAAACCACCACTGAGAAAACCAAATGAATCCGGAAATGGTGCAAGCGACTGTCCATCTAATAGATATAAGGTTAGTCCTCGAAAAATCAACATCCCAGCTAACGTAACGATGAAAGAGGGTATTCCGATATAGGCAATCCAAAACCCCTGCCAAACACCAATTAAAGCACCTACAATTATAGATAGAATTATTGCTAGCCAAACTGGTACATTATTGTTTATCATCAGTACACCTGCAATAGCACCTACAAAAGCAACGACAGAACCGACTGATAAATCAATGTTTCCTGTAATAATAACCAAAACCATACCGACTGCTAATACTAGAATAAAGCCATTTTGCAGAATCAAGTTCGTTAAATTTAAAGGATTAAAAGTAATTCCTTCTGTCAGTACCCAAAATAATGCCGTAATAAATACAAGTGCAATAATCATTCCATATTGACGAATATTATTACGAAATAAATTAATTAATGTCTGCACGATTAGCACCTCCAAATCCAGTCATATGACGCATAATATTTTCTTGGTCCGCATCCGTACGATCAAGCTCCGCACTTATACGGCCTTCATTCATTACATAAATCCGATCTGAGAGACCAAGTACCTCTGGAAGCTCAGATGAAATCATTAATACACCCATTCCTTCTGCTGCTAATTCATTAATTTGAGAATATATTTCATACTTAGCTCCAACATCAATACCACGTGTAGGCTCATCTAAGATTAAAATATCTGGTTCTGTGAATATCCATTTACTTAATACAACTTTTTGTTGATTCCCACCACTAAGATTACCAGTGACCTGCTCAAGCGAAGGTGTTTTTATGTTTAATTTCTCACGTAATAATTGTGCTTGTTTTATTTCCATATTCTCATCAATAATAGAATGATGCGAAACACGTTTTAAGTTAGATAATGTAATATTTCGTTTGATATCATCAATGAGGTTTAATCCGTATGTTTTTCGATCTTCCGAAACATACGCTATCCCATTTGCAATTGCTTCACTAACTGTATTAGCATTTATTTCTTGCTCATTCTTATATAACGAACCTGTTATTTTTTTACCATATGTCTTACCAAAAATACTCATCGCTAACTCTGTTCTTCCTGCTCCCATTAAACCCGCTAACCCAACAACTTCTCCACGACGAATATGAATATTCACATTATCAAGAACTTTGCGATCACGTTGCTGTGGATGATAAACATTCCAATCTTTAACTTCAAAAATGGTTTCACCGATTTCTGCAGTTCTTACTGGGAAACGACTAGTTAATTCACGACCAACCATGCCTTTAATAATACGATCTTCAGAAACATTACCATCATTACTTTTTATTGTTTCGATTGTTTGACCATCACGTAAAATTGTAATGGAATCCGATATAGAAGAAACTTCATTTAACTTATGAGAAATAAGGATAGATGTAATCCCTTGTTTTTTTAGGTCATTTAATAATTTCAACAGATTTGCACTATCTGTTTCATTTAAGGCTGCTGTTGGTTCATCAAGAATCAGCAACTTGACATTTTTTGATAATGCCTTTGCAATTTCAACTAACTGTTGTTTACCAACACCAATGTTCATAACTGCTGTCTCTGGAGAATCCTTTAATCCTACTTGTTCTAATAATTCCTTGGATTTCGAAAAAGTATCTTTCCAATCCATGATCTGACGAACGTGTCTTTCATTACCTAAAAAGATATTTTCTGCAATTGAAAGAAATGGACTTAACGCTAATTCTTGATGAATAATAACAATACCAACATTTTCGCTTTGCTTTATATCTTTAAAATGGCACTCTTTTTCATCAAAGTAGATGC
Organism: Paraliobacillus zengyii; assembly: GCF_003268595.1. Classification (NCBI taxonomy): domain Bacteria; kingdom Bacillati; phylum Bacillota; class Bacilli; order Caryophanales; family Bacillaceae; genus Paraliobacillus; species Paraliobacillus zengyii. Next base: position 1,852,044 of record NZ_CP029797.1, on the reverse strand, counting down.
CACCCTCATAGGACCCGTTTGGATAGACACCACTTAAAACCTTCATTAAAGTTGATTTACCTGCACCATTTTCACCAACTAACGCATGAATTTCTCCTTTTTCAACCTTTAAATTTACATTATCTAGTGCCTTAACACCAGGGAATGTTTTCGTTATGTTACGCATCTCTAAAATATAGTCCGACATACACTCGCCACCTTCCCCACTTAAAGAAATAATTTAAATTAGTGGTGGCCTCCCACCACTAATTTCACGCTATACTACTCTAGTTCATCTTCTGAATAGTAACCACTGTCCATTACAATTTCTTGATAATTATCTATATCTACGGACACTGGTTCTACTAAATAAGACGGGATAACTTCTATACCATTGTCATACGTTTCTGTATCATTAACTTCTGCTTCTTCGCCTGTAAGGATTGCGTCAATCATTGTAACTACAACAGCAGCTAAATCTCGTGTATCTTTAAATACAGTTTGTGTTTGCTCTTGTGCAACAATTGATTTAATGGAAGCTAATTCAGCATCTTGACCTGTTATAACGGGCATTGGTAAATCACCCGAACCATAACCGACACCTTTTAATGCTTGAATTACCCCACGACTAATCCCATCATATGGAGATAGCACTGCATCAACAGTTTCTCCACCAGAATATGCTTTACTAAGAATGTTTTCCATCCGAGATTTTGCGTTATTTCCATCCCAACGCATAGTTGCCGCTTGTTCAAATTCTGTCTGTGCACTTTGTATGACAACTTTTCCACTATCAATATGTGGTTGTAAGATTGACATTGCACCATCCCAGAAGAAATAGGCATTATTATCATCAGGTGATCCACCAAATAATTCAATATTAAATGGTCCCTCTGCTTCTGCAAGATTTAATGCCTCTTCAATGTATGTTGCTTGTAATACACCTACTTGAAAATTATCGAATGTTGCATAGTAGCTAACATCAGGTGTTTCCATAATTAATCGGTCATAGGCAATAACTTCAATATCCTGGTCAGCTGCCTTTGCTAATACATTAGATAATGCTGTACCATCAATTGATGCAACTACTAAAACATCCGCACCTTTGACAATCATGTTTTCAATTTGTTCGATCTGTTTATCTACATCATCTTCCGCATATTGTACATCCGTTTCAAAACCAAGGGCTTCTAATTGTTCCACCATGTTGTCACCATCATCCACCCATCTAGCTGATGATTTCGTTGGCATTGCTATACCGATTGATGCATCATTTGATACAGTTTCGCCCCCATCATCAGAACTACTAGAAGTACTGTCATCCCCTCCACATGCAGCAAGTACAACCATAAAACTAAATAATAGTGCAAGTAAGACTAATTTCTTCATCTTTTGTAACCCCTTTCAATTTAACTTCCTCGTAACTACAATAGCATTTAAATAAATGAAAGCCTTTACATTATTTTAAAGTGTTTTTATAAAAATTTAATCAAATTGAAATATGACAACTTTTTAAATTAAAATAACATCGCTACATATAAGCTTCTAGCTAATATGTAGCGATGTTATTAATTTTTACTTTCTGAATTGATTTGGAGAAATACCTGTTGTTTTCTTAAAAGCAGTACTGAAATAATGCTGTGTCTCATAACCTACAATTTCTGCTATCTCTCTAATTGTCATATTTGTTGTTTTTAATAAATCTGCTGCTTTATTTATGCGTAATTGTGTTAATAAAGCAATATAAGAGATACCTAACTCTTGTTTGATCATTCGACTTACATAAACTGTTGAAACATGCGTATTCTCTGCAACTTTTTCAAGTGTAATGGACGAATCTTGATAATGTTGTTGGACGTATGTTTGCGCTTGTTTAACAATAGGAGAAACTCGTGCTTGCTTAGCGACTTTTACCTTACATAAGTCATGAATTTTGTACAAATCCGTTAATTCCGTAATATGAATATCTTCCATTTGTACATAAACATTAATTTTCAAACATTTTTTTATTTCCAGTACTAGTTCGGTTATCTGTTCCTTTGTGACAGTCTTCCATATACAAACATGAAGTAACTCAGAACCTTCTCTAAACTGAAAAATAGCTGATGAATCCAGTATTTCCTCAACTATATTATCAATTGCGAATATGAAAATCGCTCTTTCATTCTCTGTAATAATTGTATTGCTTTGTTGATAACCAGGCCACATCACTACCAAATATTGTTGAGGCATCACTATTGGTAATCCTAAAAAATGTAATTGATCTATTATCTCATCATCTGTTAATTTAGCTGCTATCCAATCTTTTAAAAATCGATCTTTAAGTTGTTCATGATTTTTTAATAGTTGTTTTTCAGCTTGTTTTAAATATATTTCTTGATTTACCTCTGTTATAAGCGTTTGGTTTAATGTCATTAATATATTTCCTAGTTTTTCTGAATTTACAGGTTTTAGAATATAATCTACTACTTGCAATCTAATGGCATCTTGCGCATAGTGAAACGTATCATATCCAGATATTACAACCATTTTGCATTGTGGTAGTTGTTCCTTTACTTGTTTCATAGCTGTAATACCATCCATTATAGGCATATTTAAATCTATTAATAATAAATCAATTTGATTCTTAATTGCCAACTGCACTACTTCTTCTCCATCTTCCGCTTCCCCTACTACTTCCATTTCATACTTTTCCCAATTGATGCAGGACCGAATTCCCTCCCGTATCATCATTTCATCATCTGCAATTAACACTTTCCATTTAAGCATTAGGCCTATCCCCTTTTAGTATATAATCACCTAAAATTGGTAATGTGATTTCAACCCTTGTTCCAACACCTTTCTCACTATCTATATAAATTCCGTATTCCTCTCCAAACGTTAAAAGAATCCGAGCTTGAACATTTAACATACCGTAACCTTTTTTCTCTCTATTTTCTTCTCGATTTTCTGTACGTATAATCGCCTCACTTAAAGCCAGTCGCATCTCTTCTAACTGCAATTCTGACATCCCGACTCCGTCATCCTGAATGATAATAGATAGCTTTTCTTCTTTTGCGTTTGCGGTTACAGTAATATGACCCAAACCACGTCTTTCCTTAATGCCATGATAAATAGCATTTTCTACAATGGGCTGCAAAATGAATTTTAAAACATACAAAGAACGATAATTTTCACCAATTTGAATTTGATAGTTTAATTTCTCTCGATATCTTATTTGTTGAATGATTAAGTAGCTCTCTATATGTTCTATTTCCTCAGAAAGGGTAATCTTATCTCTTCCTTTACTTAACCCTATTCGAAATAATTTAGCCAATGACTCAACTACCTCAGCAACATCATCTGCTTTTTGCTTTCTAGCCATCCATTGAATTGTATCTAACGTATTATAGAGAAAATGCGGATTAATATTTGCTTGTAGACTTCTAAATTCAGCTTCTCGTTTTTGTCTTTCGTGTCGCTTTGTTAAAAACATTAAATGATTCATTTGCACCAACATTTTATTGAAACTTCGTCCAAGTAATCCTATTTCGTCATGCCGGTTTTCATGATAACGAACTGCTAGATTTCCTCCTTCAGCTTTTTGCATGAAACGCATTAATTCTGAAATTGGTTTCGATATCGAATTGGATAAAAAATAGGAGACAGGAATTCCGAATAACATGAGTATAAAAACAAAAAAAACTAAATAAAATCGTATTTCACGGATTTCAAATATTGTCTCTTCGGCAGGAAAAACACCAATCGTCGTCCAATTAGCAAAGGGTGACTTGTTGAAAATAAATTGCAGTTTCTGTCCCTTTATTAATTTAGAGAAAGTACCAGTGTTTTTTTCTTCTAGCCACTGATCTGGTATTGATTCAATTAAGGGATCATTCGGTTGATAGATAGTATTATTTTGATCATCTATAACCATTAGATAACCAGTTTTTCCCAAGCGGATGTCTCTTACTGTTTCAGCAATAACTCGAACTTTTAAATCTATTAAAATAACACCTTGAACCTTTTGTGTATAGGGGTCTACTATTGCACGAACAACTGATATCACTTCATCATTTTTATAATTCACTAATGATGTTATGCTACGTCCCTTAGGTTTTCCAATAATTTTAAAAATTCCTTTATTATCAACTGCTTCTTGGTACCAATACTCATCCGTCAAATTTTTCTCTGACGGTGCATACAGTTCATTGCTTATGTAGTCTCCTTCACTATTTATTACTAATAATCCTGCTACTTCAGGTGATAAAGTCGTAATTTTTCGAAGGTAGTCTGTCATGTCATATTCATTAACTTTATTAATAACTTCTTCTTCCTGATTTTGATCTAGAAATTGTTGTATATCTTTATTAGCTGCAATGAAATATGTGATGCTTTGCATGTTATTGAGGTGAAATTCTAGGGTTTCATTAACTTTATTTATAAGTTGGAATGTATTATTATTAACTTGTTCTTCTAAAACACGCTCTACCGTCCAATTGATTAAAAAGCCAAGACAGATAATAGGAATGATACTAACAAACAGAAAGTGTGAGATTAACTTAAATCGAATGGGTAAATTATTAATTTTTATCCAACGTTTCACTACTATCAGTCCATTCTAGAAGTTTTATTGCGGATAATACGAATCTACATTTTTTTGTGTAACGATCGTAATACCCGTATCAACATAACGTGGTAATGGTGTTTCTGCATCTTCCTCTTCTACAATCTTATGCTGTAAATGAAATAAAAATTGTAATGACCAATAACCCATCTCCCATGTTCCTTGTGCCAAGGTTGCAGAGATAACCCCGTCTTGAATCATATCCAGCGTTCCTTTATCCGTATCAAAACTAATGATTTTTAATGAATCCTCTAAATTATTAGTTAAGCTTGCTAGACCTACTCCAACTCCGCCATTTGCTTCAGTAGCAAATACACCAACTAAATCTGGAAACTCAGTTATCATATCATGTGCAACTAATTTAGATTCCGACTGATCTCCTCTTCCATCCTTAATAGAAACAACCTCCATTTCAGGATATTCCATGAAAATAGTATCTTGAAAACCCTGCGTTCTTTCTTGATGATTTAATTGATGCGGTTGTGTAATAACCCCAATTTTTCCTTTTTCATTAACTAATGCAGCCATCTTATGTGCTGCTTCTTCTCCCGCGTGATAATTATTCGTTCCTAAAAATGTATATGCTTTACTCTCAGGTGCATCAGAATCAAACATAACTAACGGAATATCAGCTTCTACTGCTTTATCGATTACGGAACTTAACGCCTCAGGATCCATTGTTGATATCGCTATGCCTGCAGGATTTTTTGCAATTACTTGTTCTAGGACGGTAATCTCTTCATTGACATCATATTCTCTCGCCCCACGATATTCTACAGAAACATTTAATGCTCCTGCAGCATCTTCAAAACCCTTCAGTGCACGTTTCCAATAATCAATTCCAACCTGAAAGGTTACCATCACATATGTTTCATCCATATTTCCTTGTAGTTCATTCTTTGACCATTCCTGAGTCGTTAACTCATTTGCTTGATAATGATAAACATACAATACAAATAAACTAATCAATAATAAGTAAACGAAAAGTAGATTCTTCAAGTAAGAACCTCCTTATTTTATATTTTGGAAACGCTTCCAATTAAATGAATTTATTATAGCATAGTTAGAATAAAACATTGAATAGAAATAGCTTTATATTATTAATATGCTGCTATTTTAAATGACAACACAAAAAAACGGCATTAGTAGGATTACTAATACCGTTTGATTATATCAATTATTCAGTTTTTACGTGCTTTTGTTGAAATGCAACAATTGCATCATAGTCTTCCTCAAAAAGGCGACTAAGACGGATAAAAATTGGTATTAACTCTGTGTAAATATCCACCTGATCTTGGTTAGGACGATTACTTTCAGTTGTACCAATCATTTCTGATACGACGTTTAGATCATCTACTTCACCCAACGCATATAACCCAAGCACAACTGCACCTAAGCAAGAGCTTTCAACACTTTCTGGAATTTGAACCTCTTGATTAAAAACATCGGAAAGCATTTGTCTCCATACTGGTGATTTGGCGAAACCACCGGTCGCATGAATTTTCTCAGGAATTCCGATAATCTCTTCTAGTGCTAGCAGGACTGTATAAATATTCAAATTAATCCCTTCTAGTACTGCACGCATCATATGTTCCTTTTTGTGATGCATGCCTAAACCGAAGAACGAACCTCTCGCATTTGCATTCCATAAAGGAGCACGTTCTCCTGCTAAATAAGGGTGGAAAATCAATCCTTCTGCACCAGCTTGTACGTTGCTTATTTTTTCTGTCATTAGATCATAAGGATCAATTCCCTGCTCTTTTGCTTGTAATACTTCTTCATGACAGACTTCATCTCGAAGCCAACGCATAACCATTCCACCATTATTAACAGGTCCACCAATAACCCAATGATTTTCTGTTAATGCATAACAGAAAATTCTGCCTTTAGGATCTGTCACTGGACGGTCTGTCACCGTTCGTATTGCTCCACTAGTTCCTATAGTTAGTGCTACAACACCTGGTTCAATTGCATTAACACCAAGATTTGATAGCACACCATCATTAGCACCAACTATAAATGGTAAATTAGCATCTATTCCAAGTTCATCAGCCAATTCTTGCTGTAAACCATGTATCTTATGTGTAGTTGGAACAATAGTTGATAATTGATCATTACTGATTCCCGCAGCATCTAATGCACCTTGATCCCATGTAAGATTCTCTAAATTAAATAACCCTGTTGCTGATGCGATGGAAAAGTCAATGATATAAGTATCGAAAAATTGTTTAAAAATATATTCTTTAATCGATATAAACTTAGCTGTTTTTTTAAATAGTTCTGGTTGTTCATTTTTTAACCAAATAATCTTTGCTAGTGGAGACATCGGATGGATCGGCGTACCCGTTCGTAAATAGATTTGATGTCCATTCTCTGCTTTTAACTTTTTAGCCCACGGTTCACTACGTTGATCAGCCCATGTAATACTCTGTGTTAATGGTTTACCATCAACATCCACTGCAATCAAACTATGCATCGCAGCACTGAATGAAATGAATAATAGTTCATCTTGGTTGATCGAACTTTTTTTGATTGCTTCTCGAATTGATATTTTAACAGCTTGCAGAATTTCTTCCACATCTTGTTCAGCGGCCCCAGGAACAGGCGTATGCAATGGATATTCAACTGCATGCTGGCTTTGTATTTTTCCAGATCGATTAAATAATACTGCCTTTGTGCTAGTCGTACCGATATCTACACCCAACAAATATTTTTTTTGCATCATTATACCTCCAATAACATTTATGTACATTTTCCTATCTTTTCAATTAAAACACAAGGAGCGCTTTTTTAGGCGCTCCTTCCATCCTATGAAATAAATAGACCAAGTGTAAGTGCAGTAATTAAACCAACAACACCTATTAATGTTTCCATCACTGTCCATGTTTTTAATGTGTCTTTCACATCAAGACCGAAATATCTACTAACTAACCAGAATCCAGAATCATTAACATGTGAAAGGACGGTTGCACCTGCGGCAATTGAGATAACGATTAATCCTAAAACAGGACCTTCTAGACCCATAATGCCAATCACAGGTGCAATTAAACCGGCAGCTGTTACCATCGACACTGTTGCTGAACCTTGTGCAACACGTACAACCGCAGCAATCAAAAACGCTAAAAGAATTGGTGGTAAAGCCGAACCTGCCATAATATTACCTAAAACATCACCAACACCTGAGTCAATTAAAACTGTTTTAAATACCCCACCTGCACCTGTTACTAAAATAATAATACCTGCTGGTTCTAATGCTTTTGTTGCTATATCTTGTATATCTTGCCTTGAATATCCTCTTTTTGTACCCAAAAATGTAAATGTCAATAATGTTGCGATCGTTAATGCAACAATCGGGTTACCGACGAAAGTAGTGAACGCTCGGAATGTATTTCCTTCTGGAAGCATTACTGCTGATAGTGTATTAATTAAAATCAGAACTAATGGAACCATGATAATAGATGTAATCATCCCAAAGCCTGGTAGATCTTTATCATACTCTTTTTCTTCAAAATTCATATAATCAGGTACTGTAATGTGTATCTTCTTTGAAATGTACTTACCAAATAGAGGACCAGCAATAATCATTGACGGTATACCTGCGATAATACCGAATAATATTACCCAACCAAGATCTGCACCAATTAAATCTGCTACAGCAATTGGGCCTGGAGTTGGTGGAATATAACTATGTGTAACAGCTAAACCTGCTAACAAAGGAATACCATAGTATAATAATGATTTACCTGTTTTCTTCGCTAAACCATATACTAATGGTACTAAAATGATAAAACCAACATCAAAAAATACTGGAATCGCTACCAAAAATCCGGTAATACCTAATGCCCACTGTGAGCGATCTTCTCCAAATTTATTTAATAACGTTTGTGCAAGGCGTTCTACCCCTCCTGAAACTTCTAACATCTTTCCAAACATGGCACCTAGACCAACAACAATTGCTACAAAGCCTAATGTACCACCCATTCCATTTTCGACAGATTCAATAACATGATCTAATGGCATTCCTGCAGCAATACCTACTAGTAAACTTACAACCATTAATGCTACAAATGCATGAAGCTTTATTCGAATTACTAAATATAATAATGTAAAAATTGCAGCTACTGCTACTAAAATTAATATTGTTCCTGACATGATGCATTCCTCCTAATGTATTATGTATTAGTTCTTTTCTACTGCATGACCACCAAATTGATTTCTGAGTGCTGCAACTACCTTACCACTAAACGTATCTGATTCTAATGAGCGATTCCGCATCATTAAAGATAGAGCGATTACTGGTGCAGAAACTTGCAAGTCTAATGCTGTTTCCACCGTCCATTTACCCTCTCCTGATGAATGAACAATACCTTTTATATCATCTAAATTACTATCATCAGAGAAAGCGTCTTCCATAAGTTCCATTAACCAGGAACGAATGACAGAACCATTATTCCAAACACGTGCTACCTTTTCGTAGTCATAATTAAATTCACTTTTATCTAATATATCAAAACCTTCTCCAATTGCTTGCATCATGCCATACTCAATTCCATTATGAACCATTTTTAAAAAGTGACCGCTTCCTGATTTACCTGTATAAAGGTAACCGCTTTCAACGCATGTGTCAGAAAATAATTTTTCTACTTGATTAAAAGCTGTTTCATCTCCACCTATCATTGTACAGGCACCTTCTCTTGCACCATCTGTTCCACCACTTGTTCCAACATCTAAATAATAAACACTTTGTTCTGCTAATTCTGCTGCACGACGAACGGTATCTTTATAGTTTGAATTTCCACCATCAATCAATATGTCATCTTTATCTAACAATCTATTAATCTCAGACACTACTGTTTCTGTAACATCCCCAGCTGGCACCATCATCCATATGACTCTAGGTGATTCTACCTTTCCTACGAGATCCTCAAGTGATTCAGCTGCTTCAGCCCCCTGGTCTGCTGCTCGTTTAACAGAATCTGAATAAACATCGTAGGCCACAACTTGGTGACCATGATCTAATAAATTAAGTGTTAAGTTCATACCCATCTTCCCTAAACCAATCATTGCTATTTTCATATATTTCAACTCCCGGAAATTTTTTTCTTAAATTCATTATACAAAAAAATATTATTCTTTTGCAAGCGTTTTCTGAAAAAATATTTCTTTTTTTGAAAGCGTTATAAAAAAATATTTCCTTTATTCGTATTTCCCTATATAATAATAGTAATAGATATAAATAAGGAGGGTATTTAATGCCAACCACTGAAATGCAACATTGCCTGGTACGAATCAGATCACACTACGCAACATTTAGTCATAAAGAAAAAAGAATTGCTGATTATATATTAGAAAAGCCTCATAAAGTTGTTTACGGTACAATTAACCAGGTTGCAGATGATATCGGCATTGCAAACTCAACAGTTTTCCGTTTCTGCAAGCGAATTGGTTTTAAAGGTTATCAATCTATGAAAATAGTATTAGCTTCTGAAATTACAGAACCTGTAAATGACATTCACGAAAAAATTCTACCAGAAGACACAGAAAAAACTGTAGCAGAAAAAATTTTTCACTCCAACATAAAAACACTTGAGGACACATTAAAAGTAATGGATGAGCATGCCCTTAAATCTGCTATAAAATTAATTCTTCAAGGAAAAAGAGTCGAATTTTTTGGCAATGGCGGGTCCAGCGTTATTGCCCAAGATGCTTACCATAAATTTATTCGAACAGGTATTCCTGTCTTTGCTCAAGTTGATACACATATGCAGCTCATGTCAGCCTCACAAATGACTAGTGATGATGTAGCTGTACTTATTTCCCATACTGGTACAACGAAAGACATTTTAGACATACTGGAAATCGTACAAGAGAACGGAGTTAAAACAATTGGAATTACTAGTTTAGCTAAATCACCGCTCAGTCAAAAGGTAGATATCCCATTACACACGTTGTCTGAAGAAACAGACTATCGCTCGGAGGCCTTATCTTCCCGTATTGCCCAGCTCAGTTTAATTGATGCGATTTATGTAAATGTTCTAATTGCTCAAAAAGAGGCTGGTAAAGAATCCATGAGAAGAGTGAGAAGAGCTATATCATCTAGACGTATTTAAGTGAAGTTAACAAAATGAAGTAAACCAAGTTCAAATTGATTTTGACTTGGTTTTTTATTGTCCGTTAAGTTGGTGAAGAAAGAAAAAACTTTAACACAGAAAATATATGGACAAATACCTTTCCATAACTCCCCAACTTGAATAATATATACCAACTATAATTTATAGGAGGTGAAGAAATGTTTCCAGAAAGGCCAGTACGTCCAAATCAACCTTATCCGTTAATACCAAATCGAAGACCATATCAAATGCCTCCAGTTCAAAAGAAGCAAAGTTTGTTAACACAATTTAAAACAGCTGATGGAAATTTTGATTTTGATAAAATAACAGCAACTGCTCAACAAGTGCAAGGTATTTACACGCAGGTAAGCCCAATGATCAAACAAGTGAGTCCATTGATCACAAAATATATTAAAAAATAAGCATTATTCTTTAATGCAATTAGCCTTTCTATGCATTAAAAGTTGTTATTTTTCTCTTAAATCAGCAACATTGCCATAAGGAGTTTTAACATCATGACTATTAATATTAACAAAGCTACGTATAGTGAGATACAAACAATAGTAAACCATGCACCTGTTGTGCTAAAAGAAGCAACTATGGGATATGGTAAACCAAGTCAAGAAAAAGCACATCGAATAGTATCCAACTTTTTAGCGAGCGGTGGTTATTATATGGTATATAGTAAGGACGGTTATATTAATGGTTGGATTGGTGTAGGAGAAAGTTTTGATTATTATTCTAACAAATTGATTGGCCATATTTCTGAAGTGTATGTGCTTCCTCCCTATCGAAGAAAAGGAATCGCAAAGCAATTGTGTAAAGAGGTATTCAAACGGTTAAAAGCTCAAGGGTATCATGACATCCAGTTGAATGTCTTTTCTGGAAATCATGCTAAATATTTATATCAAAGTCTTGGTTTCCGTGAAGTTTCTACCTTAATGGAAAGAAATTTATCAAATGAATAAAAGACTTTTAAATAACCATTATAGGTTTTGGGGCTGTAAAAATATGTAAACAAGGTCCAATTATATTGGACCTTGTTTATTACACTATATATTAATCGTTACGTCTGCGTCTTCACGTAACGTATTAATAAGAGTTTGCGTTACTTCTGCTTCTTTTTGACTCTTTAACTGTTCTTCAATCTGTGGTTTTGCCTCTTCAAAAGAAGGGATTTCTACTCCTTCTTCACCCGTTTGCTCTTGTTGTTCCACTAATTGATCATAATAGGTTTGCATTTCTTCGTCTGTTGGCTCGATGTCTGCTGATTCATTTGCAATAAGTTGATCAACCTTTACTTGCAACTCAATTTGGGACATTACTTCTTCTTGCTCTGTTCCTTGTTCTTCTATAGCTGCGAGGAACTCTTCTTGCGATTCAAGTCCATTTTGTTCAACTAATCCGTTTAAAACTTCATCTACAGCTTCATCTGAAGCATCATAATCACGATTATTTGCTTCTTGTATTAAGAGTTCTTGTCCAACCATACCTTCTGCAACTTGTGTCTTTAATTGATCTTGATCTATCTCTTCTGTTGACCCAGACATTTGTGCTTGTAAAGCCACTTGTTGGAGTTGCCCTTGATAAGTTGTCTCAAATTTTTCACGTGTTATTTCTTCTCCATTTACTTCAGCAACAACTTCAGGTATGCCTTCCAAATCCGCCTCAGGCATTGCTGCTTCTTCGGTAGTTGCTGTTTCACTTTCTTCCTCTTCTGTCGCTGTCTCATCGTTCGTATCTTCCGTTGTTTCATCGTCACTATTACATGCCGCAAGTACAAGCACAAATAATACGAGAAATAAACTTAATAACCATTTTTTATTGATTGTCATTGTAGTTCTCCTTCCATCCTAATTATTTGGATATTGTAACATAGTCTAACTAATTATTAAAACATCATCCGCAAAATTAATTGAATCATTCATAAAAATACAAATATTGCTTTAGAGCTACATATACGTTAAACTTACTTAATATAAGTGAAAATTTTTCACAACATTATAATAGTTATCCTGAACCTAGTAGATAGAGAGAAATGGGAGGGTATAACCATGCAAATGAATCATTATTTTGCTTACGGACTTGTAATTCTGGGAGCATCCTTTTGGGGGTTAACAGGTTTATTTGTCGAGAATTTGTACACGTTTAGTTTCACACCATGGCAAGTAGTAACGGTTCGCTTAAGTATATCCAGTTTGATATTATTTATCATTCTAGCGAGTATCGCAAGAAGTTATCTAAAGATAAGAATGAAAGATTTACCTTACTTTATTGCACTTGGTGTAGTAAGCATGGCCCTGTTTAATTGGTGTTATTTTGAAGTAATAGAAAGATCAACCCTTTCTGTCGCTGTTATATTCATTTATACATCACCTGCTTTCACGGCCATAATAGCCAGATTCTTATTTAAAGAAAAATTACCACTTCAGAAAATAATCGCTGTTTTATTAACTATTTTAGGATGTGGACTTGTCATTCAATTTTTACCTATTGGACACTTTTCTTTAACAACGACTACGATTGTTTTAGGATTATTATCTGGCCTATGTTGTTCGTCTTACAGTATTATTGGGAAATCTGCTAGTAGAATCTACCATCCACTTACAATTACAGTATATTCGATGATCTGCGGCAGTATTTTTATGATTCCTACAAGTAGAATTTGGACGCAAAAAGAAGCTTTTATCATGAAAGAAGTTTGGTTGAACATCTTAGGGATTTCAATCATCTCTACAATCTTCGCTTATATTTTATTCACTATCGGGCTTTCTTATGTCGAATCAAGCAAAGCTTCTATCCTTTCTTCTTTTGAGTTAGTTGTAGCCGTTTTAATAGGTCTCCTCCTATTAGATGAAATGTTGAGCAGTTGGCAGGTATTTGGCTTTATACTTGTATTTTTATCTTTATTTTTAACTGTTTTTTCTTTTCGAATAAAGAGATCAACAGTAAATAAGATGAATTAACGTAATAGAAAGACATTAGATCAAAACCATCTAATGTCTTTTTATTATTTATCTATACAATTTTATTTAAGCAGATATTTTTTCTTTGAATTTAAATAATTTATCATTTACTTCTGCTGTCAGTTTCATTAACACATCTGTATCTGGTTTATCGTGTTGTGTCTCCTCAATTAATGGATAAAAACTCTCTTCAATATTCGTATAATCCTCAGGGTAAGCAGCTTCTACTTTTTCTTCAATAAGCTCCCAATCTTCTTTCAACTTCTTACCAATTTTTATTATTTTAGCACTATCGTTAGGGGAATGAACTGCAGTATATTTTAACGCCTCAATGGTCGCTAAAACAGTATTTACTCCTTCCATAATTGTGGTATCACTACTATTATTTATCCTATCTTGCATAAAGATATTGGAATTCACTTGTACCTCTTCTTTATTAACTATGATGTCATCCACATTTATATCAGTTGTATTAGAACTAAAACCTGTTAATGTAAAGAAAGCTATTATTGATAAAACAAACAAAAGTTTACGCATTAAATGATCATCTCCATTTCTACCGTATTATGTTTACGTTTCCCAAATCCAAATTTTATATCCATAATAGTGGAATTTTTTCCTTCTAAACCATTCTACAAGAAGGGTTCCGAAAAATTATATCGTTGCAAATAACGAAAAGTACCGCTACTAATTTGTAACAAGCACGTGATATAATACTATATTGAAACGTTTAAGATGAGATAATTTAACAGGAGGAATAGCAATTATGACAATAAAAATAAAACCAATCCTAACTTTGATTAGTAGCCTTTTACTACTATTACTAATCGCAAGTTGTGGTTCTGTAACAGAAACAGATGATGTTGAAGAGCAATTGAGTGAACAATTAGACTTGTCGGATGTCGAGGAAAATCCAGTTGTTACTATTACAATGGAAAATGGAACAGAAATAATCTTAGAGCTATATCCAAAAATCGCTCCAAATACAGTTGCGAATTTTATCAGCTTAATTGAAGAAGGTTTTTATGACGGGCTTATCTTTCACCGTGTCATTCCTGGATTTATGATTCAAGGAGGAGATCCTGATGGTACTGGAGGTGGTGGTCCAGGTTACTCGATTCCAGGTGAATTTAGTTCTAATGGGTTCGAAAATAACTTATTACATGAACGAGGGGTACTATCAATGGCACGAACAAACGAACCTGATTCAGCAGGATCACAGTTTTTCATTATGGTAGCTGATTCACCTAGTCTAGATGGTGAATATGCTAGTTTTGGAAAGGTTATCGAAGGTATGGAAGTTGTAGATACAATTGTAGCATCTGAACTAGATCCAAATGCAACTGACAAACCCCTTAACGATCAACGTATGAAAACTGTTGTTGTTAATACATTTGGTTATGATTATCCAGAGCCGAATGTTGAGTAATCTTGATAGAGTAGCATCCATTGAATGAATGGATGCTACTCTTTTATTTTCTATTATCTTTTTCTTCTGCTTCATTAACACCAAATTGAACTTCTGGATTGTTGGACATTTCAATATCAACACCATCCGAATCCTTTTGGTTTTTGGGTGTTTGTGGCAATTTCGCTTTATTATGTTTGCCATGTTGATGTTCGTCTCTTCCCATTGTGCCCACTCCTTTCTAGTGATTTTGACACTTAGCATGGTAATTATGCTTCTAAATTATCCGTATTTTTTATAAGGATTATATTATTCATCGTTCTATACATGTTCAGTAGCTTTTCATCATAGATTTAACTATCAGATATTTGGACAAGTTTGATGTATTTTATGTAACTAAAAAGGATGATTAAATTGAAAATAAAGCACCGATTATTTTGTCTGTTTCCACTTTTATTATTGTTAGTTAGCTGCGGAGATAACAACCATGCTCTAACAATTGAATCTGCAAATATTCAAGCTAATATAGACAGTGACGGAACAGTACATATAACAGAGTTATACACTTATCACAATTCATTCAATAAAACTACTAGATCTATGGATGACAATATTGAAAACTTCGAAGCCTATCATGCACCAAATCAACTTGCAGAGAAAGATCTTGAAACGCTCAATCTAGAACCTTTAACTGTTAAAAAAATGAAAAATGACTATCAAATTAGCTCTTCCTCCGAAAATGAATTAAAACAAATCGTTTTTAGCTATGATATTAAAGATGCTATTACAAAATATAACGATATTGCCGATTTACAGTACATCTTTTTTGATGAAATAAAAGATGGTGGTATTGATGATGTAATGCTTAAACTAAGCACTCCTAAGAAACAGAAAAATCAGGATACTTTTATCTTTTTTCATTCTAGTAACCAACCAATTATTCATACCGTTGATGATGAGACCTACTACACATATGATTTCCTTTCTCAATCAGAGTCTATTGATTTCAGATTTATTTTCCCTGCTATCGAATTAACTAATCGACCAATTGATGAAGCAAAAAATTTTAAAAATGAACTTCTAATTTCAGAAAGTGCATTGCAATCCCGTTATAAGAATGTTGAAGATAATTTTAACAGTAAGGTTTCCATTCTGCTTATTGCTATAATAAGTAGTATAGTTATTGGAGCATATCTTATTTTAAGACATCCAAACACCATAAACCATGAAAAAAAGAATAAAAAGGCACTATTAGCATTAATGGAAAAGACAGATCCGTTAATTGTTCATTACGTAAATAAACATGCAAAACTAACAAAAGAAGCTATTATAGCCGGACTTTTCTCCTTACACAAACGCAACATAATTACACTATCAGAGGTCCCATCTGCTTTAAATCAAGGTACAACATTTCGTTTCACCTGGAAAAGAGTACATCAAAAACTAGATGAACCTGAACTTCATTTGAAGAATTGGCTATTTACAAAGCATGATGAACAAGGTCCCTATTTCCTACTTGAATCAATGATGATCTTTGAACAAAACAAATGTCGTTCAAAGAAGAAACGTACGACAAATTCGGATATGTCTAACTTCGATAAATGGTGTCCACTACTTAAAAAGTATGATTCCTTTAACAAGATAAAAACAAACTACATTCCCTTTCAACTATTTAGTTTCTCACTTGTTTTCTTTACCCTTGGGATGTTTACTTATCTAGTTTTAAATGATGTTTGGGGAAGTAACCAACAATACACAGTCATTCTTAGTTTTACTTTATATGGGGCCATTGTTTTAGTCTACAATTGCCGCAAATTACTTCTAAACCTTTTATTGTGTGCAATTTTTTTACAAAGTCTTTTTTTCACTTTCACAACTGCTACATTTCTTTATTTAGCATTCATTATAATTGCTGGATCCCTAACCTTTTTGATTCCAACTGCATGTTGGAGAAGCGACATGAATGAATTACGACGAGCAATTAAATTAGCGAAAAAACTATTTAAACAAAATAAATATCCTATCGGAATTACGCCAAAACACATTCAGAATCAAATGCAGTATGCGATAATTCTAAACCAAGAAAGTAATTTTGCACAAGCATGCAAACCAATTCCACCCAGTCTTTTAGTAACTGGCAATTATCCCTTGCTTCATAATTCAAAACACACTGCTGCTGTCTTTGATCACAGCCTACAGACAATTAGTCAACCAGTTGCAAAATAATCATTTAAAGGAAATGAAGAGAAGCTCCTTTCTCTCTTTATTTCTAAAGATCTTATATACACATTGATATTATCGTAAGAATAGGTATACAAAGTATCTTATTTCAAGCTTAATCATGCTCATTTATGATAAAATATTAGTAGAAATGATTTTTGAAATTGGACGGTGCAATATGAAAGAGACAAATAAAATACTAGAATCTGATTTATACAAGCCTATTCAAAGCCACTTTGTTAGAGAGGGTTATCAAGTTTACGGAGAAGTAAAAGACTGTGATATCGCAGTCATAAAAGATGATGAACTAATCATCATTGAATTAAAGCTGAATTTAACTGTCGAGTTGCTTATACAAGCAGCGAAAAGACAACGCTTATCCGAATTTGTATACATAGCAATTCCAAAACCGAAGTATAACCGTAGATCTAAACGGTGGACAGATATATGCCATTTAGTAAGACGATTAGATTTAGGACTAATTCTAGTTACTTTTTCAGGAAACACGAAAAAGACAGAAATTATTTTTCACCCTACACCATTTAATCGTAAAAAACTGATTGGGAAAAATAAGCGAAAGCGACAAGAAGTACTGAAAGAAATTAATGGACGAAGTGCGGATTTTAATATTGGTGGATCAAATAGAACACAAATTATGACTGCTTATAGAGAGAATTGTATTCAAATTGCCTGTTACCTTGAATATGCTGGTTCACTATCCCCAAAAGCATTAATTGAAATGGGAGCTGGTAAGAAAACTCCCTCTATACTAACAAAGAATTACTATGGGTGGTTTGAAAGAGTTAAACGAGGGATTTATGCTCTTAGTGAGAAAGGTCATAAAGAAATGAAACAATATCCTGAAGTTTGTAAGTTTTACAAAAAAGAGTGAAGCACTTTCCTAGTAGAGAACTTCACTCCTATTGTATTTTCTAATTTATTTCCTACCAAAATCTGCTTTGCTTTCACCCCAAAGCTTCGTTTCCCATTTAATAATCTCCGTTTTATAGCTATTTTGATTTAGCCAGTTCGTTGCGCGATCAATTAATTCCCATAAGTGTTCAGTTGAAGAGTCTCTTGGTATCGTCGTGTTCGCATGTTTTTTTCTAACCCAACTGATTGCCGTTTTAGAATCCGAATAAACTGGTAAACTACTGCTCTTCTCTTTTAATAAAGCTAATGCATGTACGATTGCCAAAAATTCACCGATATTGTTTGTTCCATTTGATACAGGACCAAAATGGAACAACTCTTCATTGTTTTTTGTGTAAACTCCTTTATATTCCATTACTCCTGGATTTCCACTACATGCGGCATCAACACTTATACTATCTTCAATAAACGTTGTTTCTATTTTTGAAGATGCCTGTCCCTTTGTCGAGACTTTTTGCTTAGAATTCGTCTGCATTTTAGGTCCATTTTTAAAAGCAGTTTCAGCTTCAGCTTTTGAAGGAAAAGACTTATATTTTGCTCCGTTTATTCCAATAACTTGTTTCTTACATGCATCCCATGTATCAAAAATCCCAGTATTTTTACCTGACCAAACAACATAGTACTTTTTTTTAGTCAAAATTATGCTCCTTCATAACAAATAATTTATCTTAGTTTGAACTATTTCTCTGAACATGATTCTATCACACTATTCCTCAAATAATAATCTTTATCCTAACCTTTTTATCCTTCTATATGCTATATTATAATTTGAAATAAAAATTCACAGTATTAGACGCGAGGAGATTTAGTATGAAAAAACGTTACATAATTGCTACATCAGTTATTGGAATCCTCATTATTTCCTACGGGTTTGTAGGTAACTATTTTTATAACTTTGCTTTAAATCCTAAAGAAGAGAAAGAGTTTCTACAAGATAACCCCAATTTAGGTGAATCTGAAGCAGTGTCAGCATTAGTAGCTGAAGAAAATGAATTATTAGATATCACTTTTTCAGATACAAACATACCAAGCCAAGAAAATATTGTTTCTGAGGATAATCTAACACTGAACGCCAATGTATATGAAAATAACAATGCAGATCATAAATGGGCTATAGTTGCACATGGCTATACATCAAATAGCACACAAATGACCAGATGGATTCGTAATTTCTACGATAAAGGTTATAGTGTGTTAGCACCTGACTTACGTGGACACGGTGAAAGTGAAGGAGATTACATTGGCATGGGATGGGATGATCGGAAAGATATGTTGCAATGGATTGATACTATTATAGAAAAAGATCCAGACGCTGAAATTGCTTTATTCGGTATCTCGATGGGTGGCGCTACTGTTATGATGACTTCAGGTGAAACATTACCTGATAATGTAAAAGTTATTGTGGAGGATTGTGGATATACCTCTGTAATGGATGTGTTTACGTATCAATTAGATGATTTATTTAATTTACCACCCTTCCCTGTAATGAATGCAGCAAACACTATTACAAAAATACGAGCTGGATACGATTTAAATGATGCATCAGCTATTGATCAGGTTTCCAAAAGCACTACCCCTATGCTATTTATTCATGGAGAAGCCGATAGTTTTGTCCCGTTTGAAATGTTAGATGAGGTCTATCGTGCTGCAAAGGTAGATAAAGAAAGATTAGTGATTCCAGGTGCAGAACATGGTCAAGCTGAAAATGTAGATCCAGAACTTTATTGGAAAACAGTATGGGGTTTTGTTGATAACTATATGTAAATTTAAAAAGGAAGTACCTTTTCTCAAATGTGTTGAGATTAAAGGTGCTTTTTTATCTAGAAAATAGTGAGTTAAAATAATTACAATAATTTTAACTTATATTCATTCTCTTCAAAAACTCCAATGATTATATTCTAAATATTTTAAATTATCTTTTAATTATATTGACATAATAATTACTGTTGTGTATTATTGAGCTAGCAGTTTTTACATATTATAGAAATAATATAGGTATAATTAATTATAGAGATAATGACTCTTTGGGGGGATTACTGTTATGGAAAGCACGATTGAAAAAAATCTAAATGTGTCGATACTAATGAATGAGCTTAAGCTAGATAATAGAAATATGGAAGATGTTATGCATAAAATAAAAGATATTTCCATGAAATCAAATATTCTAGCACTAAATTCAGGAATTGAAGCAGCTCGTGCTGGGGAAGCTGGTAGAGCATTTTCTGTCGTTGCAAAAGAAATCAAGAAGTTTGCTGAGGAGTGTTTAGATTCAAGTAAAGAGAGTGAAGTTTTAATAAATAGAATTCAAAATAAAGCAAACGAAATAATTGCCTTGCGCACTGTTGATATCGCTTTTGATACGATTGATAAGATTGACCGTAACCTTTTCGAAAGAAACTGTGATGTACAAGCATGGGCTACATTTGATGCAATAAAAGATTGTCTAACCAATCCAACTCCTGAAATGAAAAAAAGCGCTAAATCATTTATGAAGAATATTTATGATATATATGAAGTCTACTTTGATTTATTTGTGGTTGACATATCAGGCGAAATAACAGTCGCAGCTCAAAATCAAAGTCAAGTTGGAGCTAATATGTCAGATAGAGAATGGTTTAATGAGACAATTAGAACAAACGCTGTCCATGTAACGGATATGTACTATTCTGAAGCAGTTGGTGGATATACAATGGGCTATTCCTCCCCTATTCATAATGACCAAGGAGAAATTATTGGTGTCTTCACTACTAGATTTAACTGGGAATTTATTTATGACATTATTGATCGTGCTAAGCTTCATGAAAAAAGTAAACTTTATGCGATCAACTCGAAAGGCTATATTATCGCTTCGCAAGACCGTAAAGGTATTCTAGAAAAAAATTTAAATGATTTAAAAGCAGTAAAAAATGTTCTTTCCGGTAAAGACCAAAGAGGGTACACCATTGAAAATAACCAAATTTATGCTTACTGCTTAACGGAAGGTTATAATGCCTATAAAGGTAAAGGTTGGTCTGTCATTGTTACCGAGTCAATCTGATTACAAACAAAAATAATTTCTATTTTAAAACGAGTTTTATTCCATTATAATGGATAAAACTCGTTTATTATTTATCTTTTTTATTTAAAATAACCTCTTCTTGGTATTTCTTTTCCTTTATGACTTTTTAACTCACCATCGTTATTTACCTTATCTATTTTTGCATCAATTGTACCTTCCATATAATCATCTGATACCTGTTCATGAGTTATTGCTATCCCCTTGTCGGTGGGATCATTACTTTTATAATCAGAAACGTCATACACTTTTCCCGCAACTTTTTTTGCGTTTTCAATTGATTCATTATTATTATTTTTCATAATTCATCCTCCTCATATATAATAACTAGCATGTGAAAAAAACAAAAAAATATTTATTCCTTTATTTGCAAATAATTTTATACCCCTCTCCCACTACTTAAACAAATATGAAGACTTAAATGTCCCAACACTGGATTAACCTTAAAAGTAATTATATACAACTACTGAGTTGTCTAATATTAACCCTCGTTTAATAGACATCTAAGTTGTTTATAATAGTAAAACTTGCTACAATAATTATTTAGAAAGCAAGTAACAGTAGGAGCGTTGATTTATGCCAAAAATACGAAATATTATCTTTATATTACTTCTTGTAGCTGCTTTTTGGCATTTTTATGGAGATACATTTAACCAGTCTGGTTTTCCAGGTGTATATAATGAAATACAATCAGATGTAAATGCAATAAAAGAGAATCCAAGGGTAATTAGTACTGTTGAATCTTTTAATACAGAATTGCAGCAGTTGATTAATAGCGTTAAAGGAGATAGCGAAGATAGTGAAAATGTTGAAGAATCCGTTCCAGATGATCCTGCATTAGATGAACCTACTGAACAACCATTTTCAATTCATAATGTTGAAATTGGTGATGATCGTTCAAAAGTAGAAGCACAAGTTGGAGAACCGAAACGATCTTCCATGAATGAATATAAGGTCAATTGGGTTGCTTACCATGAAGATTATCATAATTTTTTTATGGCAGCCTATAATGAGGAAAACAAAGTAATAGGATTATATACCAATCAGAATTTATTAACTTCCACAAAAGACATCTCCTTTGAAAGTACAAGGGATTCCGTGCTTAATGTATTAAATGATCCACTGGAAAGCATAAAAAAGGGGTTAATAAGCTATCAAGTGCAGCAAAATCAAGAATATGATATATTTCTTATCAACGATAATTATGTAACGATATTTTATGACAAACATGAAGATAGCACGGTAACAGCTATTCAAATCATCAGTGATGAAATGGAACAAAAAAGAGAAAAGTATTTCGGAGAAGCAAGTGATGCGCTAAAAGAAGGTTTTGAATATCAATTGTTTGATCTTACTAATGCGGCACGAGTGGAGCACGGACTTTCCGTTTTATCATGGGAAGAATCAGTCAGGACGACTGCCCGCGATCATAGTTTAGATATGGCTGAAAACAATTACTTTAGTCATACAAATCTAGAGGGTCAATCTCCTTTTGACCGAATGACTGAGGATAATATCAGTTACACGATGGCAGGAGAAAACCTTGCTGCTGGCCAACCAAGTAGTATTTTTTCACATGAGGGTTTAATGAATTCACTCGGTCATCGAGAAAATATATTAAAAACCGAATTTGAATCGCTTGCTGTTGGCGTCGCATTTAATGAAGATTCACAGCCCTATTACACAGAAAACTTTATAACTAAATAGAATATAAATGCGGCTAACTATACAAAATTAATAGTTAGTCGCATTTTATTAGCTAATTGTTTTAGCAAAATATACTGGTTCTTATAGAAAGTTTACACACATGAGCATTTTTATTTAAAATGGATTTGTCGCCCACTGTAAGGATTGCTTGATAAAGATACGTGGATTTAATTTCAATTGTGCAACCATATATTCTGCAAGATCCTCTGGTTGCATAAACTTATCGTCATTCTTTTCATCTAAGTTATCACCAAAAGCGAGTTCAGTTGCAACTAAACTTGGATTGAGTGTAAATACGCGGATATTATTACGTCTCACTTCCTGCATTAAAGCTTCTGTCATTCCTTGAATCGCAAATTTAGAAGCACTATAGGATGTAGAACCTGCTGTACCTTTTAAGCCACTACTAGATGAAATAGTGATGATATCGCCTTGATCTTTTTTAATCATTTGTGGTAACACAGCACGCGTAACATGATACGTACCAAATACATTTACTTCAAACGTATGTTTCCAATCTGCTGGTTCAGTCTCTAAAAATGATCCTCTCAATCCAATGCCAGCATTATTAATCAATATATCCGCTGGACCCAGTTTGTTTTCAAGTGTTGTAATTGCCTGATCTACTTCTACCATATTTGCAATATCAGCAATTACTATATGAGATTTTACCCCAAATGTTTCAACCTCTTTCTTTACTTCAAGTAATTTTGTTTCTGTGCGCGCAATGAGTCCAACATTTACACCTTCTTTAGCCAATTGAAGTGCAGTTGACTTTCCAATCCCACTGCTTGCTCCTGTTATATAAGCAATTTTTCCTTTTATCTCTTGTGCCATTTTCATTCATCCTTTCTATACTTATCTTATATAAGTGTAAAGCTTAGAAACTGTAGTTACCAGAAAAGCGTTTGGAATTCTCCTAACATAAAACTTAAAAGTATCTTTTTAATCCTAATCTAGCGAAAAAGAGAGATTGTAAAAAGAAAATAACGCCCCATACCATTGTTGGAATAAGTACTGTCATATTAGCTAAGTTCGTTGCATCTCCTGCTCTACTAGGTGAGACTAAGCTAATGTACATAATTTCAAATGATGAAGTTACAGACTCTACTAATAATAACGAGGTTATGAATAGTGCAGAATAATCTATAATTGATTTAGAACCTTTAACCAAAACCCATGAAAATACAATTATGATTGTAATAATCCAGAATAGACCGTATGCGTTACGGATCCAAAACAGTAAACTAATAAGTAGTATTCCTAATATAATTACTAATACATAGTTGCTTTTTCTTTTATAAATCAATGTCATAAATAAAAAGGCCATAAAAGATGCAAATACATACCCAGCTGCACTAGTTAAAAAACCACCAAACCAATAGCGATGACTAGCAAGTGTAACGCCTTCCGTATTTGAAAATAAGGATATTGATTGTACATTACCACCAGTAATAATTGACATCAATGCATGACCTGTTTCATGTAGTAACGTATTAACAATTGAAAAGTATGTACCAACAAGTGGCATTTGTGTTAAAAACAATGCCAAAATTAAAAATAAAACCAACTTTTTTTTCATGGAATTCCCCCTTTGTTCACAGTATAACAATTACCTATATGAAATGATAACTAAAAAAATGTTAGGCGACAAAAAGACAATTGTCCATTTGTTACCTAACATTTACGATTAATTCCACATATTATCTAAAATTTTCAGCATATCTATCATCCGGAATATTATTTAGTACTACATAAAGACTTACATTCTCAGATCCATTATTTAAAAAAGCAAGCTCCTCGTCCCCGCCAATAAAAATCGTGTCATTCTTTTCTACCCCAACAGTTACTCCATCAATATTAAATTCCCCATTACCTTCTAAAACTAATAATTGCACATTCGATCCTGGGTGCTTATGCGCTGGTAATGATTGGCCAGGTTTAAAGTTTAGAATGAATACTGTCATCTTACCATCCTTGATTACTACACGTTTTGTTAAACTATCTGTTTTAAATTCTACAAAGTCATTTATATTATTTTTTTTCACTAGTTAGCAGCTCCTATAATTTAATAATTTATCTATTCCAATTATATATGATAATTATTATCACTGCTGTGATTTAAAACACTTAAATACTAACACTGTTTATTTCTTATTTAATTCTTTTCTTAATACTCTATTAAGTACAATCACACAAATTCCAGCGATAGGAGCCACTGCATATGCATAGTCTGCTAAAGTATCTAAATCAAAATACCGAAATATTAGTAAGGAAACAACACAGATTATCATTATAGAAAACAGGATATTTTTTAATCGTCTCAACTTTTCAATCTTTTCATTATTCAAATTAAACACTCCCTTCTTTGATTTATACTATAATAATTGCAAGGTCAGCATTTCCCTTTCCACCCTCAATAAACTACATTTTATAACACGAAAACAGGTTTACCTTTATCTTCTAATATCTCCTTGTAAAAGGGATCCTCCCCAATACAAAAGATGTAATCACAAAAAGAAATTATTTCTTCCATGTCATGCGAGGTATAAATAATAATTTTATCTTTTTCTTTAGCTAAATTATAAAGATAGCTGCCAATTTCTTTTCTTGAGCGCAAATCTATTCCAACGGTTGGCTCATCTAATAGTAAAATTTCTGGATCATGGATAAGACTAATCGCAATATTTAATTTACGCTTCATTCCACCAGATAGAGTCTTTGCTTTTTCTTTCCAATGCGTCAGTTTCATATCTAGGCAAATTTGTCTGAGCTGCTTCTTGGATTTTTTCTCCCATGATAACTGTTCAAAAAAAACCATGTTTTCTTCGACAGTAAATTCCTCCCATATAGCAATTTCTTGTGGGATATAACCGATTTTTTTCCTAAATTTCTGTTTATCCGAAGCAAAATCAAGATCATTATAAATTATCGCGCCTTTTTCAAGAGAAAGCAGTGTTGCTAGCGTGCTTAACAATGTTGATTTCCCCGCACCATTTTCGCCAACTAAACCTACTACTTCTCCCTTGTTTATTTGAAAGGAGACATTTGTCAGTACTTGTTTAGAACCGAAATGTTTTGATAGATCATTTACTTTAAGCATTGATTTTCTCCTTTCTCCAGTACCAAATAAAGAGCAGGACAAGTAGAACAATAAGCCAAGGATTGATAATCCAACCTTCTAAAAAGGCATAAATTGGACTTCCATAGGTTAGCCACGGCCAACGATTTGTTACTCCTTCTATTGATATGAGAGATCCTCCGATGATAGAAAAAAATATAGTTACAAGCATAGAAGAAACATAATATATAAAGGTTGTTTGGAAATATAGTGCAAACAAGAAAGCTGCTATACTAATCGTTAAACGAAAACTCACTAACGTCATTATTTGTACAAAGTTTATTGTTTGCTCAAAATAAATAACGAGAAGCGCAGCATTTATTACATCAAATAGACTTAATAAAGCTAGATAAATAAAGGCATTTCCAATCATATATGATCTAAAAGAGATCTTTAAAAGAGACAATCTAACTTTAACAGTAGATCGCCTTTCTTTAATAACCCAGTCGTAAATATAAAAAGTTGTTAATAAAGCAAAAAAGGACCAAATCCCCCAAACATTCCATAAGGAAATACTACTGTCTTGTTGCTTTGGATCCTTTTGATTATAAAAAGAAAAAGTTGAATGTAATAACGCCTCTTCCTCCCGAATCTCATTACTCGTTACGACAATTTCTTCCCACTCCCAGCTTATATTTCCTCCATATTGTGTTACTAACTGGTCAACAACATGTGCAGCTTTTGAGTTACCAGCGTCTTGCTGAACAAAGGAGGTAATTGCTTCTTTTACCGGAATATATGCTATGGACATATCAGATATATAAGCCGTTATTACTTGATTACGACTATTGCTCTGGATACTATCTTGATAACCATCTTTAATAATAAAAACGCTGTCTAATTCATGTTGTTCGAGTTGAACCAATGCTTGATCCTTATTCATTTCTTTAACAGCAAGAAGAGGTATATCACCTATTGATTGAGATAAGTTCTCAGCCATAATAGACTCATCCTCATTTACTAGCCCAACTGGAATTTGTGTTTCACTTTGCCATAGATCTGTTACTGAAAAAAATGTACATGTTGCAATAATTGGTAACAGAAGCCAACATATCATACTAACAGGGTGTTTACTCCAATGTATTATGCGCGTATATAAAATTGCTTTCATCTATGTCGACGCTCCTTCCACATAGCTAGTGCAATTAAAGTTGCTACACTAATGACAACAAGTAGGAAAAGTAATGTGTAATCAACATACATTCGTCCCTTAATCGCTATCTCAGTTAACCAATAAAATGTCTCTGCTGAAAATAAGTATGGTAGATAATATTTCACATCTTCTGGAAAATACAAAGTTGGTAAAATCGATCCACTCATAAATAATACACTACTAGTATAAAAGAGCTGTATTATTAGTGCTAATTTCTTTGATTTTATTAATAAGTCAATAAATGATAAACCGACTAAAAACAATGTACAGAAAAAACTAACTAACATTCCAATTCTTGCATAGTCAATAAGATAAAATTCTATATCCATTACTTGTATAAAGAGATAAAATCCACCTATTGCTAATATAAACCCGTAAAATAGTGATAAAATTAATCGAGAAATAAGCCGTTGTAACATAGTTACACCATATAAACGCATTCGGTTCCACAAAGACAAGCTCTCATCTTTTCCTAATACAATATAAATTGCAATAATCCATATTGTAAATATCACAAACCAACCGGAAAGTGAAAAGAATTCGATTGGTGAAGTGGTTGTTAAGTTCGTTATTTCTTTTTCATAAACCACTTTATCGTTTGATACGGTAAATAGTAAAAATTGATTAAACTGTTCCATTAGTATTTCTTGTCTTTTTTGATTGTCTATTGGTAATTGCTTTGCATATTTATCTATCGTTAATATATTTGCTTGTGCCGATGCAATATATCTAGTCATACTATCAATGAGTTCTTTAATCATGTAACTATCTATTGGCATATCAGGATTACCAATGATGGAAACACCTACAGAGTTTCCATTATATAAATCATCTGTGAAGTTTTCTGGAAACATAATGTACGTACTAATGGTACCTTGCTCTATTGCATGATCTGCCTCTTCTTCCGTGTATTTGCTAATATGTATGTAAGAACCCAATAAAGAGGAATCATCAATCACATTGACTAACATTGTAGTTTCCTCAGATTGGTCTAAATCGATCAAACCTACTTCTATAGGCTTATTTTCGCTCGGTAATAGCAGAGTGACAACAATAGTAAAACACAAACCAACAATTAGAATTGGAAACAACAAAAGAAGAGGAATAGACTTCCACTTCTTTTGTAGCTGTTTCTGATAATGTTTTATAAAAAATAAAATTCTCTTTAAACTAGACATTATAAACACTTCCGTTCATTAAAAACCAGCACCAGCATCAAACATTGATCCATAAAACTCTGCCAGCCATTGCTGAAACTGAGGTGTTACTTCATCCATCATAAATGTGTCGATTTCATCTGAACTCATCGTACCTAAATTCACGACATCCATTGATTCTGTATCGATATCTAAGCTTTTTACTAATTTTGAATTGGAATTAATATGTAACTTAAAGTCATTCTCACTTATACCTTCACCAGTAAGAGATAGGTACTGTTCCGTATTTGTTTGATCATTATTATAAGTAGATGTTCCGTTCCAGATTACTTCCATCGGAGAAGAAGATTCATCTTGAAAAGTTAATCTACGATCAAAATTTCTCGTTCCATCATTTAATTCTTCCGTTCCTGTATAGGATAATTCAAAAGCATTTGCTGAAAGGGTAATATGGTCATCTGCAACATTATCTTGCCAAGATAAATCACCATTTAAATTAATTGTATTTGTTCCAAATTCATCTGTTACTGCTAACTCATAATCAAACGTTTGGTTTTGTTCATTCATTAATTGTGTACCCATTAAACTAAACACCATTAACTCCGATTCAGAAGGTCCCATTTCCATAGAAAAATCACGTTGAACTATAAGGTCATCTTTTATCCACAACGTAGAAGTCAATCCACCAGGAATACTAAAATCATTTATTGCTTCTTTTGCCTTAGAGATTTCCGCTTCAAAGTCTTCGGTAATTTGGGCAAGTTCATCAGAATTAGTAGAAATAGTATCAAAGGTAGCTTGATTTTGAATAATTTCTTTTAACGTCTCATCCTGTTCAGCTTCAGTGAGTACTTTATTCATAATATCTTTTATCTTTTCTTCAGATAATTGAAGTGTAACCTTTGACGTCGCAATTGAATCCCCATTAACTTCTATTGTTTCATCTTCTGAAGTAAAGGCATCATCAGGTAGTTCTTCATAAACCATTTTGATATATGTATCTTGGAAATGTTCTTTATCTTCCTCACTTAGCACAGTTTGATCAAAGAAAGGATCAAACTCAATTTCTTCTTCTCCTGTATAACTCATTGGATCTATTTCATATAGTAAGGTACCAATTTCGCTTTCTTTTACTTGTACATATTGATCAAGAAATGATAACGAAGCCAGCATTCTATCAGATGTAAGATAAAATTCAATATCCTCGATTGAAATTTCACCTACGTTGATCGAACCTTTAAATTTCATTTCTTTATTCTCTGGATCTAAACCGCTCATTACAGATATAGTAGAATTATTAATAAGTTCTTGCATTCCTGTTGAATCATAACCAGATGGATCATTAAATTCAGCTGAAAGCTCTAAATTGGATTCACTTGGCGTTTCTTTTATTTTTTCTGCCCAATCTAATTCATCACTATAACGGTCCTCTACCACTTCTGTCATGAAATTAGCTGCATTCAGTTCGGCCAAAAAGTAGGCTTGTTTTGACGTTTTGGTGAGAAATGTTGTAGCTGTGATCGTTCCTCCAACTATTATGACAGCTATAATAACAGTAAGCCAAATTGTTTTTTTTGAAAATCGTTTACTTTTTCCTTCCAATAATATCCCTCTTTCTTTTGTTTGTTCTATTGTTGTAAAAAAATAGTGCATGACTTAAATCATGCCAGAAATAATTAAGATTAACTAAAAATTTTCACCAATAAAACTATATTATGGATTACCAGATTACTAGCGATCCTTTAAAATTATCACATCATATTTCAACAAAGTCAATAGAGTGAACATACGAGAAAGCTCAGTCGATAAATATCATTTGGTACATGTAGACGATTATGTCTTTGTAATAACTTTGCGTCTAATTCTTTAAAGATGTCAAATGAGTAATTATTCATTCTCTTAGAGACTTAAACGAAAATAGTGGTATTTATCTCAGCACTATCTTTTACGTATTTTAACAGAAGATACCCGATGATCTTCTCCTTTCTTTAATATAATATCAGCACGCTTTTTCGTTGGTCTTATATTCTGTTTAAGGTTCTTTTTATTTATTTTATTCCAAATATCTCTTGCAATAACTTCCGTTTCTTGATCAGAAAGCTCCGCATATTTATTGAAATAAGAATTCTTTTTAGCAAAAGCGGTATTTTTCAGTATTTTAAAACGTTCAATATACCATTTCCTAATATCAGGTTCATCTGCATCCACATAAATCGAAATATCAAAAAAGTCTGAAACAAAAATATTTGGTGTACGTTCACCTATGGATTTTGATGTCTGTAAAACATTTATTCCTTCAATGATTACAATATCTGGTTCATTAATGTCTATGTATTGATCTGGTATGATATCATATTTTTCATGTGAATATATTGGTGCTTGAAGCTTTTTTTCGCCTAACTTAACTTGTTTCATAAAAGTAATCAAAGCTTTTATATCATAACTCTCAGGAAAACCCTTTTTATTCATAATTCCTTTAGCCTCAAGAACATCGTTTGGAAATAAAAAGCCGTCTGTTGTAATGAGAGCAACTTTTGGTTGATTAGGTGAATTTAACAGTAAAGATTCTAAAATTCTTGACGTCGTACTTTTTCCTACTGCAACACTTCCTGCTACACCAATAATAAAAGGACCTTTCTTAATATCCTGTTGAAAAAATGCTTCATTAACTTTATCTGTTTTTTTAACTGCTTCCATTCTATAGGACAAATATCGAATTAGTGGTAAATATATATCGATTATTTCTTCTAAAGATATCTGTTCATTTATTCCGTGTAGGAATTTAATTTCAGATTGTGAGATAGTTAGCGGCGTATTTGAGCGAAACTTAGCCCATTCATCTCTTGTAAACGACATGAATCTTGAGTATTTACTTTTTTCCATATCCAAGCTCCTAAACTATGAACTACATTATCTAGCTATATATAACTTTAACATAAAAACCATATTTATTTTCTATTATATCATTTACAATATCAACAAAAAAACTTCCATGCACATGTAGCACGAAAGTTTTCTTGTCTTTTTATTTTCTAATCGTTTTTAATGCTCCACTCCATGAAATGAGTTGATCAAGCATCTCATTGGCATTAGCTGCATGGTAATCTGCCGGTTTGAATACACTAAAGTTTTCAAAATCAGTCATTAATGAAAATCCAATAGCAGTTCGCACATCAGCGACTTGTAATTCACCTAAGATTAAACGTAAGTTTTCATATGCTCTCGCACCACCCATTCCACCATAACCAACAAAGCCTGCAGCTTTATTATTTATTTCTGGATTCAAGTAGTCTAGTGCATTTTTCAAAGCACCACCTATTGAATGGTTATATTCTGGTGCAACAAAAATATACCCATCAAACGAGGCAATCTTTTCTGACCATGCCTTGATAGCCGCTTCCGCCTCTTGTTTACCAGCTTCGGGTACTGCCGCCCCTAAAAATGGTAAGTTATAATCCACTAAGTCAACAATCTCATATGAAGCCTCATCGTTACGATTTGTTGCAAAATCATACGTCCAGTTAGCTACCGCTTCTCCATTACGTCCTTGACGGACACTTCCTAAAATAATACCTATTTTTAACATTTCATATCCCCCTCATTTAAAGTAAATCATCTCGAAAACAAGATAATTTAATTCTAAGCTTTTACTAGCAAGAAGTCTAATTTTATGTTTTAGGTTAAAAGGAAAATATCTCTACTCAGTAGTTACCTGATCCACGATAGATTCTACTTCATTTCTGGTGATCTTTTCTCTTCCGCTTTTTAACGCTTTTAATGTTTTATTTGCGAGAGCCAAAGGGATTTTACAAAAAATCAGAATATTACGATTACTAATATCTTTTATGTATTCCTGACCTAAATTAAGATTCGTTGTTGCATAATGAAACATGTCGTCACGATTCCAATTATCCGGCATAAAACTAACCCCGCGTTCACTATCTTCCTCTTGGTTCCGTAATATATTAACAGATTGCAAACCTCTACCAAAAGCAATCGCTAATTCTTTATCTGTTTCCGTGTTGTCATACCATTTCCAAATATCTGATAACATCACACCAACTAGTCCGGCTACATAATACGTATAATCGTCAAGTTCTTCCTTACTAGTGATTTGCCAATCTTTCATCGCCCATTTGCCCATACCAGCGGCCATTATACTAGTCGACTCTTTTACTTGATCAACTATACCTTGGGGGCATATATGAAGCCAATCTCCAAGACGTAAGGTAACCTCAGGTAATAAAGCTTTATATTCCTCTAGTAGTTGCTCATATCTCTCATTATCAAATTCATTCTTTAATAGCATACTAATAGAATTCAATAAATATTGTTTTATTTCAGGTTCAAGCATTTCATGATCCTCAATTTCATCAATTGCACGCATACAAAGATATGCAGAAGCTACGGTTCTTTTTAATGTAGATTCCAATAAAGTAATTGGTATGTAAAACGTCCGACTTGTTTGTTTGAGTACGTTCATAGCTTCTTTTTGTAGTCTCTTTTCATCATTCAATTCTTTTTCCTCCTTTAAACCATGAGGTCAAATAGGTACAACTCCCATTATTAAGATGAGTCTATCTCATGCAGTTTAGTACATATTTATTGTACCATGAAATTTTTATTCATAATATAGTAAATAAACGCATGCATCACAAAGAAATAGTTTTTAACAAAAATCGAAATAATGAAATACAATTATATTTGGTAAATTAACAGTTTTTCGTTAAATCTAAATATTCCGAATTATAGACACTGATTTTTACATACAAGTCAACGGTGTAAGTGTTTACAAACTCTGACAAAACAACTTTCATTTCTGCTTTTGTCTGTAAGATAATATAACATGTTTATTGAATACCTCTTTTAATCCATTAGAATAAGAGCAACAGAAAGTAATTGAAAGGTGGATTTCAAATTGGAAGCAAATATGGATAAAAACATTTACAAAGGAAATCGAAAAGTATTAAGTTTTACTACGTTAGCATTTTTCATTACGTTTGTTGTCTGGTTCAACATGGCTCCATTCATCTCTACCTTAAAAGAAACATTTAATTTAACAAATGATCAAGTAGCTATTTTAGGTATAGCAAACCTTGCACTAACAATACCTGCTCGAGTATTAATTGGTATGTTAGTTGACAAGTTTGGTCCAAAAAAAGTATTTTCTAACTTATTAATGATATTGAGTATTCCTTGTTTCGCTTTCGCTCTATCAGATTCCTTTATTCAATTAATGATCTCTCGAATGTTTCTAGCAATTATCGGAGCAGGTTTCGTTGTTGGTATTCGACTTGTTTCTGAATGGTTCCCTTCAAAACAAGTAGGCTTAGCAGAAGGAATCTATGGTGGTTGGGGGAATTTCGGTTCTGCTGCAGCCGCAATTATTTTACCAACATTAGCAGTCATTTTCGGTGGTGACAATGGTTGGAGAATTGCAATTGCTTTAACAGGGCTTATTGCACTTGGCTACGGATTTATATTTAAGCGAATAGTCAGTGATACGCCAGAAGGCATAGAATACAAACGACCCAAGAAAAGTGGCGCATTAGAGATTACCAGTCATAAAGATATGGTCGGTCTCATTATAATGACAATTCCAGTATACGGTATTCTTGGTTTTCTAACTTATAGACTAGGCTGGCAATTAAATTTTATTAGTGATGGTATTGCATTTACTGTTCTAGGAGTTTTATTATTTTTCCTATTATTAAATGTTTATAAAATTTGGGATGTAAATAAAGAAACACTAAAGAATGGTGTACCAGAGAAGGAAAAATACGCATTTAAACAAGTAGCTATTTTAGACTTTTCTTACTTTTGCACATTTGGATCGGAACTTGCTGTTGTATCGATGTTACCATTTTTCTTTGAACAAACATTTACACTAAGTATCGCACAGGCTGGTTTAATTGCCAGTAGTTTTGCCTTTATGAATCTCATGTCACGTCCCGGTGGTGGCTGGTTAAGTGATAAATTCGGACGAAAAAAGACCCTAAATATCTTAATGCTTGGACTAGCTCTAGGTTACATCGGTATGTCTCAAATTGAATCAGGTTGGCCAATAGGTCTTGCCATTGCTATCACAATGTGTTGCTCGTTTTTTGTTCAAGCAGGTGAGGGTGCTGTATATGCCATGGTTCCACTTGTTAAGAAACGTGTAACAGGACAAGTTTCCGGTATGGTCGGCGCTTATGGAAATATTGGTGGTACAGTATTTTTAACTATCTTTAGTTTTGTAAGTCCTAGATTCTTTTTTGTAACAATAGCTTGTGCTGCAGTTATTTGTTTCTTTTGTACACTATTCTTAAAAGAACCAGATATGGAAGCAATTCAAGAACAGACATTTGAAAAAGATAAAAAGAGTAATGCGAAAGTTTCAACTAATATAATATAATGTAAAGAGGTCAGAAACTAGCGAGACATTCGCCCCTAGTTTCTGACCTCTTTTTATAAAAAATAAATTTATTTAACTTAAACTAAGACCGCAATCCTTAATTACCATCTACTACATCTTTAAAGATTTCATACGACCGCTTTTGTACTTCTGGATCATATATATAAGATACAGCCATTATTTCATCTACATTATATTTCTCCTGAAAATTCGTCAATTGTTTTCTTATTGTGTCTTTTCCACCAATTAAAGCTACACTTGACATTGAACTTGACATTGCTTTCTCTTGCGGTCCCCATATCTGATCCATATCTTTAACAGGAGGGCTTAATGGATTTTTAGTACCTCGTACAATATTCAAGAAAAATTGTTGCATGGTTGTTAATTGAAATTCTGCCTCTGCATCACTTTTAGCTGCAATTACATTTAGACAGACAGTCATATAAGGAGCATCAAGGTATTCGGAAGGCTCGAAACGGTCACGATAAATAGCAATCGCTTCTTCCATATGTTTTGGCGCAAAGTGTGAAGCAAATACATATGGTAAACCTAATTTGGCTGCTAATACAGCTGAATCTGTTGATGATCCAAGAATATAAAGCGGAATACGTGTACCTACCCCTGGATGTGCTTTAATATATCCTTGTCCTTCTTCTGGTCCAAAATAAGTAAGTAAATCTTTAATATCATTTGGAAAAGTATTGACGGTATCATTACCCGATCGCCTCAACGCGTTAGCGGTCATCATATCAGTTCCAGGTGCGCGACCTAAACCTAAGTCTAAACGATTTGGATAGATGGTAGCCATCGTACCAAATTGCTCAGCTACTACTAGTGGTGCATGGTTAGGAAGCATGACGCCACCAGAACCAACACGAATGTGTTCTGTATGTTCCAAAGTATGTTTAATTAAAATGGAAGTAGCTGAACTTACTAATGTTGGTGTATTGTGGTGTTCTGCTATCCAATAGCGTTTATAGCCCATTTTCTCTGTTGCTTGTGCCAGTTGAACCATATCATCTATTGCATCTTTAGCTCCCTGACCTTCTCTAATAGGCGCTAAGTTTAAGACAGATACAGGTATATTTGTATGTGACATTTAGCTCTGTCCCTTCTTTCTCTTGATTATTCCCTTATAATAGTAGCACCTTAAAAACAAGGAAACAAACAGAAAGGCTTAGGTTAGTTAATCTGTTTTTTCACATCTTCTTTTATTGATTTAATAATCTCATCTGGCAAACTTGCAGGAATAGATGTGTTATTCTCAAATACCCAAGTATTAACAACCTCCAAATCTGCTTTATTTAACGTGATACTGTAGCGTTTATTATTATTAGTGAAATCCACTGTTATGGATTCTTCGCTATATTGTTCATCATCAATAATCATATTCTTGATTTGATATAAGTCCATGATTTACTCTCCTAGATAATTTTACTATGTATGTAATACCCTTCACTCTATTAATGGAGTGAAGGGTATTACGTAAAAATACTATCAATTATTTATTGTTTTGTTGGTTAGAATCTTTTTTCATTGAATTCGTTGTTTTATCTACAAGGTTAGCGGTTTGGTCAACAGCATTCATTGCAATGTTTTCTGTTGCTTGGATTGTATTTTCAGCAGCTTCAAAAGCAACACCAGCCGTATTTTTAACAGCCTTTGCAGCTTTCTTCGCTCCACCTTTTTGATTGTTGTTGTATTGGTTTTCCATATCGTTCACCTCCCCGATCAACAGGTTTAGGATATGTACTTGATCAACAAATTATCCAAAAAAAATAGGAGTTAACCCCCTATTTCTACTTCTTGAACTGTTTGATTTTTAGTTAAAGTAAAGAATGCAACTGCGCCAATAGAAGATGTAATAAATAATATCACGCCCATTGGTATGGCTGTCGTTTCATTAATACCCACAAGTGGGGAAACAAAAGAACCAAGCAATAAAGGGAACATACCTAATACAGCACTTGCACTACCTGCGCGGTGCCCTTGCTTTTCCATTGCGAGTGTAAATGAACTTGTCAATACCATGCCCATTGCGGTCATGTAAATGAAAATTGATAGGACAAGCATTGCTAATGGACCTTGAATGATTGTCATAATAAGCAACAATGAAGTCGCACTGACAGCAATAATAACCGCAATTCGCAACAATTTCCTTTCATGAATAATGCCACCTAAACGTCCAATAGTAAAACTACCTGTTATAATTGCTAAACCATTTATACCAAATAAAACGCTGAAAACTTGTGGCGATACATCATAGATTCCCTGATAAACAAACGGCGTTCCTGATACGTAAGCAAAACTGCCTCCATGAACAAAACCTACAACTAATGCATACCCGATAAAGGAACGATCCTTCATTAAATTACCCATTGTACGAATAGAATGTCCTAATGAACTTGGAATTCTTTTCTCAACTGAAAGGGTTTCTTTTAACCGAATTGCTACTGTGACCACGATAATGAAACCTAATAAACCTAAAAAGAAAAATATTGTATTCCAACTTGCAAACGGTAGTAATAAGATGGCACCACCCGTCATTGGGGCAATCATTGGTGCTGCTGCATTAATGACCATTAATAGCGCAAAAAATTTCGTGAATTCTCTTCCAGTAAAGACATCACGGACGACAGCACGCGATAGAACAATTCCAGCAGAAGCAGTAAGTCCTTGTAAAAATCGAGCTAGTATTAAGGTAGTTATATTCGGCGCAATTGCACATAGTACCGATGCTAATGCAAATAAGGAAATCGATATTAATAAAGGTTTCCTTCTCCCCTGTGCATCACTAATTGGTCCTACAATTATTTGACCAACTGCAAGACCGATTAAACATGTTGTTAAACTTAATTGAACAAGTGGAGCACTGGCATTTAAATCACTTGCTATATCTGGAAAACTAGGCAAATACATATCAATATTAAGCGGACCTAGTATCCCGAGCATACTGAGCAGAAAAGCTAATGCTAACCGCTCTTTTCCTGTTGGGTTATGTAACATGAATTTAAACGCACCTCTTCTACTTTTTAATAGACAACTATATAGTCTATGACAGACGGCTAATCTTGTCCAGTAAATGATCGGATTTAGATAGCAATAGGTATAAAGGAATAGCGTATCTGTCTGATTTTAAACTATATTAGTAAATATTTAGGATTTTTAAATCTTATTATTCTATCTTTTGACATATTGCACGCAATGCTTTTACATCTTTCTGATCAAGAACAGGCACTTACATCCACTAGATGAATATCCTATATTTTGAAAGGAGTTGAAGAAGAAGTGAATGTTGAACACCAAGATCTGAACAACGCTGAACAATACCAATATAGAAATATGCATGATTCCTGTGAAAATTTTATGCATCACCATGTTCTTCTTAACCATCAAGATGGAAGTTCTTTTGACGGGATAATTGTTAATGTAGATCTTAGTAATGTTACGGTATTGGTTGGTGAAGATATGCTCGAAGATGACGCAGAAAATAACAGATATGGTAGCTATGGCTATGGTCACCCATCAAGAAGATATAGACGTTACAGACCTAGAAGGTTTCCATTGGCAAGTTTAGCCGCCCTGTCCTTATTACCTTATGTATCCCCAGTCTATCCAGGATATTATCCATATCCTTACTGGTAAGTAGAAATGGTAGGTATATTGATTCAAAAATAACAAAGTCCAATTTCTATAAAGGGGTCAGGAACTGCAACCAAAACACTTCGACTTGTAGTCCTGATCCCTTTTATATTTAATTTAGTATGTTTTTTTTTATTAATTTCGCCTAAAGTTACCCATTACCTCAACCGTTTCAGTAATACTCACAAAAGCAGTGTCATCTACTTTCTTAATTAAAGACTTAACTAATGCTAGTTCGTAGCGAGAAATCACAGTGTATAATACTTTTCTTTGAGAATTAGAATAACCCCCTTCACCGTTCATAACTGTAATACCTCTTATCAAATTTTTTATTAACTCATCTTTTAACACATCACCTTTACTTGATACGACCATTAAACTTAATTTAATATGACGTGTATGCACTCGATCAACTACAATTCCACTAATATAAATGGATGCCATTGTATATAAGGCAAGATCCCAAGAAAAAATAAATCCAGAAATAAAGACGACAATACTATTTAAACCGAATATCATTCCGCCAAGTGGAATATCATGTTTTTGCGTGATAACGAGTCCAATAATATCAGCACCACCAGATGAAGCATAAAAACGTACGATTAGGCCAACTGCAATACCTATAATAACCCCTCCGAACACCGAGGATAATAATACATCGTCGGTTATCTCTACGACAGGAATATACTGCATCGACATAGATGTCACAAAGACACAAAATACACTATTCATAATAAATTGCTTACCTAACTTCAACCAACCTATGATGAAAATAGGTACATTTAATACCACAAGCCAAATACCACTGTTTATCGGGGTTAATAAACCAAAAATCATTGCAAGACCCGTTACACCACCAGATAGTATTTCATGAGGAAGTAAGAACATATTAAAAGCAAAGCCTAAAACAATAGAAAATACGAAAAGAATACTATATTTATATAGTTGAAACATCTTGCTCACTCCGATCATTTAATAAATGAAACTTATCGTGCATTTTAATGGTATTTTCAAAGAAAGTAAAGAGGTAACTATCTATTATGTATATTTCATTAAATTATGGAGAACATAAAAACACTTAAACAATAGAAGGTGATGAGTATGTTCAAATATTACATAAAACAATTTTTGAAGGTAAAAATGTTTAGACACTGGGATTTTAATGACAAAGTAAAATTCTTTTCAATAACAAATCTGCTTATGTTGACTTTAGCAATCTCATTTAATGAAAGTGACATCTTAAATACTTTTTTCACAGTTTTCTTCTTGACTTCCATTTCTTACTTCATTTATTTAATTGGAAAGCAAATGCTTAGAAGAATAATGGTATTT
Organism: Paraliobacillus zengyii; assembly: GCF_003268595.1. Classification (NCBI taxonomy): domain Bacteria; kingdom Bacillati; phylum Bacillota; class Bacilli; order Caryophanales; family Bacillaceae; genus Paraliobacillus; species Paraliobacillus zengyii. The sequence continues at coordinate 1,812,258 of NZ_CP029797.1, read as the reverse complement.
TCTTCTAAGCCAGCCTACTTTAAGAATAAAAAATTTCTGATTAACGAAATTAATCAAATGAGTAGTGACGAATTTGAGGAGTTATTATCACATTTATTCAAGCAGCAAGGCTATCAGGTGAAACAAATACCAAAGTCAGATGGAATTGGTGCCGACTTACTTTTAAAAAAGGAAAAAGATGTAATAGTTGTTCAAGCTAAACGAAGATCAATTGAAATCGGTGCTTCAGCAGTTAAGGAACTTGTTCTTGCTGCAGAGAATTATAACGCTAACAAGAAATGGATCGTTACAAATAGAGATTACACAAGTGACGCAATCCTACAAGCACACTTAAAAAGCGTTACATTATTGAATCGTGATGACTTATTGCAAATGCTCAAAGCATATAATACACCACAGAAGAGACAGAAAAAGAAACTTACAAAAGAAAGCTGAAAGATCAAATTAGGACCAAGCATATATTATGCTTGGTCCTAATTCCCCTTCTAATTAATTAATTTAAATGAATACCATACTCATCTTCTAACTTTTTATATACTTCCTTCAACTTTGGTTTTTTACCGACAATGTTTCTAATTTGATAAGCTAGATTTATTAAATCTGTATTTTGCTGATCTTCCGGTAGTCGTTTTTCTGATTGATACGTTTCGTATAAAGTATTATCCAATAAGCGTAAGATAGAATATTGTGTCTTTACCGCCTGTAATAAAAGTTCTTCTTTATATTGTGAATTTGATTCATCCATTATTCGCTTCTCCTTTAAATTTAGTTACTTCAGCTAACTATTCTTTTGTATCCACTATACTACGCGATAACCTCTTTATTCTAATATAACACTTATATTTTTTCCTGTTGTATGTAACACACTACTGTGAAAATTGATAAATTTTCCTCTGATATTCTCCTAACTTTATTGGCATTCTAAAAGAATAGGTGGTGATTTTTAGAATGGACTTTATAAGAAGTCATAGATTAGAAAAAGATCAGGAAGGATATACAGTCATTCTCTTTTTAGATCAGAACTTCACTGAATTTTCTAGTGAACTTGGAACAGACAATATGAATTCTTCTAAAACAAATGAGAACATGAAGGATTATGTAGCAGATCGTTATCCCAATAAAAAGGTAAATACAATTAAAGTTTTTTTAGGTTCTATTTTAGTAATGACACTTGCGTTTGCAAATGAAACGGAAGTATCTGCAAGTACAAAAGCTCCTCTACCTAATAAACTGACAGCTATAGAAGACCCTAGTACTTACAGCGTAAAAAGTGGCGATTCCTTGTTCAAAATTGCGCAAACATATAATACATCTGTCGACTTGATTAAGCAAAAAAATAATTTATCAGCTAACACGATTTATATTGGACAAGTTTTATCCATTCCAACTCAAAAAAACATCGAAATAGAAACCATTTCTTATCAAGTAAAACCAGGAGATACATTATCTCAAATTGCCAAAAGACATCGCACAACAACAGATGAAATAAAACAAATTAATCAGTTATCTTCGGATATGATATATGTTACGCAAATGTTACAAATACCATCTTCTACAGGTCAACAATCGTCGCCTGATTTATCCAGTACACATCAAGTAACAGCAGGGGATACATTATCAGGATTAGCAAAACAATACCATGCAACAGTTTCTCAAATAAAGCAACTAAATAACCTTTTATCGGACCTGATATATACAGGACAATCATTAAAAATGCCACGTGTGTCATCAAACCAAATACCCACCGTTCAAAGCAATTATACTGTAGTTTCCGGAGATACACTGTCTGGAATTGCGAAACAATACAACATATCGGTTGCCGAATTAAAGCTTACGAACAATTTGATAAGCGATACAATTTATATCGGTCAACAAATTCAACTACCAATGGGTGGTGTCGACGGAATCTCTTCCCCACCTAATCTAGAACAAATCAATACGCAATTAGAATCGGTACAAGCAAATTTAAAGATACTAGGATTTTACAATGGAGATGTTACAGGAGTTGATGACACAAATACAGTACGAGCAATTACAGCATTCCAACAAGCATATCAACTACCCATTACCGGAAAAGTAAATTCTAGTACACAACAAGAATTAGAGAATGCGGTCATAAAACAAGATTTAGTGAATGATATGTCAAATTATACAGGTGTTCCGTACGTTTGGGGAGGCACTAACCCCTCTGGATTTGATTGTAGTGGATTCGTATACTTCATGTTTAACCAGCATGATGTGGAGATGACCAGATCGACATCAAGTTCGCTTTACCATACAGGAACCTCCATTAGTAAAAATAATTTACAACCCGGTGATTTAGTGTTTTTCGCAGTAAATCAACCAGGTACGATATCGCACGTTGGTTTCTATACAGGAGAAAATAGTTTTGTTTCTGCAACTTCTTCTAAAGGTATCTGGGAATACGACATGGATAACGCTTACTGGTCTAACTATTACGAAGGAGCAAAGCGCGTTTTTTAATCCACCTTAAAAAGTCATACAAACAAAAAGATGCTACGCTTTATAACGCGTACCATCTTTTTTAGTTAAACTTCAATAATAATCGGTAGGATCATTGGTTTTTTCTTTGTTTGATTAAATATATATTTCCCTACAGATTTCCTAACATCTTGTTTAATTGCACTCCACTGACTTTTAGATGACTTTTCAAAATCCTTAACCGTTTGTGTTATTAAATTATTCACTTCTCCCAGTAGTTCTTCTGAATCTCTCATATAAACAAATCCACGAGAAATAGTATCTGGTGATGAAATGAGTTTCTTATCATTCTTACTCATCGTTAAGACAATAACTAACATACCATCTTCAGACAGCTGTTTGCGATCACGCAAAACCACTTCTCCTACACCACCGATTCCAATCCCATCGACGTATGTATTTCCCACTGGTATTGTTCTCGTTTGTCGTGCAATAGAGTCATCAAGATCAACAACATCGCCGTTATTAAGAATAAATGTGTTGCTCTTCTCTACTCCAACTGATTCTGCTAATAATCGATGTTTATATAGCATGCGATATTCACCGTGGATTGGAATGAAATATTTTGGTTGCATAAATGTAAGCATCAATTTTAAATCCTCTTGATAACCATGTCCCGATACATGTAAACCAGATGAACTCTCAGCACCATAAATCACTTTAGCACCAATCAAAAATAAATTATCTACAATTCGTGTAACATTAGTTTCGTTGCCTGGTATTGGTCCAGCAGCAAAAATCACTGTATCATCAGCAAGAATATCAACACCTCTAAAGTTACCAGTAGATAAACGTGATAGTGCTGCAAGTGGTTCACCCTGACTTCCCGTACAAAGAATCGCTACTTTCTCGGGAGGCAGATCATTAATTTCAGCTTGATCGATCAACATATCATCTGGAATATCTAAATAACCACGCTGGGTTGCGACTTCTACAACATTCAACATACTCCGACCAAGAAGTGCAAGTTTACGACCTGTTACTTGTGCCGCATCTACAACCTGTTGTACGCGATAAATATTTGATGCAAAAGTTGAAATAATAACTTTACGCTCTGCTTTTTCAAAAGCTTCAATAACGTGCTCACCAACTAGTTGTTCAGATGGTGTTAAACCAGAACGTTCAGCATTAGTGCTTTCTGATAAAAGAAGTAGTACTCCCTCTCTACCAATCTCAGCCATCTTGTGAATATCTGATTTCCGATCATTTGCAGGCGTTAAATCAAACTTAAAGTCACCAGTATGCACAATATTTCCCTCTGGTGTTTTGAACACAATACCCAGACAATCTGGAATACTATGACTAACTTTAAAAAAGCTTACTTCCATTTGATCAAACTCCAACTCGGTGTGTGAATCAATCTCAACCAAGTCTGTTTCTCTTAATAATTTGTGCTCCTTTAATTTAATTTCAATTAACCCTAATGTGAAACTGGTTGCATAAACAGGTACCTGTAGTTTTTTTAGAAAAAAGGGAATAGCCCCAATATGATCTTCATGTCCATGTGTAACAATTAGTGCTTTCACTTTATCTTTATTATCTACTAAGTACGTAATATCTGGAATGATTAAATCAATCCCTAATAAACTTTCATCAGGAAATTTATTTCCGCAATCAATTACAAAAATAGCTTCACCATATTCAATAGCGTACATGTTTTTCCCAATCTCACTCAAACCACCTAGTCCGAAAACGGATATTGTTTTATTAGTCTCACTCAAATAAATGTCCTCCCATCGTAAATAATACTTTAGTATGCCCCAATAAGTGGACAATTATGAATGATTTCCATAAAAAAAGACCCATAACAATAGTTATGGAATC